>JASLLZ010000036.1 GCA_030746775.1 Rhodospirillales bacterium | reverse complement strand
CACGAAACTTCCTCTCTGCTGTCCTCATCGCCGCAATCGTCATATGGTGGATTAATTGAGTCTGGAGCCTAGGCCTGGTCCACCTGCGCGGACTCGCGCCGGCGCGATTAGGCGGGCCGGGAATCGTTTGCTCCTCCCTTCGCGTCCAGGACCTGGCCTAGGGCCGCCAGGAGAACTTCGACGCGGATCGGCTTGGTCAGGTAGTTGTAAAAGCCGGCCTTGAAACCCCTGTCCACGTCCGCCTTCAGGGCGGCGGAACTCAAGGCGATGACCGGGATGTCCCGAGTTGGCGCCGACCGGCGCAGGCGCTTGAGCGCCTCGAACCCGTCCATGCCGGGGAGGTTGATGTCCATGACGATGGCGGCGGGCGCTTGGGCCTCGGCCATGTGGAGGGCCAGTTCCGCGTTGTGGGCCGAGATCAGGGCGATGCCGGGAAGGCGGTCGACGATGGCCTCCATAAGGTGGATGTTGGACGGGTTGTCCTCGACATAGAGGACGCAGCGCTGCCCAGACGCCGCCGGCCGCGGGGGCCGAGGCCGGTCGTCGTCGCCTTCCCCGGTGGCTGGGGGAAGCTCGATCCAGAACGTGCTCCCTTGGCCGGCCTCGCTTTCGTAACCGATGCGACCCCCCATCAACTCAACCAGCCGCTTGCACAGGGCCAAACCGATCCCCGTGCCGTCGACGCCCGACTTTTCCGCGCCGAGCCGGCTGAAGGGCAGGAAGAGCTCGTCCCGCAGATCAACCCGGATTCCCTTGCCGGTATCGGTGACCGAGAGGCGCACCATGCCGTCGGGTGTCGGCCGGCAATCCAGCATCACCCGGCCGCCGTCGTTGTTGTACTTGACGGCATTGGACAACAGGTTGAGCAGCACCTGCTTGAGGCGGGTGCGGTCGGCCCATACCCGCGACGGCCGCGCGCTGTCGCACCGATCGTCGATCATGATCCCCCGCTTGTCCGCCACCATCCGTGACAGGGAGACGCATTCCTCGACGACCTCTGACGACGCCACGCTTTCGTACGAGAGCTCGATCC
This sequence comes from Rhodospirillales bacterium, assembly GCA_030746775.1. Taxonomy (GTDB): domain Bacteria; phylum Pseudomonadota; class Alphaproteobacteria; order Rhodospirillales; family JASLLZ01; genus JASLLZ01. Next base: position 28,866 of record JASLLZ010000036.1, on the reverse strand, counting down.
TGCCCGCTTCGATCACCGACAGATCGAGCACGTCGTCGATCAGCCGCAAAAGGTGCTCGCCGCCCTTGAGAATGGCGTCGACGTAATCGCGCTGGTTATTGCTCAGGGGCTCCTTGGGGTCGATCTGCAGCAACTGCCCGAAGCCCAGGATGGCGTTCATTGGCGTGCGCAGCTCGTGGCTCATGGAAGACAGGAATTCCGACTTGGCGCGGCTCGCGGTCTCGGCTTCCTCCATGGCGAGGCGCAGCTCTTTTTCGGCCCGCTTGCGATCGGTGATGTCGCGAGCGACGGCCATGATCAGCCGTTCGTCGCCGGCCTGGAAACCGTTGAGCAGCACTTCGACGGGAAAGGTCGAGCCGTCCTTGCGCCGGTGACGGCCCTCCGCCGCCAATGAGCGGCCCTCGGCCAACTTCCGCCACAGACCCTGGACCACCGCCTCCGTCGCGTCGACATCGATATCGGGCACCGACATGTCCAAGAGTTCCGCCTCGGTGTATCCCAGGTTCTCGAGCGCGGTCGTGTTTACCATGCGAAAGCGGCCCTCGGTGTCGTGCACGAACACGTTGTCGGTCATGTTGCCGACCAGGGTGCGGAACCGCTCCTCGCTCTCGCTAAGCGCCTCCTGGGCCAGCTTGCGCTCGGTAATGTCGCGGGTGACGCCGACGAACATACGACGGTCCTCCAGGGTCAGCGCGCTGACGGCCAGAACAAGGGGGAAGAGAGTGCCGTCCTTGCGCCTGCCGATCACCTCGCGTCCCGTACCGATGATGCCGGCCTGACCGGTCTTGAGATAATTCGCGAGATAGCCGTCGTGCTCGGAACGCTCCGGCTCGGGCATCAACATATTCACGTTGCGGCCCACCGCCTCCTTGGCGGCAAACCCGAAGATGCTTTCCGCGGCCGCGTTGAAGGACGTGATCGTGCCCTCCTCGTTGATCGTGACGATGCCGTCGAGAACGCTGTTCAAAATGGCACGGTTGTGGGCCTCGCTCTCGCGCAGCGCTTCGTCGACCCGCCGGCGCTCGGTGATGTCTGACCACGCCCCAATGATATTTTGCGGGTTTCCGTCCGAATCGTAAATTAAGTTGAGGTTGTCCTCCACCCACATGAAGGAACCGTCAGGTTTGCGAAACCGATACTCGTGCGAATAAGTTCCGTGCACGAACAACTGCTGCAATTCCTCAAACACTCGCGGCGCGTCTTCGGGGTGAATGCCGTTTTTCCAGAAACCCGGGTCATTTACGAACTGTTCCGGCTCGAACCCCATTATGTTCCTGATATTATCGCTAATATAGGTTGCCCCGAAATCGCCACTTGCCTTACACGCGTAAATCACGGACGGGCTTGATTCCAAGAGCAGTGAAAGACGGCTTTTCTCTTGGCGCAAGGCCTCCTCGCTTTCGCGCAACGCCTCCTCGACGCGCCTTTGTTCGGTCATGTCGATTTGAACGAGAGCGCTTCCGCCTTCGGGGGTTTTATACTGCACCATACGAAACCAGCGTCCGGTCTTCGTTCGAAATTCAAAGGGATCTCCCGATCGATGTTTTTCGATCCGGGCGCGAACCACGTCGTCCACCTGGTCGGGGGTGTTGCCGTAAAATCCCGACTCGGCGAGCTTTCTGACGATGGTTTCGAATTTCATGCCCACTTTCTGGAGGTCGGAAATCTTGGGATGAGAATTTCGATAGGCGGAGTTGCTAAGGACGAACCTGTCGTCGCGATCGAATAGCATGAAGCCATCCGAAAAACTTTCGATGGCCGTGTTCAACTGCTGCGTCGTTTCCTTCAGAGCCTCTTCGACACGCTTGCGCTCGGTGACGTCCTCGGCGACCACGCCGATTCCGACCGGCTCGCCGCCGGCCCCGGGGATGGGAAACCTGACCGACCGCACGGTGCGCGGCTCGCCGTTTTCGACCGGCGTCTCGACCTCCCGCACCAGGATGCTGCCCGATTCCAGGACCGAGCGGTCGAGGCGCGTATAGGCGTCGGCCTGCGCCTTCGGAAAGAGGTCGTAGGCCGTTTTGCCCAGGGCGTCGGCCGCCGGTGCGCCGTAGAAATCCTCGAACGCCTTGTTGACCACCCGGAACCGTCCCTCGGCGTCCTTGAGGTGGATAATCGCCGGGGCGCAATCGACCACCGCGCGAAATTTTTCCTCGCTCTCGCGCAACGCTTCGCGGGTCCGCTTGCGCTCGGTGATGTCGATGACCGTGCCCTCGTAATAAAGGGGCCTTCCGTCCCCGTCGCGCACGACGCGGGCGGTTTCCAAAACCCAGATGTGCTCGCCCGTCTGGAAGCGGTAAACCTCCGATTCGAAATCGGCGACCTGTCCGTTTTTCTCGACCAGGCGCCGGAATTCGGCGCGCCGCCCGGGGTCGACGTACCATTCCGTCGCGACGTCCTTCTTGGCGGCCAGAAGCGCGTCCTCGTCGTCGTAGCCCATCATCGCGACGGAGGCCTGGTTGACCCGCAAGGGACGGCCGTCGAGGCTGGTCCGGTAGAAGCCGATTCCCGCGTTCTCGAAGATCTCCCGGCCTTCGTCGCGGGTTTCGCGCACCACCGCCGTCAATGCCGGTCCGCCGTCGCTCTTCAGCCGCGAAACGGCCGCTTCGGCGGCGAACTCCGTGCCGTCCTTGCGCCGCCCAACGATGTTCTGAAAGCCGTCCCGCTCCGGCGTCGCGGTGCCCGGCAAGCCGCCTGGAAATAGCGCATCGACGGCACCGCCCGCCATCTCCCCGGCGCTCCAGCCGAACAGGCGTTCCGCGCCCTGGTTGAAAAGCGTGATCCGCCCTTCGCCGTCCACCGATATGATCGCGTATCCGGGAACGTCCAGGATCTGGCGCAATTGGCCAAGGGTCTCTTCGGGCATGGGTTGGCGGTCGCGGCGGTCGGCTGCGCCGGCCTTTCCGCCGACCGGTAGCCGGGCCTTGCTGGAACCTGTCACCGTGTTTGCTTCTCCCTCTTGGGCAACCGGTTCTCGGGAATCCGCCGGCCAGCACAGCCCTGCCTGTCGGAGGCCTTCTTCAACATATGCTGTCACGCCAGCCCCATTCAAGCGATTCCTGACCTTGGGAGCGACCGCCGCCGAGGCCAAGGCGGGGCGCCGCAACGCGGCCTCCTAAGTCCCTGTTATTCCCCATATTTTGTGGATTCTTGGGTGGTGAGCCACAAAATGTGGCGAAATTATGTTGCCATTCGAACGGCGATTGGCTACATTTTGTAGCTTCGCCGTAACAAGGGCACAATTTGTAGTATCCACAATCTGTTGTGTTCTGGGAACGACGCGTTGTGGGACCACGGGACCGAGGGGGGTCGCGTGCCCATAAGAACCAACCGGTTAGCCGAGGCCATAAGGGGGGCAAAATGCGGATCGCTCGCTATTTCACCAAAAAGGGTGTCTCTCCCTATCAGTCTTTTGAGTTCCGCACGACATCGAGCGAAATCAAGAATCCGGACGGCTCAATCGTATTCCACGCCGACGACATAGAGGTCCCCGTTCATTGGTCGCAGGTCGCCTGCGACATCTTGGCCCAGAAGTATTTCCGCAAGGCCGGCGTTCCGGCTTGCCTGAAACCGGTGGAAGAGGACGGCGTGCCGCAATGGCTGTGGCGCCAGGCCGGAGACGATCAGGCCCTGCCCAAGCTTGCGGCCGACGAACGCTACACGGGCGAGAGCAGCGTCCGCCAAGTGCTCGACCGGCTGGCCGGCACCTGGACCTATTGGGGCTGGAAAGGCGGCTATTTCGATTCCGAGGACGATGCCCGGGCCTATTACGACGAGATGCGCCACATGCTCTGCGCCCAGGCGGCGGCGCCCAACTCTCCGCAATGGTTCAACACCGGACTGCACTGGGCCTACGGCATCGACGGGCCGGCCCAGGGCCATCATTACGTCGACTACCGCACGGGCGAGCTGGTTGCTTCGGCGTCGAGCTATGAACATCCCCAGCCCCATGCCTGCTTCATCCAGGGCATCAACGACGACCTGGTCAACGAGGGCGGCATCATGGACCTGTGGGTGCGCGAAGCGCGCCTGTTCAAGTACGGATCGGGCACGGGGACCAATTTCTCGAGCCTGCGCGGCGCCAACGAGCCCCTGTCGGGCGGCGGGCGCTCCTCGGGGCTGATGAGTTTCCTGCGCATCGGCGACCGCGCCGCCGCCGCCATCAAGTCGGGCGGCACGACGCGGCGCGCCGCCAAAATGGTGGTCATCGACATCGACCATCCGGACGTCGAGGAATATATCAACTGGAAAACCCGCGAAGAGCAGAAGGTGGCGGCTCTGGTCGCCGGATCCAGGCTGGCCAGCGTTCATCTCAATCTGGTCATGCGGGCCTGCCACGAGGGCGAGGGCAAGGACGACGAGCGTTTCGATCCGCGGCGCAACAAGCGCCTGAAAAAAGCCGTCATCGGTGCCCGCAAATCGATGATTCCGGAGAACTATATCCAGAGGATAATCCAGTTCGCGCGCCAGGGCTTTACCGAGATCGAGTTTCCCGTCTTCAACACCGATTGGGATTCGGAAGCCTATCTCACCGTCGCCGGGCAGAACTCCAACAACTCGGTGCGGGTCACCAACGCCTTCCTCGAAAAAGTCCTCGGCGACGGCGAGTGGGAACTCGTCCGGCGCACCGACGGCGCCGTCTCCAAGCGCATCCGGGCGCGCGACCTGTGGGACCAGATCGGTCATGCCGCCTGGGCCTGCGCCGATCCGGGCATCCAGTTCGACACCACGGTCAACGACTGGCACACCTGCCCCGAGAGCGGCCGCATCAACGCCTCCAATCCGTGTTCCGAGTACATGTTCCTCGACGACACGGCGTGCAACCTGGCGTCTCTCAACCTGATGGCCTTCCGCCGCGACGACGGCGGCTTCGACGTTCCGGCCTTCGTCCACGCCGTTCGCCTGTGGACCGTCGCGCTTGAGATCTCGGTTATGATGGCCCAGTACCCGTCGGCGCGCATCGCCCAGTTGTCTTACGATTTTCGCACCCTGGGCCTGGGCTATGCCAACATCGGCGGTTACCTGATGGCGTCCGGCATCTCTTACGATTCGGACGCCGGACGGGCCATCTGCGGCGCCGTGACGGCCTTGATGACCGGCACCGCCTACGCCACCTCGGCGGAGATGGCGGGCGAGATGGGTGCATTCGCGCACTTCGACGAGAACCGCCAGGCGATGCTGCGGGTCATCGGCAATCACCACCGCGCCGCCCATGGCGAGAGCGACGGCTACGACGGCCTGTCGGTCCTGCCGGTGCCGTTGAACCCGGACGACTGTCCCGACGCGGCGCTGTCGAAGGCAGCCCGCCATGCCTGGGACCAGGCGCTGACATTGGGCCGGACCCACGGCTACCGCAACGCCCAGGTCTCGGTGATCGCGCCGACCGGCACCATCGGGCTGGTCATGGACTGCGATACCACCGGCGTCGAGCCTGACTTCGCCATCGTCAAGTTCAAGAAGCTGGCCGGCGGCGGTTATTTCAAGATCATCAACCGCATGGTGCCCCAGGCCCTGAAGCATCTGGGATATTCCCCTCGCCAGATCGAGGAGATTACGTTCTACGCGGTCGGTCACGGGACGCTCGACGGCGCGCCGGGAATCGACCACGCCCTATTGCGCGACAAGGGTTTCACCGACTCCGCCATCGAGGCGGTGGAGGGCGCCCTGGCCGAAGCCTTCGACATCAAGTTCGTTTTCAACAAATGGACCCTGGGCGAAGAGTTCTGTGTCGGAACCCTGGGTCTCGACGCTACCCGGATCAACGATGTGGGCTTCGACATGCTGGCCCACCTCGGTTTCTCCAAAACCGCCATCGAGGCCGCAAACACCCACGTTTGCGGGGCCATGACCCTGGAAGGCGCGCCGCACCTTGCCGAGGCTCATCTGCCGGTTTTCGACTGCGCCAACCCCTGCGGCCGCCTGGGCAGGCGCTTTCTGTCGGCCGCCAGCCACATTCGCATGATGGCGGCGGCGCAGCCGTTCATCTCGGGGGCCATATCGAAGACCATCAACATGCCCAACGGGGCGGCCGTCGAGGAATGCCTGGACGCCTACATGCTGTCATGGCGCCTGGGCCTCAAGGCCAACGCCCTTTACCGGGATGGCTCCAAGCTGTCCCAACCCTTGCGGGCGTCGCTCCTGGCCGATGACGATGACGAAGACGACCTCGGCGCCGACATCGCCGACCAGCCGGCTCAGGTCCGCGCCGGCGTGGTCGCCGAACGGGTCATCGAGCGGGTTATCGAGCGCGCCGTCGCCGAACGCCGGCGCCTGCCCCAGCGGCGCAAGGGCTACACCCAAAAGGCCATCGTCGGCGGCCACAAGGTCTATCTGCGCACCGGCGAATACGAGGACGGCGGCGTCGGCGAGATATTCATCGACATGCACAAGGAGGGCGCCGCCTTCCGCAGCCTGATGAACAACTTCGCCATCGCCGTTTCCATCGGCTTTCAGTACGGCGTGCCGCTGGAGGAATTCGTCGAGGCTTTCACCTTCACCCGTTTCGAGCCGTCGGGCATCGTCGAGGGCAACGACACCATCAAGATGGCGACCTCCATCCTCGATTACATATTCCGCGAGTTGGCCGTTTCCTATCTGGGGCGCAACGATCTCGCCCATGTGGAGCCCGCCGACGTCAGGCCCGACAGCCTGGGCCGGGGCGATGACGAGGGCGACCTGCCGGCGGCGGAGCATGACGCGGTCGCCGCCACCATGCGGCGCTATGCCTCCACCGGTTACGTCCGCAATCAGCTCTTGGTCCTCGACGGCGGCGCCGACGGGGACGCGGTCGGCGCCACCGTGGCGCGTAGCCTGGGCGCCGCCGCCACCCCGCAAGAGGCCATTACCGCGACCCAGACCGTGGAGGCCACCCTCGGTGCCCGGGTCGCGGCGGTGGCGGCACCGGCGCACGATCAAATCGCCGATTCGTCCCGCGAGGCCAAGCTCAAGGGCTATGAGGGCGATTCGTGCTCCGAATGCGGCAATTTTACCTTGGTTCGCAACGGCACCTGCCTGAAGTGCGTGACCTGCGGATCGACCAGCGGGTGCTCGTGATGAACCATGGTTTCCACCGATCCTCCCTGGGAAACTTGGGGCGTGTTTCGGGACTCTGTCCCGGGGCCGCCCCATTTTTTTCCTGTCCCGGAGGTGAGCGTGGCGTCTACCACAGTTCCTCCCTGGAAAACTTGGGGCGCGTCGCGGGGCTCTGTCCCGCGGCCGCCCCGTTTTTTTGCCCGCCAAACAAGGGCAGGGAGGGAGCCGGGGGCCGATGACCGACGCCTGGCGGCACGTCTTTGCGCGGTTCGGCGGATTTATCGAACACCTGCGGCCCACCGCAAGCGAAAGGTGCGACGCCCTGGCGGCGGCGGCCGATGTGGCGCATTGCCTGAGGTCCCATTTCCGCCCTCTGGACGAGCTTCTGGCCGGCGGATTTCCAGGCGCCGGTGAGAGCGACCACCTGATCATCGGCGGCCACGGCAAGGGAACCGCCATCCGTCCGGCCGATACCATCGACGTCCTTTATGTGCTGCCCGCCAACCTGAGGTCCGAGAACCGCCCGGCAACCGGCGGCCGCTCGCTTGGCCTTGAATTGGCGGCGGTGCTCGGAGAACGGTTTTCCGACATCACCCAGGCAGCGGAAGGCTGGCTTGCCGTGCGGCCCGGCGGCGAGGTGCCCCGGCGCTCGGCGGCGGTCCGGCTGATCCCCTGCTTCCCGCGCCATCCGGCCGAGGAGAGCTCGGCCTTCCTGGTTGCCGATCCGGGTTCCGCCACCGCCTGGCGCGTCATCGATCCGGCAGCGGAAAGGGCCCGCCTGGAGGCCGCCGACGCCGCCAGCGGCAACAAGGCGAGCCACCTGATCCTCATGCTCAAGGCTTGGCGCCGGGCGCGGCGCATCGACATCGGCGCCCTGGCGCTGGAACTGCTGGTGACCGATTTCGTCTCGGTCTGGACCTATCACCGGCGCGGCCTTCTGTTTTACGACTGGATGGTCCGCGATTTCTTCTTCTGGCTGCGTTTCCAGCGCGACCGCGCCGTTCCCATTCCGGGCAGCCCCGAGCTTCTGGCCGTCGGCGGGTCGTGGCTGGCGGCGGCGAACGATGCCTACGGCACCGCCAAGACGGCCTGTCTTTTGGAGCGCGACAACGCCGGCGACGACGCGCTCGGCTATTGGGAAACGATCTTCGGCGCCGCCTTTGCCGAGAGCCAGGGCGAACCGCCCGCCCCGGTGCCGCGCATCGGACTGGCGGCGGCAAGCTAAGACATTTCCATGTTAATAAGTATCGGCACCGGCCCGGTGCCGAGCAATCATGAAATGCGCTAGAGCCCTATTCGAGTGCACAACGCCGAATTCAAGAAGGAGAAAAAACCATGCGTTGGTCGCGCACCATCACGGTGGCCGATATGCATTGCGAGGGCACGCCGGCCAGGATCGTGACCGGCGGCGTCGTGCCGCCGCCCGGCGACACCGTGCAACAGCAGATGGTCCATATGCGCGACCACGACGACTGGTTGCGCCGCTTCCTTTTGAACGAGCCACGCGGCGCCGGCATCAGTTCGGCCAACCTGATCGTGCCGCCAAAGCACGCGGAGGCGGCGGCCGGCTACATCATCATGGAATCGGTCGAATACCCGCCCATGTCGGGTTCCAACACCATTTCCACGTCGGCCGCCTTGATCGAGCTTGGCATCGTGCCGATGGCCGGCGACGAGACGCGCTTCACCCTCGAATCGCCGGCCGGGCTGATCGCCATCCAGGCGCGGCGCGACAAGAAGGGCGCACTTGAGATCGAGTTCACCAACCAGCCCGCCTTCGTCATTGCGCTCGACCATCCGCTGGAGGTCGACGGTCTCGGCACCATCGGCGTGGACGTGAGCTATGGCGGTATGTTCTTCGCCATCGCCGACGCCCATGCGCTGGGCTTTTCGGTGACCCCCGACGAAGGACGCGACATCGTGGCCATGGGCATGCGGATAACCATGGCCGCCATCGAGCAGATCGAGGCCGCCCATCCGACCGAGCCCGAATTCAAGGGCGTCTCGCTGTCCCAAATCGCCTGCCCGATTACCGATTCGCCCGACGGCGGCAAGACATCGCGCAACGCCTGCGTGGTGCAGCCCGGGCGCATCGACCGCAGCCCGACCGGCACCGGCACCTGCGCCCGGCTCGCCGTGATGCGCGCCAAGGGCCAGATCGCGGTCGGTGAACGTTTCGACAACCGCTCGATCATCGATACCCGCTTCCATGGCCGGGTTATCGAGGAAACCACGCTCGGCGGCCTGCCCGCCGTCATCCCGACCATTGCCGGGCGCGCCTGGCTGGCGGGCCTCATCCAGTACGGCTACGATCCGTCGGACCCCTTCCCCGAGGGCTTCCGCCTCGACGATTAAGGCGGCACCCGCGCATCCTTAGGCTTCTTGCGCAGCGCCGGCACTAGAAGGTAAATCGCGGCCATTGCCGCGAACCCTTCGGCGGTCATCATCGCGACGGCCGTGGCGCCGCCGTAAAGGCCGGCCAGAACTCCGAGGTGGAGAAAGCCGAATTGCCCCATGCCGATACACATGGTCAGGGCGCCCATCATGCGCGAACGCATGGCCGGTTCGGAGGACAGGAAGACGATAGCCGATTGGTTAGCGCCGAAGCAGGCATTGCAAAGGCCGGCGGCGAGAAGGGTGACCAGGGCGAACTCGAAACTCCACGAATAGGAAAAAGCGAAGATTGCGACAAGATTGAGAAGCGAGCCGAAAAAGAACACCCGCACCCGGTTGCGCGGCTGATAGACCGAGATGAACAACGCTCCGACCACCGAGCCCAGGCCGTTTGACGTAATCAACAGCCCGATCGGCAAGGCGCTCAGGTGCAAAACTTCCTTGCCGATGACGGGGACCATGGAGACGAACGGAAAGGCAAAGAAATTCATCGTCACGGTAACGATGAACATGCCGATCAGCAGTTTGTTGGTGGCCGCGTAACGAAAACCGTCGAACAGTTCCGCCGTGAACCGGATCTGGGGCAGGGTGCGCGCGCCTTGCCGATGGCGAAGAGCGGCGACAAGCAGAACCGCGGCGCCGTGAAGCAGGGCGCTGGCCGCATAGGCGCCTTCGAGCCCGATGAGTTCGTACAAAATGCCGCCGACGACGGGACCCAGGATCTTGGTCCCGTTCATGGTCACGGCATCGAGGGCCAGGGCCGAACCGGCGCGCTCGGTGCCGACGATCTCGCCCAGCATGATGCGGCGGACGGTAAATTCCATCGTCCCGTAAGTGCCGCTCAGGAAGGCGCCGAGCGCGATATGCCAGACCTCTATGGCGCCGCTTGCGACGAGCAGGCCGAGGACGGCCGACATCACCGACAGGGCCGCAAGGCCGAAAAGCAATAATGTCCGGCCTTGAACGTACTGGGCCAGGGCACCGACGACGGCGCCGAACAGAACCATCGGCACGGTGCGCGCGAAGACCATCAAGGCGACCATCGCCGCCGAGCCCGTGAAATCGAAGACGAACACGCTGACGGCCAGAATTTCGATCCACCGCGTCGTCCAAAAGCAGCCGCCGGCGAACCACAGGCCGCGGAAGTCGTGGTTCCGTAACAGGGTGACGGGGTTGTTGAACGGCCTGCTCATCGGCGGCGCCACGGTGAGGTTACGGTATGGATTTCCTGGCTTGGGCGGGGCGGGGTGTTGCTTGGCATGGTGCGATTGAACGCGGCCACGACACGCCCGTCAAGACGGCCGGGTCCGCCGGCGCGTAGTTGAACCGCAATTCGTCGCGGCTCACGTTTTCAAGAGTCTTCGTCTATGCTCATCCCATGACGACGTCCCCTCCCCTGTCGCGGCGCACTTTCTTGGCCGGGGGTAGCGCCTTGGCGCTCGCCGGCTGTATTTCGGTCCCGAACCGGGACCCTATAATCGTCGGCGCGGCCCCGTTGAAGGAACGCGCGGCGCGCAAGGGATTGATTATCGGCGCGGAGGTCAGCGCGCCTCTCCTCGCCGACCCCACATTCCGGAACACCTTGACCCGTGATTTTGCAATGGTGGTGCCCGGAAATGCTCTCAAATGGGGTCCGTTGGAACGCCGCAGGAAGGTCCTCGATTTCCACAACGCCGATGCGATCGCCGATTTCGCCGCCGCCCACGGCATGATGATGCGCGGCCACACGCTTCTTTGGCATGACATGAATCCCAAGTGGCTGGCGAAGCACCTGGCCGATCGGCGCAAGGATGCGGCAAGACTGATCCGCCGTCACATCAAGGCGATGGCCGGGCGCTACCGCGGACGAATGCACAGTTGGGACGTCGTCAACGAAGCGATCGAACCCAAGGATGGCCGTGGGGACGGTTTGCGCAACAGCCTCTTTCTCAAGGCCCTCGGCCGCGACTATCTGGCCCTCGCGTTTGAGGCCGCCGCCAAGGCCGATCCCGGCGCCCGGCTCGTGTTTAACGAATACGGCTGCGAATGGGGTTGGGACGTCGGACGGCAACGCCGCTACGCGACGCTCCGTCTGCTCGAAGACCTGTTGGACAAGGGCGTACCGGTCCATGCGCTGGGTATCCAAGGCCACCTCGATCCGGGCAGCGACGGTTCCCTGGATACACGCGCCCTGGGCCAATTTTGCGACGCCGCGGCGGACTTGGGTCTGGCCCTTCAGGTGACAGAGTTGGACGCCCGCGACACCTCGATCGGTGGCAGTATCGAGAGCCGCGATCGCCTGGTCGCCGACGCCTACGCCCGCTTCCTCGACGTGGTGCTGGCCCGGCCGGCCACCGAAGCCGTGCTGACCTGGGGCATGACGGACCGCCATTCGTGGCTGACCGGTCACTTCCCACGCCCCGACAGCGGCATCGTTCGGGGGCTTCCCTACGACGCGGACTACCGGCGCAAGCCCGCCTGGTACGCCCTCGCGGCGGCCCTCGACGCTGCGCCGCCGCGGCCCGGCAGGGAAAATGCCGCCCCTGACGCCAGTTAGGGATTGGCGGGCGGGTGGACGGCGGCTATTGTCGGCGGCGCTCCGCGACCGTTTCGGCACGAATCATCAGGGAGGAGATAAACCCAATGGCTGGAAAGATTGATACACGCCTCGACGAACTTGGCATCGCGCTTCCCGAAGCCGCGGCGCCGGTGGCCAACTACGTTCCCTATGTCGTGACCGGCAACCTGGTTTTCGTCTCAGGACAGGTCACTCTTCTGGACGGAGAGATCAAGTTCGTCGGCATCGTGGGCAAGGACTTTTCCGTCGATGACGGCTATCAGGCGGCGCGGCTGTGCGGGCTCAACCTGCTGGCCCAGATCAAGGCTGCCTGCGGCGGCGACCTGGACCGGGTCAAGCGGGTCGTCAAGCTGGGCGGCTTCGTGCGCTGCCGGCCCGAATTCGTCGATCAGCCGAAGGTCGTCAACGGCGCCTCGGACCTGATGGTCGAAGTGTTCGGCGATGACGGACGCCACGCCCGCTTCGCCGTCGGCGCCGTCTCGCTGCCGCTGGGCGCGGCGGTCGAGGTCGATGCGGTCTTCGAAATCGCTTAAACCAAATCAATCATCCGCCGGCCCAACAATCCAGGAGGAGACGACGCCATGGCCCAAGGGGATCTGCCGTTTACCGTCGAGGAATACCGGACCCGCCTCAAGAACGTCCAAGCCGACATGGCGGCGGCGGACATCGAGGTTCTGCTGGTCACGGCGCCGGAGAACATCTTCTATCTCACCGGCTATCACACGGTGGGTTATTTTTCGTTTCAGATGCTGGTCGTGCCCATCGACCGCAACCCCATCATGCTGGCGCGCGGCCTCAACGTGACCCAGGCCCAGGCGTCGTGGATCGACGATGTCGAGGGCTATTCCGACACCGAAGACGTCAACGACTGGGTCTATGATTGCCTGGCCAAATACGGCCTGGCCGACAAGCGCCTGGGCAATCAGGACAACGCGTTTTTCTTCACCGTCACCCAGTACAAGAAGCTGGTTGCCAGGCTCGGCAAGGAACCGATCGACGGCTCGGGCCTGATCGAGAAGGTGCGCCTGATCAAATCGCCCCAGGAACTGTCCTACATGCGCGAGGCCGGACGCTGCTGCGCCGCCTCCATCGACGCCGGAGTCGCGGCGGTCAAGCCCGGCGCCACCGAAAACGACGTCGCGGCGGCGCTCCATCACGGCCTCATCTCGTCGGGCAGCGAATACCTCGGCCATCCGCCGCTTGTCGTCACCGGGCCCGCCGCCGGGCTTGGCATGGAGACCTACCGGCGGCGCCCGATCGGCCCCAACGACATTCTGTTCATCGAGGCCGGCGGCACCTATGAGCGTTACAACGTCGCCCTGTCGCGCAGCGTCGCCGTCGGCCGCCCGGACGAAAAGTGGACGCCGATGTACGAGGCCTGCCGCGACGGTTTCATCGCCGCCGCCGAGGCGATCAAGCCCGGCGTCACCTCCCACGAGGTCGACGACCAGTGCCGCAAGCACATCCGCGGCCAGGGCTATCCCTTCGACAAGCGGGCCGGGTATTCCATCGGCATCGGCTTTCCGCCGGACTGGGGCGAGGGCCGCACCCAGAGCATCAACCAGGGCGACGAAACGGTGCTGGTTCCCGGCATGGTGTTCCACATCGTCCCCAACCTGCGGCTTGCCGGCGAAGGCTCGGTGATCTTCAGCGAGACCGTCGCCGTCACCGAGACCGGCCACGAAATCCTCACCCCCTATCCCCGCGACCTGATCCGCAAGTAGAAAGGGGGCAGCCCGGCGCCGGCCGGCCGGGAACGGCCGATGTTTGACCTTCGTCAATGAGACAATTCCGGCCCTGTGATTGTTTAGGAACGGTTACAACATTGGCGCGGCGCGGCGGCGTTCGGGCCGGGAGTTGAAGGTGGGAAACGTTCAGCCAATCTTTCTCGTCGGCGCCGGTCCCGGCGATCCGGAGTTACTGACGGTCAAGGCCCAACGCCTGCTACTCGAGGCGGACGTGGTGGTCTACGACCGGCTGGTATCGGCCCAAATTCTCGATCTCGTTCCGCCCGGCACGACACGCATATACGTCGGCAAGGCCAAGGCCCGCCACCACATGCCCCAGGACGAGATCAACGACCTTCTGGTGCGTCTGGCCCGCGCCGGCCACCGGGTGATACGCCTCAAGGGCGGCGATCCCTTCGTCTTCGGGCGCGGCAGCGAAGAGGCGGTGCGCCTGATCGAAGAGGGAATCCCCTTCGAGGTCGTGCCGGGCATCACCGCCGCCTCGGGAATCAGCGCCGGACTGGGCATTCCCCTTACCCACCGCTCGCTCTCGACCAGCGTGCGTTTCGTTACCGGCCACTGCCGCGGCGACGTCGAGCTCGATCTCGACTGGCGCGGTCTGGCCGATCCGGACACCACGCTGGTGGTCTACATGGGATTGGCCAACCTCAAGCAGATCGTCGCCAAGCTGTTGACGGCGGGCCTGGCGCCCGACACGCCGGCGGCGGCGGTAACCCGGGGCAACATGACCGATCAGCGCCAATGCATAACCACCCTTGCCGAACTGCCGGCGGCGGTCGCCGAGGCGGGCTACGGCGCGCCGACACTGATCATCATCGGCCGCGTCGTCGATTTGGCGGCGCGCTTGAACTGGCAGGAACTGGCCTATGACGAGGCCGCGACGGGGGAGGCCGAGGACAAGACATCTCATGGCTAAACACGTCGTCGTTCTGCTGCTCGCCATCGTCTGGGCGGCGGCCCTGGTCTTCGAAGCGAGCGCCGATGGCGCCATCGCGGCGCCACGCCAGGCACAACTCCTGCACATGCTGAAACACGATTGCGGCTCGTGCCACGGCATGACCATGAAGGGCGGGCTGGGATCGTCACTGATGCCGGAAGCCCTGGCCGGCAAATCCGACGACGAGTTGGTGGCGGTCATTCTGGACGGCCGGCCGGGAACCCCCATGCCGCGCTGGCACCCCTTGCTGACGGCGGCCGAAGCAACCTGGCTGGTGCGCACCCTGCGCCGTGGCGAGGCCGGCCAATGAGCGCCCGGCGCCGCCGTCCGGCGCGGATACTGGCCGCCGCCCTCGCCCTGACCGCCGCCGTGGCGGGCTGCGCCGAGATCAGGGGCACCGGCGACCTGGGCATCGTCGTCGAACGGGCCGCCGGTTCGGTGCTCATCATCGACACCACGAAGCGCGCCCGCCTGGCCCGGGTGGCGGACCTGGGCGATCTCTCCCACGCCTCGGCGGTCTATTCCCGCGATGGGCGCTACGCCTTTGTCTTCGGGCGCGACGGTGGGCTGACCAAGGTCGATCTGCTCAAGGGCCGGGTGACCAAGCGCGTGGCCCAGGCCGGCAACAGCATCGGCGGCGCCATCTCCCAGGACGGCAAACTGGTCGCTGTGTCCAACTACAAACCGGGCGGCGTGCGCGTCTTCGACAGCCGGACCCTGGAAATGGTCGCCGATATTCCCGCCGTTACCGGGTCCGACGGCGCCCTGTCCAAGGTCATCGGCCTGGTCGACGCGCCGGGCCGGCGCTTCGTCTTCAGCCTCTATGACGCGGGCGAGATCTGGGTCGCCGACTTCAGCGCGCCGGGCCCGCCCCGCATCCGAAAGTTCGAAGACGTCGGCCTGCAACCCTATGACGGCCTGATCACCCCCGATGGCCGCCACTATATCGCCGGGCAGTTCGGCGACGACGGACTGGCGCTCCTGGACATGTGGGACCTGGACTCGGGCGTACGGCGGATTCTGGACGGCTATGGCAGGGGCGAGGAGCCGTTGCCGGTCTACAAGATGCCCCATCTGGAGGGCTGGGCGATGGCCGGCGGCCTTGCTTTCATCCCCGCCATCGGGCGCCACGAGGTCCTGGTCGTCGATGCCGAGACCTGGACCGAGGTCGGACGCATCGCGGTCCACGGCCAGCCGGTGTTCGTCATGGGACGGCCCGACGGACGCCAGGTCTGGGTCAACTTCGCCCTGCCCCACAACGACACCGTACAGGTCATCGACGTTCCAACGCGGCGCATCGTCAAGACCTTGAAGCCGGGCACCGCGGTGCTGCACATGGAATTCACACCACGCGGCGAGGAGGTCTGGGTGTCGGTGCGCGACGCCGACCGCGTCGAGGTCTACGATACCGCCACCTTCGCCACCGTCGGCATGGTTGCGGCCGACAAGCCGAGCGGCATCTTCTTCACGGCGCGCGCCCATCGCACCGGGTTGTAAGCATGGACGACCTGGATCGGCAACTGCTCGACCACTACCAACGCGGCTTTCCGCTGTCGCCCAGCCCCTACGCCGACGTGGCGGAGCACCTTGGGGTCGGTGAAGGAGACGTCATCGGGGCCCTGGAGAGGCTGCGCCGCGAGGGCGCCATCGCGCGCCTCGGCGCCGTTGTCCGGCCAGGCGCCATGGGCGCGGGGACCCTGGCCGCCATGACCGTCCCCGACGAGCGCATCGAAGAGGTGGCGGCCCTGGTCAACGGATACGACGAGGTCAACCACAACTATGAACGCGAACACCGCTTGAACCTGTGGTTCGTGGTCATCGCCGCCGACCGGGCGCGCCTCGACGCGGTGCTAGCCGATATCGAACAGCGCACCGGCCTCAAAGTCATCGACCTGCCGATGGAACAGGAATACCACCTGGACTTGGGGTTCGCCCTCGAATGGACATGACCGAAACCGACCAATGCGTGCTTGCCGCCGTCGCCGACGGCCTGTCGTTCAGCCCCCGCCCCTATGCCGACATCGGCCGCCGGGTGGGAGTGGATGAAGAAACCGTAATCGCCGTGCTCCGCGCCATGCTCGACGCCGGCACCATCAAGCGCCTGGGCTTGGTTGCGCGCCACCGCGAACTCGGCTACCGGGCCAACGCCATGGTCGTGTGGGACGTGCCCGACGATCACGTCGACGAGGTCGGACGGCGCGTCGGCGCCGTCGACTTCGTGACCCTGTGCTACCGCCGCGCTCGGCGGCCGCCGCACTGGCGTTACAATCTTTTTTCCATGATCCACGGCCGCGACCGGGCGACGGTGCTGGCTCAGGCCGATGAACTGGCCCGCCTTCCGGGTCTTGCCGATACGCCGCGCGACGTGCTGTTCAGCCGCCGGCGCTTCAAGCAGCGCGGCGCCCGCTACGCTCGCCCCCCGGTGCCGGCATGATCGCCGAGATTAACCTGGATGCGGCGGACCGCGCCCTTGTCAACCACCTGCAAGGCGGCTTCCCCCTTGTCGAAGAGCCCTTTGCCGAGGTCGCCAAGGGGCTCGGCATGGACGAAGACGAGGTAACACGGCGCCTCGGCGCGTTATTGGCGCGCGGTGTGTTGACCCGCTTCGGCCCCATGTATCACGCCGAGCGCCTGGGCGGCGGCCTGACCCTGGCGGCGATGAAGGTGCCCGAGGGCGACTTCGAGGCCGTCGCCGAGGCGGTCAACGCCCGGCCCGAGGTGGCCCACAATTATGCCCGCGACCATGCCTTCAACATGTGGTTCGTGATCGCCACCGAAACGCCCGGGCGCATCGCCGAGGTGATCGCCGAGATCGAAACGGCAACCGGGCTCAAGGTCCACGACATGCCCAAGCGCCAGGAATTCTTCGTCGGCCTGAGGTTGGAGGCATGAACGCCGGCCCCCTTGACGCGGTGGACCGGCGCATCGTCGTCGCCACCCAGGGCGGCCTGGAACTGGTGTCCAGGCCCTACGCCGCCGTTGCCCGCCACGTCGGCATCCCCGAAGCCGAGGTCATCAAACGCCTGAAACGCATGTTGGCCCACGGCGTCATCCGGCGCATCGGCGCCGTGCCCAACCACTACGCCCTGGGCTACCCGGCCAACGCCATGACGGTATGGGACATCGCCGACGATCGTATCGAGGCACTGGGCACCCGGGTCGGCGCGCTTGACTTCGTCAGCCATTGCTATCACCGGCCGCGCCACCCGCCCGAATGGCCCTATAATCTGTTTGCCATGGTTCACGGACGCGACCGCCCGGCGGTGGAGCGCCACATCGACGCCCTTGCCCGCCTGCTGGCGGCGGACGTTCGCGGACACCAAGTGTTGTATAGTACGCGTATCCTCAAAAAGACGGGGCTGCGCCTGGTGGCGTGAAACGAGACGGCAATGTTCAGGATTTCCAAGTTCATGCGTGAGTTGATCGACCCGACGCCGGTGGCGGCGCGCCGCGACGCGCCGGGTCCGGTGGTCATCTGGAACCTGATCCGGCGCTGCAACCTGACGTGCAAGCATTGCTATTCGATCTCGGCCGACACCGACTTTCCCGGCGAATTGACGACCGCTGAGGTCTTTTCGGTCATGGATGACCTCAAGCGCTTCCACGTGCCGGCCCTCATCCTGTCCGGCGGCGAGCCCCTGCTGCGTCCCGATATCTTCGAGATCTCCGGCCACGCCAAGGAGATGGGATTCTTCGTCGGCCTGTCGACCAACGGCACCTTGATCGACGCCGATACCATCGGCCCCATCGCCCAGGCCGGTTACGATTACGTCGGCATCAGCCTGGACGGCATCGGCGCCGTGCATGACGCCTTTCGCCGCCGTAAGGGCGCTTTCGATGCCTCGATCGCGGCCCTGCGCCTGTGCCGCGAAAGGAACCTCAAGGTGGGGCTCCGCTTCACCATGACCCGCGACAACGCCGATCAGCTGCCGGCCATGCTCGAACTTGTGGAGCGCGAGGGAGTGGAGCGGTTTTATTTCTCGCACCTCAACTACGCCGGGCGGGGCAACCACAACCGCAAGGACGACGCCCACCTCAACAGCACGCGGCGCACAATGGACAAACTGTTCGAGCACTGCCTGGCCGATGAAAACGCCGGCCGGCGGCGCGATTTCGTCAGCGGCAATAACGATACCGACGGCGTTTACCTGCTTTTGTGGGTGCGCCGGCGCTTCCCCGACAAGGCAGAGCATATCGAGGCCAAGCTGCGCCAATGGGGCGGCAACGCATCGGGCGTCAACGTCGCCAATATCGACAATGTCGGCGACGTCCACCCCGATACCATGTGGTGGCACTACTCGCTCGGAAATGTGCGTCAGCGGCCGTTTTCCGAGATCTGGCGCGATACAAGCGATCCCCTGATGGCCGGGCTCAAGCAACGTCCGCGCCCGGTGACCGGGCGCTGCGGGGCGTGCCGCTATCTCGACATCTGCGCCGGCAATACCCGCGTGCGCGCCCATCAGGTGACGGGCGATTTTTGGGCCGAGGACCCGGCGTGCTACCTGACCGACGAGGAAATCGGTGTCGCCCCCGCCGAGCGAATCCAATTGACCCCCTTCTCGGCCGGACGGCGCGCCCGGCGGGCCGGCTGAACCATGAAGCGCCTGGCGGTTATCCTTATCGGCGTCCTGGCCGCTTTACCGGCGGCGGCGAACGACGCGCCGGCCCTCTATGACGTTCACTGCGCCGCCTGCCACGGCGGCGACCGGCTGGGCGCCATCGGCCCGGCCCTGTTGCCCGAAAACCTGGGCCGCCTAAAGCCCGCCCGGGCCCGCCAGGTCGTCGCCCAGGGCCGTCCGGCGAGTCAGATGGCGGGCTTCGCCGAGGTCCTGACGGCGTCCCAGATCGCCGCCCTGGTCGATTTGATCTACACGCCGCTTCCCGCCATCCCCGATTGGGGCCTGGACCAGATCGCCGAGTCCCGCATCGTCCACCACGACCCCGATGGCTTGCCCGACACCCCCCAACACGGCGCCGACCCCCTCAACCTCTTTACCGTGGTCGAAACCGGCGACCACCACGTCACCATCCTCGATGGCGACCGCTTCCAACCCCTGGCCCGGTTCCCGACCCGCTTCGCGCTACACGGCGGCGCCAAGTATTCGCCCGACGGGCGTTTCGTCTACCTGGGTTCCCGGGACGGCTGGATCACCAAGTACGACCTGCACGCCCTTAAGCTGGTGGCCGAGGTGCGGGCCGGCATCAACATGCGCAACATCGCCGTCGCCGCCGACGGACGCACGGTGATGGCGGCCAACATGCTGCCCCACACCCTGGTCGCATTTGACGCCCGCACCCTCGAGCCGATCAAGGTCATCGAGGTAACCGGTAAGGGGGGCAAGTCGTCTCGGGTCAGCGCCGTCTATACGGCGGCGCCGCGCAAGAGCTTCATCGCGGCGCTCAAGGACATCCCCGAAATCTGGGAGATGTCTTATGAAAAGGACCCCGAGCCGGTGGCGCAGGGCTTCATCCACGACTATCGGGCCGGCAAGGAAGAAGGCTATTTCGACCGCGGCGCCTTCCCCGTGCGCCGCATCCGGCTCGACGACTATCTCGACGACTTTTTCTTTGACCAGGCCTACACCAATCTGGTCGGCGCGGCGCGTAACGCCAAGAACGGCCAAGTGGTCGACCTGACCGTCGGGCGCAAGGTGGCCGACATCGCACTCGCCGGGATGCCGCATCTGGGCTCGGGAATCACCTTCGAATACCAGGGCGCCAAGGTACTGGCGACGCCGCACTTGAAGGGCGCCGCCGTCAGCGTCATCGACATGACGAGTTGGAAGACGATCAAGCGCATCGATACCCTGGGGCCGGGATTTTTCATGCGCAGCCACGAAAACACCCCCTTCGCCTGGACCGACGTCTTCTTCGGCCCGCACAAGGACGTGCTCCACGTCATCGACAAGAGGACGCTTAAGATCGTCAAGACCCTGCGCCCGGCGCCCGGCAAGACCGCCGCCCACGTCGAGTTCACCCGCGACGGACGCTATGCGCTGATCAGCATCTGGGAGAACGACGGCGCCATCGTCGTCTACGACGCCGCCACCTTGGAGGAAGTAAAGCGCATACCGATGAACAAGCCGTCCGGCAAGTACAATGTCTTCAACAAGATCACCCTTTCGTCCGGCACCAGCCACTGAGAACGAGGCCTGGCGGCGGGCGGCATTGGTCCTCGTCGCCCATGGCACCGCGGAGGGAGGCAACGCGGCGCTGAACAGCCACGTGTCGGCCCTCGCCCAGCGCCGAGTGTTCGCCGAGGTCGCGGGCGCGGCCCTGACGGGCGGCCCCGATCCGGACGAAGTCTTGGCCAGGATCAAGGCGCCTGTAACCTACGTCGTGCCCTTCTTCATGACCGATGGAACCGCAGTGCGCGACATCCTTTACCGCCGTCTCCGCCTGGAAGGGACGGTGACCGAGCGTGACGGTCGGCGGATCGTGCTCTCGGCGCCGGTCGGCCTCAACGCGGGCCTTGCCGATCTGATCGTGCACCGCGCCCAGACCCTGGCCGGCGACCACGCGATTGGCCCGGAGACGGCAACCCTCGTTCTCGTCGGCCACGGTTCGACCCGCAACCCGGCATCGCGCCGGACCACCGAGGCCCACGCGGCCAGGGCCCGCCAAAGCGGCGTCTTCGCCGCCGTCGCGACGGCTTTTCTCGATGAGGCGCCGACCCTGGCCCAGGTCCTGGCGGCGCTCGATGGGCCGGCCTTGGCCGTCGGGCTCTTCACCGAAGACGGCTTGCACGCCAGCCAGGACGTCCCACCCATCCTCGCCGCCCGGACGCCCGAGGTCCCCTACCTCGGCGCCATCGGACCCGATCCGGGAATGGCCGATCTGATCCTCGATCAAGTCAAGGCCGCCGACGCCTACTCGTAATCAGACGGATCGGTGACGTAGCCTTCGTCGAGGTCGCTTTGCAGGGTGTCCCGGTCGCGCTCCTTGGGATTGCCGTGACCGCCGCCGCCCGGCGTCGTTAGGCCGACGGTATCGCCGTGACCCAGGACGTACTGGCGCTTGGGGTCGGTCTTTTGGCCGTTGATGGCCAAGGCGCCGGTGGTTCCCGCCTGGCCGCCCTTGATGCCGAAGGCGGGATAGACCGAGCGTTCGGCCAGGAACGAAACCGCGATCGGGCTGGCGGAGCGGCTTTCGAGGGAGATTTCCTGGCCCAGGCCGCCCCGGAATTTGCCCGGCCCACCGGAATCGGGGCGCAGGCGCTTGTGATGGAACCTGAGCGGCGCGATCTGCTCGGACAGCTCGACCGAGGTCGATGAGACGTTGCTCGGCCAGCTCAGACAGGTCGGTCCGTCGCGGCGGTAGGTGGCGCCCATGCCGCCGTTATAGAAAAACATGTTGGCGTAGGGCTTGCCGGCGCCATCGACGCCTGATTGGTTCATGCCCCACATGGGCGAGCCCGAGGCCGCCATGACGCGCTCCGCCACCACGTCGCCGAGACAGCCGAAGACCAGCACCGGAAGGTAGTGGCCGATCAGCATGCGCGAACCGCCCGGCGCCGGGAATACCGGGTTGACGATGCACCCCTCAGGCCCACCGACGGTTATCGGCACGAAGGCGCCTTCGTTGTTGGGCAGGTTGGGGCTGGTGCAGCACTTCACGCCGTAGGCGGTCAGCGCGTAGGTGTAACACATGGCGACGTTGATGGCGCGGTCGACCTGGGGGTGGGAGCCGGCGTAATCGATGTCGATGCCATTTCCCGCGACCGTCAGGGTCATGGCCAGGTGGATGGGTTTTTCCGACACCCCGTCGGTCATCAGCTCGCTTGTGTAGACCCCGTCGGGCAGTTCGGCGATGGCGGCCCGCATGGCCCGTTCGCTGCGCCCTTGGATTTCGGCGGCCAGGGCGCCCAGTTCGTCCAGGCCATAGTGTTCCATCAGCGTCATCAGGCGCTGTTCCATCAGGTCCAGGGCAACCACCTGGGCCCACAGATCGCCCATGGTCTGATCAGGGGTGCGCACGTTCTTGCGCAACAGCGTCTCCAGGGACGCGTCGATCACGCCGCGATTGTGGAACTTCATGATCGGGATCTGGAAGCCCTCTTCGAACACCTCGCGCGGTTCGGGCGAGCGGATCTTGCCGCCGATGTCGGGCGCATGGGCGGTGCTGGCGGCAAAGCCAACCAGGCGTTCGTTGACGAAGATCGGCTTGGCCAACGATATGTCGGGCAGGTGCCCGGTACCCTGGTGGATGTCGTTGGTGATCAAGACGTCGCCCGGAAACAATGTTTCGGGGGGAAACTCACGCAGGAAATGCTTCACCGTCGCCGGCAGGGTGCCGATGAACGACGGGATGCTCTTGGTCGCCTGGACCAGGGAGCGTCCATGGGCGTCGGTCAGGATGCACGAAAAATCGTGGGACTCGCGCACCAGGGTCGAAAATGACGTGCGGATGAGGGCCGCCGCCGCCTCGTCGACGGCCGAATTAAGCCGGGTCCAGATGACCTCGAGCGTGACCGAATCGAAAGACAGTTGGTTCTTGGCCATGACGCTCAGCCCCCGTCGGCGGGAAGGGTGACGATCAAGGTGCCGTCGGGCCGGACCCGACAGTGTGCCCCGGGACCGACGACGAGGGTCGATTCCTTTTCTTCGAACACCGCCGGGCCCTCGACGACCTGACCGCTCGCCAAGCGGTAACGGTCATAAACGGCGGTCTCGAGATATCGATCCGGCTCGCCGAAACAAACCGCCCGGCGGGCTTTCACAGCTTTCTCGCCGCCGTCGTCCGGGCGCGCCATCTCCATGCCGCCGCCCTTGATCGGCGCCGACAGCGATACCCGCAAGTTAACCACCTGGATCGCCACACCGGGCCGGGTACGGGTAAACAACTGGCGGTAGGTTTCCTCGAAGGCCTCGACCAGGGCATCGTTCGACGCCGCCGTGAAAGGGCCCGCTCCCAGGCCGACGACGACCTCGGAGTCCTGGCCGACGTAGCGCATGTCGACCAGGCGGCGCACTTGCAGTTGGTCAAGCTCGGCGGCGGTTCCCTCGAGCACCGCCCGGGCGTCGTTTTCGAGCGCCTTGTAAAGGGCTTCGAAGGCGTCCCAGTCGAGTTCGTCGAGACGGCTGACCATGGAGCCCACCCGGTCGACCCGGGCCGGCGCCATGAGGAGGCCGATGACCGAACCGACGCCCGCCGCCGGTGGACAGACCAGGGTCCCGAGGTTGAGCTTGCGCGCCACGTTGTAGGCATGCACCGGGCCGGCGCCGCCGGTCGCCAGCATGGCGTAGGCGCGCGGGTCCTTGCCGCGCTGGGTGATCTGCACCCGGGCGGCGGCGGCCATGGTTTCGTTGACCACGTCATGGATACCCCAGGCGACTTGCTCAAGGCCCAGGCCGGTGGCCGCCATCAGGGGCGCCATGGCGGCCTCGGCGGCGGCGCGGTCGATGGTCATGGCGCCGCCGAGGAAGTAATCCGCGTTGAGGTAGCCGAGCAACAGATCGGCGTCGGTCACCGTCGGCGCCTGGCCTCCCTTGGCATAGCACGCCGGTCCCGGTTCGGCGCCGGCGCTTTCCGGCCCGACCTTCAACAGCCCCAACTCTTCAACCCGGGCGATAGAGCCGCCGCCGGCGCCGACCTCGATCAATTCGATGGTCGAGATCTTGATCGGCAGGCCGCTGCCCTCGGCGAAGCGCTTGGTCCGGGCCGCCTCGAAGCCATAGGCGATGGAGGGCTCGCCGCCGTCGATCAGGCTGATCTTGGCCGTCGTGCCGCCCATGTCGAAGGCCAGGACCTCGCTTTCGCCGCTCGCGCTGCCGAAATAGGCGCCGGCCAGGGCGCCGGCGGCGGGGCCGGATTCAAGCAATTGCACCGGGCGGCGCTTGGCCTCGTCGAGGTGGGTCAGGCCGCCGTTGGACAGCATCAGGAAAAAAGGGCCGTCGATCTCCAAATCCCGGATGCGCGCAGCCAGGCTGTCGAGGTAGGTTTCGGCCAAGGGCTTGACGAAGGCATTGACGACGGTGGTCGAGGTCCGCTCGAATTCGCGGATCTCGGGCGCCACCTCGGCCGACGTGGTGAGCGATATGTCGGGATAGCGGGCGGCAACGGCCCGGGCGGCGGCGTGCTCATGGGCCGGATTGGCATAGGAATGCAAAAAGACGATGGCGATGGAGGTCACGCCCCTTCGCACCAGGTCTTCGACCTCGTCCATCAGCGCCGCTTCATCAAGCGGCGCCTCGACGGCGCCGTCCGGGGCCAGCCGCTCCGCCACCTCGCGGCGCAGGCTGCGCGGCACCAGGGGTTCGGGCATTTCGATGAAGATGTCGTAAAGCTCGAACTTGCGCTCGCGCCCGATCTCCAGGACGTCGCGGAAACCGGCCGTCGTGATCAGGCCCGTCGGCGCGCCCTTGCGTTCGATCACGGCGTTGGTGAAAAGCGTCGTCGCATGGACGACGCGACCGACGTCCTTGGCCGCCACCGCGCCCGTCGCCAACAGCCGCCGGGCGCCTTCGATGACACCCTGGGCCGGGTCGGCCGGCGTCGTCGGCTGCTTCCAGATGTGGTGGCGTCCGGTTCCGGGGTCATGGATCACGATGTCGGTGAAGGTGCCGCCAATGTCGATGCCGAGAGAAAGATCAGCCATGAAAATCCCGAACCGGTGCCAAGGGCCCCGGTCTTAGCACACTACGGGAACAGGCGGCGAGGGGTGTCGCGGTTAGCTGTCCGGCCTCAAGGCGTCGCGGACGGCGTCCCGGATGCCGCCCATGAGGCGGTCGTGAAGCGCCCCCAGGCAATGGCGGAAGTCGGCCGGCCGGCCGGCGGTATAGGTTTCCGGCTCGCGGCACCACTCGGTGGCCCAGCCGGCCGTGGCGAGGGCCGCCCGGGCGTTGGGATCGGCGCCGTGGGCCGCCGCGACGCGGCGCCAGGCCGCGTCCAGGTCCGCCTTGCCAGCCGGCCTCTCGCGCGGCAGGCCGTTGATCACGGCCTGGGTGAGGCGCGCCGCCGCGAGGTCGGACCCCCGGCGGTCGAGAATCCCCCGCGCGATGCGGACCCGGTTGCCGAGGCCGGGGGCGGCCGCCGCCGGCGTGCCGTCCCGGGCCGCCACCAGCGTCGCGGGACGGGCGATGCGCACCGCCAGGCGCGCCAGGCCGTAACGCTCCAAGAGGGCGCGGGGGACGCTCAGGCGGACCGCCGAATTCATGCGCTCGGCGATGATCATGGGCGCCGCTCCGGGCGGCAGGGCGACCGCGCGGTCGTCTCGCGTCTTGCCGATCAAGGTCAGGGCCGGCGCGGCGCCGGAACCCACCGCCTCGCTGTAACGGGTGCCGGGGCGGGGGCTATTCTTCTTCGGCTCGAGGCACAGCGTGGTTACCCGTGGCGGTGAACCGTTCTCTCACCCCTTGAAGGTCGCCGTCGCTTGCGCCGCCAGGGCGCCGCCCGCATCGGCGGCCCACAGATCGGCGCCAACGTCGGTCGGCCGGCCGTGGACGGTGAAGGGCTGGATGTCGAAGAGCGGCCCCACCATGCGGAAGTCGAAGCCGGCGAGCACCTGATCAGGCCGCTCGTCACGGCACAGCGCCATCAACAGCGTCGCCACCAGGGGGCCGTGCACGACCAGGCCGGGATAGCCCTCGCACTCCACGGCGTAGGGGCGGTCATAGTGGATGCGGTGGCCGTTGAAGGTGAGCGCCGAATAGCGGAACAGCATCACCGCATCGGGGCGGATGGTCTTCGACCACGCCCCGTCTTGCGGCGCCGGGCGGGGCGGCGGCGGGGGCGTTTTTGGGTCCGGCGCCTCACGGTAGACCAGGTCCTGTTCCTCGATCACGGCAAGGCCGCCGGCCCCCGAGATCTCGTGGCGCAGGACGACGAAGACCAGGGCGCCACTCTTGCCCGTCTTTTCGGTCACGTCCACGATCACCGAGCGCCGCCGAATCGCCTCGCCGACGTACAGCGCGCCGGGAAATTCGAGCCGCCCGCCGGCCCACATGCGCCTCGGCAGGGGCACCGGCGGCAAAAAGCCGCCGCGCAGGGCATGGCCGTCGGGTCCGAGGCCCGATTGCGGGGCGCGGGGCAGGAAAAAAAGCCAGTGGCCGCCCGGCACCACACCATCGCCGGCGGCGGGCGCGGCGGCGGCGCGGTCCAGGGTCGCCGCCAGGCCGGCCAGGGGCGCGGCGGCGGCAATGTCGTCGGCCACCTCTTCGCGGCCGATCCAGTTTCGCAGACTGTCGTCGCCCATGGCTTTCCCTTCCGCCGCCCCGCACTGTAGACTGCCCGTCCGACCGGCAAGGGGAACACTATAGGCCATGACCCACGAGAAGGAGACGGATTTTCAGGATATCCGGGTCGCCGTCAGGGCCCTGTGCGAGGGCTTTCCCGGACCCTACTGGCGCGAGCTTGACCGCGAGCGGGCCTATCCGACCGCCTTCGTCCAGGCCCTGACCGAAGCCGGCTACCTCGCCGCCCTGATCCCCGAGCAATACGGCGGCAGCGGCCTGCCCTTGGCCGCCGGGGCGGCGATCTTGGAGGAAATCCACGCCTCCGGCGGCAACGGCGCCGCCTGTCACGCCCAGATGTACACCATGGGGACGATCCTGCGCCACGGCAGCACCGAACAAAAGGACCGCTATCTGCCCGAGATCGCCGCCGGGCGCCTGCGCCTGCAGGCCTTTGGCGTCACCGAACCGACGAGCGGCACCGATACCCTCAGCCTCGCCACCACGGCGGTCCTCGATGGCGACGAATACGTCGTCAACGGCCAGAAGGTATGGACCAGCCGCGCCGAACACTCCGACCTCATGCTCTTGCTGGCCCGCACCACGGCCAAGGATCAGGTGAAAAAGCGATCCGAAGGTCTTTCGGTCTTCCTGGTCGACCTCAAGGAAGCCCTGGGCAAGGGCGTGACCATCCGCCCCATCCGCGCCATGATCAACCACGCCACCACCGAGGTCTTCTTCGACGACCTCAGGATCCCGGCCGAGAGCCTGATCGGCGAGGCCGACAAGGGCTTCCGCTACATCCTCGACGGCATGAACGCCGAGCGCGTGCTCATCGCCGCCGAATGCATCGGCGATTGCCGCTGGTTCACCGAAAAGGCGGTCGCCTACGCCGGCGAGCGCAAGGTCTTCGGCCGCCCCATCGGCCAGAACCAGGGCATCCAGTTCCCCATCGCCCGCGCCTATGCGCAAAGTCAGGCGGCGGCCCTGATGGTGCGCCGCGCCGCGGCGCTCTTCGATTCGGGCGAGCCCTGCGGCGCCGAGGCCAACATGGCGAAGCTCCTGGCCGGCGATGCGTCGTGGGCGGCGGCCGAGTGTTGCCTCCAGACCCACGGCGGCTACGGCTTCGCTGAGGAATACGACGTCGAGCGCAAGTTCCGCGAGACGCGGCTCTATCAGGTGGCGCCGATCTCGACCAACCTCATCCTCGCCTACCTTGCCGAGCACGTCCTCGGCCTGCCCCGGTCGTACTGAGGTGCGCGAAACGCTGAAGGGACTTCTGGTGATCGCCGTCGAACAGGCGGTGGCGGCGCCCTACTGCTCGTCGCGACTGGCCGACGCCGGCGCCCGGGTGATCAAGGTCGAGCGGCCCGAGGGCGACTTCGCGCGCGGCTACGACCGGGTGGTCCATGGCGAGAGCGCCTATTTCGTGTGGCTCAACCGGGGCAAGGAATCGATCGCGCTGGACCTCAAGGACGCGGCCGACCGGGCGCTCCTGGCGCGCATGGTGGGCCGCGCCGACGTTTTCATCCAGAACCTGGCGCCGGGCGCCGCCGGGCGCCTCGGTTTCGCCAGCGACGCCTTGCGGGCGCGTCATCCGGCGCTCGTTACCTGCGACATCTCGGGCTATGGCGAGGAGGGGCCTTACGCCGAGATGAAGGCCTACGACCTTCTGGTGCAGGCCGAAAGCGGCCTCGCCTCGGTCACCGGCCGGCCCGAGGGGCCGGGACGGGTCGGCGTCTCGGTCTCGGACGTGGGCGCCGGCATGTACGCCCAGGCCGCCATCCTGGAGGCCCTGATCGAGCGCGGCCGCACAGGAAGCGGCAAGGGCATCCAAGTCTCGCTCTTCGACGCCATGGCCGACTGGATGACGGTGCCGCTCCTGCACCAGGTCTACGGCGGCAAGGCGCCGGCACGGGTCGGCCTCGCCCATCCCTCCATCGCGCCTTACGGTGTCTACGCGGCTGCCGACGGCGAGGTGGTGATCGCCATCCAGAACCAGCGCGAATGGCGTAACTTCTGCGCCGA
>JASLLZ010000035.1 GCA_030746775.1 Rhodospirillales bacterium | reverse complement strand
AAAAAGGGTCAAAGCGGCCCGAGAGAGGACGTCATGGTCGAAATCCGACAAGCCCGGAAGGATGACAGTGCGGACATCGCCAAGCTTTTCGTCGTCTCCTCGGAAGGTCTCGCCGAATATATCTGGAGCAAGGCCGCCCGGCCCGGCGAGACGGCCATCGAGGCGGGGACGCGGCGCTATTCCCGCCAAGGGGTGGCGTTCTCATACGAAAATTGCCTGATCGCGGAACTGGACGGTGCCACCGTCGGCATGGCGCACTGCTTTGCCATGCAAGAAAATGCAAACGGCGAGGCGGAAAGCGACCCGGTGCTGAAACCTTATAGCGAGTTGGAGGATTACGGCAGCCTCTACCTGTCCGGCCTGGCGGTCGCCGAGGGGTGCCGCAACGCGGGCATCGGAAAGGCGCTGATGGAGGCGGTGAACCAACGCGCCAGGGACCTGGCGCTGGCGCGCATCAGCCTGATCTGTTTCGAACGCAACGAAGGCGCGATGAGGTTATACCACCGCCTTGGTTTCCAGGAGATCGACCGGCGCGCCGTGGTTCCGCACCCGGTCCTGCATACCCACGACGGGGACGCGGTACTGCTCGCCCGGCCGACGTCCTGACCATCGCCCGCCGGCCGGGCGGCGACGTCATTTCGAACAAGGGGATGAAGGGCGGCATCCGAAACCGTTCGGTGAAGGTGTCCGGTCAGGGCCGGGCCTTAAGGTTACTTACGCACATATTCGGCGAATTGCCGACGTTCGGAAGTCTTGGCCGATGCCGGCGGCGGTGTGGAACCGGCACCCGGCGATTCGATTTATCGGGCCGAGCCCGGAGTGGCGAAAACAGAAACATCGCAAACGCGGCGAGGATCAATGGAAGGTCGTGGTACGGGTGTTCAGCGCAGCGCCGCCGCGATGTTGCCGCCATCGACGGTCATCACCGCGGCGGTGGTCTTGGTGGCAAGGGCCAGGTCGACGAAGGCCTGGGCAACGTCCGCCGCCGTCACCTCGACGCCGAGGAGATTGCCCGACATGTAGCCGCGCCGAGAGAGACCGCGCGCCTTGGATCGCGCTCCGATCATCTTTTCGGTAAGCAGGCCGCTGCGGATGCGGTCGGCGTTGACGGCGTTGGACCGGATGCCTTCGGCGCCGTGATCAACCGCGTACTGACGCATGAGAAAAAGCGTCGCCGCCTTGGCCACGCCATAGGGCCCGAAGTCGGGGCCCGGGTTGACCGCCTGCTTCGAGGTGTTGAACAGCAAACACCCGCCCAGGCCCTGGGCCCGCATGATGGAAACCGCGTTTTGCGCCACCGACTGGTGGGCCCAGAAGTTGAGCTCGAAGCTGTGGCGCAGGACATCGTCGTCAACCTCTCCGATGCGGCCCTGCCAGGCGGCGCCGGCGTTGGAGACCACGATATCGAGGCCGCCATAGGTCTCGGCGACCCTGGCGAAGGCGCGGGCAACGGCAGCTTTGTCGGTTACGTCACAGGCGAGAGCAAGGCCGCCGATGTCCGCCGCCACCGCCCGGGCGCCGGCATGGTCGCGGTCGAGGACCGCCACCTGGGCGCCCTCGCCGGAGAAAACCCGGGCCGTCGCGGCGCCGATGCCCGACGCGCCGCCGGTAACCACCGTTACCTGGCCGGCCAGGCGTCCTTTCGCCTTGCCGCCGAGCTTGGCCTGCTCAAGGGACCAGTATTCGATGTCGAAAAGCTCGGCCTCATTGATGCTTTGGTAGCGCCCGATGGCCTCGGCGCCGGTGACGACATCGATGGTGGCACAAGCCAGATCGGCGGCAATGGCGGCATCGGACGCCGTCGCTCCGAGCCCGAACAGGCCCAGGCCGGGCACCAAGACAACCCGCGGCATGGGGTCGATTTCCGCCAGCGGCCCGGCGTGGCGCCGGGCGTGGCGGGCGAAATAAGCGCGATAGGCGGCCTGGTAATCGGCCACCGCCGCCTGCGCGGCATCGGTGAAGACATCCAGCTTGCCGGCAACCGGCGAAGCCACGACCAAGGGCCACGGTTTGACGCGGATGGCGTGGTCGGGGGTCGCCGGACCGCGCCGTGCGTAGTGCTTTACCTTGGCCCCATCGACGAAGGCGCGGATGCGCCGGCCCGAACGGAAGGCGAGAATAGGGCGGCTGAAGCGGCGCTCGTGAACATCTTCGGCGATGGCGGTCAAGCCGCGAACGATGGGTGCGACGGCGGCCACCGGGGCGATCCGCCGGGGCAGTCGGGCGGCGGCGAAGACGCGCTTGCGGCCCTTGGCAAGGCGGGCCTCGGCCAGGGAAACAAGGTCGATCATGCGCCCGTAGGCCGTCTTGGCATCGTCGCCGAAGGTGACGATGCCGTGTTTCAACAAGATCAGGCCTTCGACATCCGGGTTGGCGGCGTAGACCGCATGGGCCTTGCGGGCCAAATCAAATCCCGAACGCAGATAGGGCACGATGCCGACGCGGCGGCCGAAAACGGCGGCGCAAATCTTGGCGCCCTTGGGCTGGTTGGTCAGGGCCAGGATGGCGTTGGCATGGGTATGGTCGATGAAGCGATGGGGCAGGAAGGCGTGCAACAAGGTCTCGACCGAGGGATTTGGCGCCCCACCATCCACGCAGGCGGCGCGCAGGGCTTCGACCATGTCGGTGCCGTCGAGACGGTCGAGGTCGATCAGGCGGCGCAGGGGCTCCAATCTGAGCGCCGGCAGGCCGGCGGGCTCGGCGCTGGCCATGTCGCGGCCCGAGCCTTTGACGCGCAGCACCTCGGTCGTCTCTCCCCGGGCGTCGGCCATGACGGTCTTGAGCGACGTATTGCCGCCGCCGTGCAGCACCAGCGCGGGTGCGCTGCCCAACAGGCGCGTCGTATAGACGCGCAGCGCCAGGTCGCGTTTGATGCCCAGGCGGGCATAGCGGCGCCGGGCGGCCTTGGCATGGCGTTCGGACCACAGGTTTTTCATCGCTCTCCCTTATCCTCCCCGGGGCGGCGCCAAGGCGGCGCCGAGCAGTGTGGCGTTGCGGTCTTCGAATGGGTTGACGAAGGTGACGCCGCCGAGGGTGCGGCCGTCCTGGAAGTCCTCGGTGAACAAAAGGCGGCATCCGGCACGGCGCGCGGCGGCCCAGATCATGGCGTCCCAGAACGGCAGGCCGTGGTCGCCCACCGCCGCCATGGCGGCGATCAGGCATCCCTCGTCGGCCGGAAAGACGGGAAAAACAGCCCGCCAAACCTCGACCATGCCTTGGGCATCCGCCGGGTCGCACTTGGCCTTCCGGGTGACGACATAGAAGAACTCACCCAGGGCCTGCAGGGTCAAGAGGCAGTCGCCATTGCCTGCCCGGCGCAGCAGATCGGCGGCCATGAGATGCTTATCGCCGGATTCCGAGTCGGCGGCGTAGACCAAGATGTTGGAGTCGAAGGTAGCCTTCACCGTTCATGCATTTCGTCACGGGTAAATCCCCGGCCGCCCAGTTTAATCCCACGGCGCATGCGTTTCACCATGCGCTCGATGGCGCGTTGGCGCTCTTCGTCGGGGCCGCTCTCCTCGACGGAGACCAGCTTGGCGACGGGCTTGCCGCGCTTGGTGATGATGACCTCCTCGCCGCCGGCGGCTTCGCCGAGCAGCTTTGAGAACGACTGGTTGGCCTCGCGGGCGGAGACGGTTTTCACGACCCTATCCTCAATGTAGTGATGTCACTATTATATGGGACAAATGGTTTAATATCAAGGGCAGTCCGCCGCCGCGTGCTCAGCAAACAAACCCCCGAGCCCGTCGGCGGAGGCGGCGCAAACGCCGCGTTCGGTGATCAGGCCGGTGACCAGGCGGGCCGGCGTTACGTCGAAGGCATAATTGGCCGCCGGGCTGTCGTCGGGCGTCAGCGCCACCGCCAACACCGAGCCGTCCCCGGCCCGGCCCGCGATGTGGGTTACTTCCGCTGCGTCGCGTTCCTCGATGGGGATGCCGGAAATGCCGTCGCCGAGCGTCCAGTCGATGGTCGGCGACGGCAGAGCGACGTAGAACGGAACCCCGTTGTCGTCGGCCGCCAGGGCCTTGAGGTAGGTGCCGATCTTGTTGCACACGTCGCCCGTGGCCGTGGTGCGGTCGGTGCCGGTGATGCACAGATCGACCCGGCCGTGCTGCATCAGGTGGCCGCCGGCGTTATCGACGATCACCGTGTGGGGAACGCCGTGGCGGCCCAGTTCCCAGGCCGTGAGGCCGGCGCCCTGGTTGCGCGGCCGCGTCTCGTCGACCCAGACGTGGATCGGCAGGGCGGCGTCGTGGGCCTTGTAGACCGGTGCCAGGGCGGTGCCCCAATCGACCGTCGCCAGCCAGCCGGCGTTGCAATGGGTCAGGACGTCGATGCGCCCGGTCTCGCCCTTGGCGCGCCACAGATCGCGGATCACGCCCAGGCCGTGGTCGCCGATGGCCGAGCATATGGCAACGTCGTCGTCGCAGATCTCGGCGGCGCGCGCATAGGCGGCGGCGGCGCGGTCGGTTGGCGCCAAGGGGGTCAGCAGTCCCTTGAGATCGTCCAAGGCCCAGCGCAGGTTGACCGCCGTCGGCCGCGTCGCCATCAACAGATCATGGGCGGCGGCCAGCGCGGCGTCCGACGGATCGCTTCGCATCGCCAGCGCCATGGCGTAG
The DNA here is from genome assembly GCA_030746775.1 of Rhodospirillales bacterium. Taxonomy (GTDB): domain Bacteria; phylum Pseudomonadota; class Alphaproteobacteria; order Rhodospirillales; family JASLLZ01; genus JASLLZ01. The sequence goes on along the minus strand of JASLLZ010000035.1, from coordinate 25,309 downwards.
GCGGCGGTGGCGCCGATCAGCGGCGCGCCGCGCACCCACATGTCGCGGATCGCCCGCGCCGCGTCCTCGACGCTTTCCAGGCGCGCCGTCACGAAGGCGTGCGGCAGGCGCGTCTGGTCGATGATCTCCACCGCCCAGCCGTCATCGGCCAGCCAGATGGTGCGGAAGGGATTTCCTTCGACCAACATGGCGATGTCAGGCGAGAACCCGGCCGGCGACGGCGTCGAGCTTCTTGATCATGTCGGGATCGCGTGCCTCGGGCGCCGTGATGACCGCCGTGTCCAGGGCGGTGTGACAGCCCTGGGGACACGACCCGGCGCGGTCCGCGAGTTTGGGCGCCGTTTCCTTAACCAGGCCGCGGCCCTTGTCGGCGTTGCTCATCAGCACCGCGATGATGGCGTCGACGGTGACGTGGTCGTGGTCGGGATGCCAGCAGTCGTAATCGGTGACCATGGCGACGGTGGCGTAGCACATCTCGGCCTCGCGGGCGAGCTTGGCCTCGGGCATGTTGGTCATGCCGATGACGTCGCAATTCCAGCTGCGGTAAAGGTTGGATTCGGCGAGGGTCGAGAACTGGGGACCCTCCATGGTCAGGTAGGTGCCGCCGCGCACGACCTTGATTTCAAGCGCCCGGGCCGCTTCTTCCAGGGCGTCGCCGAGGCGCCCGCAGGTCGGATGGCCGAGGCCGACGTGGGCGACCAGGCCGGGGCCGAAGAAGGTCTTGGTCCGATTGACGGTGCGGTCGATGAACTGATCGACGATGACGAAGGTGCCGGGGTCAAGCTCCTCGCGGAACGATCCGCAGGCGCTCATCGACAGGATTTCGGTAACGCCGGCGCGCTTCAGGGCATCGATGTTGGCGGCAAAGTTGATGGCTGAGGGCGGCAGGCGGTGGCCGCGGCCGTGGCGCGGCAGAAAGACCATCGGCTGGCCGTCCAGATCGCCGAACAAAAGTTCGTCCGAGGGCTCGCCGAAAGACGAGGAATGGCGCTCCCAGCGCGTATTGGAAAGGCCGTCGATCTCATAGATGCCGCTGCCGCCGATGACACCGATGACGGGCGGCGTGCCCGGTTGCGCCATGTTCTTAACCTCCCTGGACGTTATTCCCGGCGCAGTGTTTCAGGTTCGCCGCCGCGCTTCAACCGTCAACCAGGGGCCGGCCACGGGGCGGCGGGGCGGGGATCGCTGATTGCGCTAGATCAATCGAAGAGGGGCATCGTCATGGTATGGTGATGCTTCACGTCCGGGCGGCGCCGCCCCTCGGCGGCGAGGCGGCTGTACGGCGCCGCATTGCTCCATCGCTCCGCACCATGGAGGGACAACATGCATGCCGTTAAACCCAAATCCCGATCGTCGGCCCTGATCGTCATGGGATTTTTGTGGATGCTAGGGCAAATTTGGCCTGCCACCGCGCTTGCCAAGGAACCGGTCAGCTTCAAGGAGGACATCTTCCCGATCATCCAAATCCGCTGCCCGGAGTGTCACCTCCCGGCGGGAGAGGGCTATAAAAAGAGCGGCCTCGATCTGAGGAGCTACGAAGGCCTCATGAAGGGCACCAAGTTCGGCCCCGTGGTGGTGCCCGGCGATGCCTTCACCAGCAATCTCAACGTCCTCATCGAAGGCCGGGCGTCGAAGGAAATCCAGATGCCCCAGCACATGAAGAAACTAACCTCTTGCGATCTCGACCTGTTCCGTCGCTGGGTCAACCAGGGCGCCAAGAACAACTAAGCCCCACACCGGCACCCGATAGCGTGGCGGCCACGGGCAAGGATTCGGTTCTCGTCATCGGCGGCGGCATTTCGGGCCTGTCGGCGGCTTGGTTCCTGCGCCGGCGCGGCAGGGCGGTGCGTGTCCTCGAATCCCAAGACCGGGTGGGCGGCGTCATCTCCAGCGAACGTCGGAACGGCCGCCTGATCGAACTGGGCCCCAACTCGACCTTGCAAAAACCGGGCGACGGCGAAGATGCCCTGGGCCGACTGGTGGCCGAGACGGGCCTTTCGGGGCAACTGGTCACGGCCGCCCCGGCGGCCGACAATCGCTTCGTCATGCGCGGCGGCCGGCTGCACGCCCTGCCCGCCTCGCCGTTCGCCTTCCTGGCCAGCCCCCTGTTCTCGTGGCCGGCCAAGCTGCGCCTGTTGGGCGAGCCCTTCGTCGGCCGCGGCAAGGGCGAGGAAACCATCGCCGCTTTCGCCGAACGGCGCCTGGGCCGCGAGTTTCTGGACTACGCCGTCGCGCCCTTCGTCTCGGGGGTCTACGCCGGCGATCCGCGCGTGCTTTCGGTGCGGGCCGCGGTGCCCAAGGTCTACGACCTGAAACGCAGGTACGGCTCCCTCATCGTTGGTGCCATCGCGCGCGGGGCAAAAGGCATGGGAGGCCCGGCCGGGCGCCTGGTCTCCTTCGACGGCGGTATGGCGACCCTGCCCGAGACGATCGCCGGCAAGTTGGCGGCGGCGGTGCGGACGGGGTGCCGGGTGGTCGCGCTGGCGCGCCGCGACGGGGCATGGGAAGCACGCTGGCGCAGTGCCACGGGCGCCGGCGTCGAGCGCGCCCGGCATGTGGTTGTGGCGCTTCCGGCGGACGCCGCGGCCGATGTCGTGGAGCCCCTGTCGCCAGAGGCCGCCGGTCTGTTGCGGGCCATACCCTACGCCCCGATCGTCACCGCCGCCGTCGCCTACCGGCGCCGCCAGGTCGGCCATCCCCTGGACGGGTTCGGTTTTCTGGTGCCGCGCGGCGAAGACGCGGGCCTGCTCGGCGGCCTCTTTTCCAGCACCCTATTCGCCGGCCGGGCGCCCGCCGGCACGGTGTTGCTCACCGCCTTCACCGGCGGCGCCACCGATCCGCGGGCGATGGACCGGGACGACGAAACCTTGACCCGACGTATCGCGGGCGACCTGGCCCGCATCCTCGATATCAAGGGCACGCCCCTGTCGGTCCGCCTCAGCCGTCAGCCCCGGGCCATTCCCCAATACACCTTGGGCCACCTGGAAAGGGTGGCCCGAATCGAAGCCCTGTTGGCGCCCCTTGGGGGGCTCTACCTGGGGGCCAGTTGGCGGGGCGGCATTTCGGTCGCCGACTGCATCAGGAACGGCGAAAGCCTTGCCGCCCGCGTCGCCTGACGCCCCTGTCGGGCCTTCCCTCCACAGGTGTCGGGACTAACTTGAACCGTGGTATCGTTCCCGGGGGGTCAGAAACATCTTGGTGGCGGCGCTATCGAAGGACGAACCCCTTGGCGGCCAGCCAAACGGACTGAACGGATGACGGAAAGCATGACCAACCATGACTTGGCCGGTCGGCGGCAAGAGTGGTCGCTGGTCTGCGCCCGCTGCGGCGGTATCTTTGACTTGGGACCGCTGGTTTTCGGATGCCCCGCCTGTGCCTCCGACGGGCTACAAAGCGTCCTCGATCTTCGTTTTCGGCCGCGTCATCCGCCGACCCCGTTGGCGGCGCGGGCGGGGGCGGCGGGACTGTGCCGCTATCTCGACCTGCTGCCGGGAGGCGAGGCCGATGACTGGGTGTCCCTGGGCGAGGGGGGAACGAACCTGCAGCGCTCGCGGATCATCGGTCCGCGCCTGGGGCTCGAGGCCCTGTACTTCAAGAACGAAACCACCAACCCGACGTGGTCGTTCAAGGACCGCTACGTGGCGGTGACGGTCAACGTGGCGCGGCGCTTCGGGTATCGGCGTGTCGTGGTGTCGTCGACGGGCAACCTCGGGGTATCGGTTGCCGCCTACGCGGCCGCCGCCGGCATGGACTGCCTTTTCATCGCCCTGCCACGGACGGCCCGGCCCATCGTCGACCAGGCGCGCCTCCATGGGGCGCGGGTGGTGATCACCAGGCCGGAGAGCCGCCAGGAGGTCTTCGAGCATTGCGCCCGCCACGAGGACTGGTTTCCGGTCGGCCTGTTCCTCGACCGGCCGGTTCAGAACCCTTTCGGAATCGAGGGCTACAAGACCTTCGCCTACGAGATGATCGACGATCTCGGCCGGGCGCCGGCGGCGGTCCTTTTCCCCTGCGCCCGGGGTAACGGCCTGTACGGCGCTTGGAAGGGATTTCGCGAGGCCCTGGAATGGGGCTGGGCCGCGGCGGCACCCGCCATGGTGGGCTGCCAGCCCGAGGGGGCCAATTCCCTCGAGGTGTCGCTGCGCCAGGGAGCCGAGCGCGCCGTGGAATTGCCGCGCATCGAGAGCGTTGCCGTCTCCGCCGCGGAAACCATTGCCGACGACCACGCCTTGGCGGCGATCCGGGAGTCGGGCGGCGACGCGCTGTCGGTCAGCGACCAGGAGATCCTCGCCGCGGCGCGGGAACTCGGCCGCGAGGGTCTGTGCGTCGAAGCCTCCTCGGCGCTTCCCGTGGCCTGCCTGCCGCGTCTTGTGGAAAGCCGCCGCTTCGACCCGGCGGCCCCCGTGGTCTGCGTGCTGACGGCGGCCGGCATCAAGTGGCCAGCGCACCTGGACCTGGGAGGACCGCCGATTGACGAAGTGGAAAACGACGCGGGCGTCGTGGATGCGTATCTCGCCGCTTTCGGAAAAGGCAGGAACGGCCGAGGCTAGGATCTCCGTTGTCGCATTCAAAAACCATTGATTCGGTTTGTATTCCGGCGATTCGCGGAACCTGTCGTAAGCGCCCTGAGTGCCCATGTCCGCATAGAGGCCCAAAGCGGCCATTTCTCACATGGAATGCGGCGCGGTTTGTGGATCAGGAGTAGAAAATGGACACGGAAAAACTAGGCCAGTCACGATTCATGAATTTCATTTTCAAACCCGCCGGCGCGTCGATGGAAAGCCGGTTGCGGCGCTGGTTGATGCCGCCGAAGAAAACTTTACTCGGAGCCGATATCAGACCCGGACAGGTTGTTCTTGAAGTGGGTTGCGGCTCTGGATTTTTTACCTTGCCCGCCGCCGAAATGATTGGCGAAAGCGGACATCTCATTGCCATGGACCCCTTATCGGTTTTTGTCGATCGGGTGGCCAGGAAAGTACGGGATGCGGGCCTGAACAATGTCGAGGTGCTGAGACGTGATGCCCTGCATACGAAGTTGGAAGCCGCCAGTGTCGATGTGGCCTTGTTGTTTGGTGTCCTTCCCTTCCCGACCTTGCCACTGGACCGGCTTTTACCCGAAATGCACAGGGTTCTGAAAGCCGGGGGCACCTTGGCGGTGTGGATGTTCCCGGTTTCTTTCGGCGTGCCGAATGGCATCCTTCGATCCGGCTTGTTCACCGCGTTGGGCAAGAGAAATGGTGTTTACACATACAGACGATCCGAAGACGCGGGGTAATCGCTGCCTGAAAACCCGCCTGGTCGGTTGTCGGTCTGGAGCCTCGGGGCTCACGACGATGAAGGGAGAGCGGATGTGGTGGCCGAGGAAAGAACACGCTTGAAGACCTGCGTCGACGACACGCTTTATGTCGCCGAATATCCGATCCGTTACGCGGGCTGCGACTTCCTGGCGCGCATGACCCTTGTCCGATTGGCCGACGGCGCCCTTTGGCTTCACTCTCCCGGCACCATCGACGGCACGCTAAAGGCCGAGATCGATTCACTCGGCCCGGTTCGCTTCGTTATCGGCCCCGGCAATTTTCATTGGCTGCATTTAGGCAAGGCTCTCGAACTCTATCCCGACGCCAAGACGTATATCTGTCCCGGGATCGAGCGCAAGGACCCGACGCTAAAATTCGACGAATTTCTCGGCGACCAACCACCACCGGCCTGGGCCGGAGAGATCGATCAGGTGCTGGTCCGCGGGACGCGTTTTATTTGGGAAGTCGCCTTTTTTCACCGGCCATCCAAGACCCTGATCCTCACCGACCTGGTGGAGAACATCGGCGATTCGACGCCCGGCGTCGGGATCGCCCTCAAGCTTTGGTGGAAGGTCGTTTTCCGCATGTGGAACAAGGCTCGGCCGGCGCCCGAATATCAACTCGGATGGGGACACAAGAAGGCCGTTCGCGCGTCGCTGGAAAAAATTATGGAGTGGGACTTCGAGCGGGTCATCCTCTCGCACGGCGAGCCGATCGACGCGGACGCGAAGAACATCGTCCGCGAGGCTTGGCGCAAGCCGCTCGCGGCCTGACGATGCCAATCATGCGATCAAGACGTGTTTTGTGAGCACGGAACCTAGTGCAGGTCGGACCAGATCTTGCGCTTGAGGGCGTAGAGCAGTCCCGTCAGCACAAGCAGAAACAGCATCACCTTGATGCCCAGGCGCTTGCGCTCTTCCATCTCGGGCTCCGCCGCCCAGGCCAGGAAGGTGGTCACGTCCTTCGACATCTGGGCCGTCGTCGCCTTGGTGCCGTCGGCGTATTCCACCACGTCCTCGTCCAGCGGCGGCGACATGGCGATCTGGTGGCCCGGGAAAACCTTGTTGTAATACATCCCGTCGGACAGCTCGAAGCCGGCCGGCGGCTCTTCCAGGTAACCCGCCAGAAGGCCGTAAATGAAATCGGCGCCGCCCTTGCGCGCCTTGGTGATCACCGACAGGTCCGGCGGCAGGGCGCCGTTGTTGGCGGCGCGCGCCGCGTTGTCGTTTTCGAAGGGCGCCGCGAAGCGGTCCGCCGGCACGGCCGGGCGGGTGAACATGTCGCCGTCGTCGTTGGGGCCGTCGGTGATCTCGAACTCGGCCGCCATGGCCTTGATCTCGTCGCCACTGTAGCCGATGTCGCCCAGATTCCGGTAGGCAACGAACTTGAGCGAATGACACGACGCGCAGACCTCGTTATAGACCTGCACGCCGCGCCTCAGCGTGGCGCGGTCGAAGGTGCCGAAGAGGCCGCCGAACGACCATTCCTGAGCCGCCACTTTGGGTCTCTCGGCGGCGCTGGCGGAACCCGTGGCCAGGGCCAGGGCGACGGCGGCGCCAAGAATGCTTGTCCGCATCACGTGTCCTCCTTGCCCGGCGCGCCGCCTGGAGTCACCGCGGCGCTGATGCTGTCGGGCACCGGTCGGGGCTTCTCCATGATGCCGAGAACCGGCATCACGACGAGGAAGTGGATAAAGTAGTACGCCGTGGCGACCTGCCCCAAGAGAATGAAATAGCCCTCGGGCGGGTTGGCGCCGACCCAGCCGAGGACAAGGCAATCGACGAAGAAGAGCCAGAAAACCTGCTTGTAGATCGGCCGGAAGCGGGCGCTGCGCACCTTCGAGGTGTCGAGCCAGGGCAGGAATATCAAGATGCCGACCGAGGCGAACATGGCGATCACGCCGAGAACCTTGGCCGGGATCCACATGAAGTCCGCGGTAAAGGCGCGCAGGATGGCGTAGAACGGCATCAGGTACCATTCGGGCACGATATGCGGCGGCGTCTGCAGGGGGTTGGCCTCGATATAGTTGTCGGGCTCGAGGAAGAAGTTGGGGGCAAAGAACACGAAGCCCAGGTAAACCACCATCAAAACGGCCAGCCCATAGGCATCCTTGATCGTGTAATAGGGGTGGAAGGGGATCGAGTCCTGGGGTCCCTGCATGTCGACGCCGATGGGGTTGTTGGACTTATGAACGTGAAGCGCCCACAGATGGACGAAGACCAGGGCGAAGATGATGAACGGCAGCAGGTAATGAAACGAGAAAAAGCGATTGAGGGTCGGGTTGCCGACCGCGTAGCCGCCCCACAGCCAGTTGACGATCGCTTCGCCGACCAAAGGCACGGCGGTGAACATGTTGGTAATCACGGTGGCGGCCCAGAAGCTCATCTGTCCCCAGGGCAAAACGTAGCCGGTGAAGGCGGTGGCCATCATGGCGAACAAGATGATGACGCCGATCATCCACAGGATCTCGCGCGGCGCCTTGTAGGAACCGTAATAGAGGCCGCGGAAGACGTGGATATAGACGGCGATGAAGAACATCGACCCGCCGTTCATGTGCAAATAGCGCAGCAGCCATCCGTAATTGACGTCGCGCATGATGTATTCGACGCTGTCGAAGGCATAGTCCACATGCGGCGTATAGGACATCGACAAGAAGATGCCGGTGGCGATCATGATGACCAGAACGACCCCGGCCAGGGAGCCGAAGTTCCACCAATAGTTCAGGTTCTTGGGCGTCGGGTATTCGACCAGATGGTGTTGGGTGAAGGTAAAGACCGGCAACCGGTGGTCGATCCACTTGACGATCGGGTTGGTCCAAGTCGGTGTCGTCATGGCTGTTCCTCCCCTAACCGACGCGAACTGTCGCATCTTCGATGAAGGCGTAGGTCGGAACGGCAAGATTACTGGGCGCCGGCCCCTTGCGAATACGGCCCGAGGTGTCGTAGTGCGAGCCGTGACAGGGACAAAACCAGCCCCCGTACTCGCCCTTGGGTTCGCCGGTGCGCTGGCCCAGCGGAATACATCCCAGATGGGTGCAGATGCCGACCATGATCAGCCATTCGGGCCTCTGAACCCTGTCGGCGTCGGTTTGCGGATCGGGCAGGTCGTCAAGGGCCACGGCGGCGGACTCTTCGATCTCCTTGGGCGTGCGGTGGCGGATAAACACCGGTTTGCCGCGCCAAACGACGGTGATCGACTGACCGACCTCGATCGGCGCGATGTCGACGTCGGTCGATGCCAGGGCGCGCACGTCGGCCGCCGGGTTCATGGAATCGATGAAGGGCCAGGCCGCCAGCGCCGCGCCCACCGCGCCCACCGTCGAGGTCGTGACAAGCAGGAAATCGCGCCGGGACTTGTCCGCGTCGGCGGGTGTGCCGGTGGCAGCCGTTTCCGTCATGGTGAAAACCCTTCGTTGAGTCGAACAGCTAAAACCGGCCCCGTGCTTGGCGTTGGAACCAATTCGCGCCACGGGTATAATGCAATTCAGCCGCCTTGAAAAGGGTAAGATAGAGCCCTCTCCCCCCAACCGCCGAAGGGATCGGGCGCCGTTGAACCCGCCGGACCGTCGCGCGATGCGCCTTGCCCTTTACGAGCCCGATATTCCCCAAAATACGGGAACCTTGTTGCGCATGGCGGCCTGCCTGGGCGTGCCCGTGGACGTCATCGAGCCATGCGGGTTCGCCCTTGACGACCGCCACTTGCGACGCGCCTTGATGGACTATCTGGACCATGTGGAGATGCGGCGCCATTCCTCGTGGCGGGCCTTCCTGGAAGCCCATGGCGAAGGTCGAAAACGGTTGATCCTTTTGACCAGCAAGGCGGAGACCCCTTATTCCGCCTTCCGCTTTCACCCCGGCGACACGCTTTTGGTGGGCCGTGAGAGCGCCGGCGCGCCGCCCGAGGTGCACGCTGCCGCCGACGCCCGCGTCCGCGTGCCGATGGCGGCCGGCCTGCGCTCGCTCAACGTCGCCGTCGCCGCCGCCATGGTCTTGGGCCAGGCCCTATGCCAGACTGACGGTTTCCCGGAGGCCCCATGAACAGCGCACCGAACGAAAGGGAGAAAGAACGCGCGGTCACCTGGTTCAACGACTTGCGCGACCAGCTCTGCGCCGCCTTGGAAGGGCTGGAGGACGCCGTGACCGGTCCCAACCAGACGTCCGACCAGGCCCCCGGCCGCTTCGAACGCACCGCCTGGCAACGCCAACCCGGCGGTCAAGCGGGCGGCGGCGTCATGGCCGTCATGCGCGGCCGGGTGATGGAAAAGGTGGGGGTCAACGTCTCCACCGTGTGGGGCACGTTTTCCGACGAGTTCCGGGGCGAGATCCCGGGCGCCGCCGAGGACCCCCGGTTCTGGGCCTCGGGAATTTCGCTGGTCGCCCACCCGTGTTCGCCCCTGGTGCCGGCGGCGCATATGAATACGCGCCTGATCGTCACCACCACGGGCTGGTTCGGCGGCGGCTGCGACCTGACCCCGGTGGTCCCCGACGCCGCCGACAACGAATCCTTCCACGCCACCCTCAAGCGCGCCTGCGACAGCTATGACGCGGAGTGCTACGGACGGTTCAAGGCGTGGTGCGACGATTACTTCTATCTGCCCCACCGGGGCGAGCCCCGGGGTGTCGGCGGCATCTTCTTCGACCGTCTCGACAGCGCCGAACGCGAGCGCGATTTTGCCTTCATCCAAGAGGTCGGGCGCGCATTTCTCGACGTCTATCCGGCCATCGTCGGGCGCCGCATGGACGCCGCGTGGAGCGCCGAGCAGAGGCGCCAGCAACTGGTCAAACGCGGTCGTTACGTGGAATTCAACCTGCTCCACGACCGCGGCACCCGGTTCGGGCTGATGACCGGCGGCAACACCGAAGCGATCCTCATGTCCCTGCCGCCGATGGTCACGTGGCCTTAAGCGGGCGCTAGGACGCGGCCTCATGAACGACGTCATGATGGGTCGACAACCTGGGGCACCGGTGTTCGTTAAGCGCTTGAAAGCAGACCTCCGGCCGAGCTTCCGTCCCTTCCGTCATAGCCTCAAGCGGACATTGGGCCACCGGATGGCTGCGGGGGAAATACTGCTACCCCTGGGTGTGCCATGTTGGTACGATTATCAGGGCCTGGGAGGTTGTCAGGGGAATGTCGGTTCATTGGTTCCGGTATTTTGCCAATGGATGACCGATGCCGACAATTGACGTGCAATGGCTCAGCACACGGCAAGGACGGAGATGGCGAGACGGACCGCCCGACGCGCCACGGCGCACAGGGTGACGACGCGCCGGACCTCTGCCGCCGGTAAACACCGAACGTCATACGGAAAAATATTATTGGCCCCCGGAACCCCGGGAGGCTCGATTATCAGGAGGAAAACCCATGGGAAAGTTCAAATACAAGATCGAGATGTACCAGCACCTGTCCGAGGTGAAGGGCAAGATATACGAGGAGGGCAAGAAGATCCCATCCGAGATCGGCATGCCCGAAGAACTTCTCGGCCAAGTCGGCCTGTCGTGCACGGTGTCGGAATGCCACGGGTTCTTGAGCAAGAAGGTGACCGACGCCGTCGAGGCCGGCAACCGCAAGGTCGTCAACAGCGGCTCGCTCGATTACGAAGTGCGCAAGTTGGTCAAGAGCTATTACGGCGACGACTACGACGCGGTGACGGCAAGCACCTGCGAGGCCCTGCTGCTGGTCGGTTTCGAGACCCTTTACGCGCCGCCCATCGCCGGACGCGGCGAGAACTATCGCGCCCGCTACATCGCGCCCTATGAGCGCCACGCCCACCATCAGGCCGGCTATGGCCGGCCCTTCCCGCCCAAGTACAAGGACATCTACGCCGACCGCGGCGTCACCGCCGGCGAGTACGGCCAAATGGGCAAGCGGCTTGCCAACCTGGAGACCGTGTTGGTGCCCATGGTCGGCGCGCAATACGATAGCCACGGCATGCGCTATCACCCCTGTACGCTGCTCAGCCACGTTGACGGCAAGGCGACGGCGGAGAAGGTCGCCAAGACCGCCAAGCGCCACGAGGAGAATCTGTCGGGCTTCGCCTCCATGGGCTACACCAACCCGTCCTACGGTTACAAGGACGTGGACTCCGACGGCGTGCCGGTGCTGCAAAAGGCCCTGGCGGAGCTCGGCAAGGAATACGACGTCCCCTACATGATCGACAATGCCGGTGCCATTCCCTTCCAGTGCACCGACATCCGCGAGATCGGCGCCGATCTGATGACGTTTTCGATGGACAAGATGGGCGGCGCGCCGACCTGCGGGCTCGCCATCGGCACCGAACAGACGATCTCGCCCCTGTCGCGCGCGCTTGGTACCGCGGGTCCCCGGGCCGGCGGCGTCATTTCCCACGGCAAGGCTATGTTCGTGCAGATGGACCCGGGCAAGGAATCGCTCTTGGGCCTGATTGCGGCGCTCGAGATCCTGATCGAGAAGAAGGACCAGTTCCGCAAGAATTGTGACACCTTCCATGAAATCGTGGTCGACGAGTTCTCGAAGATCGACCAGGGCCTGATGGAGGGCGTTGTGATCGACAAAGACTACAGCAGTTGCGGTGTCGAGGTTAACTACCAGGACACCTGGAAGGACGGCCGCATGGGCTGGCCCATCTTTCCGATCGAGGACTTGTACGCCGGCACGGCCCTGCCGCATGCGGGCATGAAGGCGATGGGCATCATCCCTTGCATCCCGTACGACGCCAACATCCGCATGTCGCTTGGCCTCGGCACGACCGACGAGAACGGCGACATCATCGAAGACAACACGCGCTGGGTGGTGCGCGCCCTGGCCCGCTTCTGCCAGCTCATGTGCCGCCACGCCGGCGTCATGGACGAGAAAGCGGAGGCCGTCGCCGCCGAGTAGGCGCCGAAGCGATCAGCGAAACGAACGGAGGCTCCGCCCCGGCGGAGCCTCCTTTTTTTCGCATCGCGGCCCGTCTAGCCAGGTGGCCGTAAGTAGACCAATAATTTACGGCTGCACACCCTAGGTCCTTTTCCAGGAGCGTCGACTTACGTTGCGGTCATCACCCCCACCCCGAGAACAGGGTCGACTTGAACCGAATTTACTCTAGATCGGCCTTCAGGCGATCGACCATATCGGCCATGCTGGTGAAGTGAAAATCGGTCTTTGGCGCATCGGCGACCGCCATGGTGGCGCCCCAGCCGGTTTGATCGTGGCGCCGGTCGATCCAGGCGGTGGCCAGGCCGACGGCTTGGGCCTGGACGTGGTCGTGAAACAGGGACTGGGCGGTGTGCAAGGTTCGCTTGGCCTCGATCCCGAGCCCCCTGAGCCCGTCCAGCAAGGCGGCGAAGTTCCTCGGATCCGGTTTGTAGGACCCGATGTCCTGGGCCGTGAAGACGGCGTCGAACTCGACCCCCAGCCGGTCGTTGCTGGCCTTGAACGATCTCCGATCGACGTTCGAAAGGATGATCAGCTTGAAGTGCTGCTTAAGGGCAGCGAGAGCCTCGGGCACGTCGGCGAAGGCCGGCCAGTCGCCCACCGAGGCGCCGAACTGGCGTGCCTCGGCGTCCGACGACGAAATCCCCCAGTGCTCGGCCAGGGCGCCGTGAACCCGGGCCAGAAGCTCGGGGTACAGCATGTCCGGGGTGTCCGCCTGCTGCTTTGATTCGCGCTGCGCGAAGGCCTCGAGCACCTCGCCGGCGCCGGCGGCGACGCCGTGACGCTCCAACCACGGCGCCAAGGCGTCGAAGATGCCGGTCTCCCAGTCGATCAAGGTGCCGTAACAATCGAAGGTCAGGGCATCGAAGTCGGTAAGCCGCATGGCAAACTTATCCCTTGCGGTTGGAAGCCGGCGTTCAGGCCGGCGCCTGGGTCTCGGTCATGCTGGGCCGGGCGGCGAAGGCGTCGTGCCAGCGGGCCAGGCGCGGCGCGTATTGGCGCCAGTCCTCTTCGGGCATGCGCCGGGTGATGTAATCCAACGCGCAGGCGACGGTCACCTGGCCGATGGTGAGCGGCCCGTCCAGGTCTTCGGCGTCGCTCTCCAATTGAACGACGGCGCGCCTGGCCTTGTCTTGCTGCCTTTCGGTATAGGCCCTCGATTCGTCGTTTTCGGTGCGCCGGGCTTCGACGACGCAGTTGACCAGGGCGTCCATGATGCCGTCGCCCAGGGCCTGCAGTCTAAGCGCCGTCCAGCGCCGCGGACCGGGGGCGGGGAACAGGGCCTCGCCGTCGTGCAGGCTGTCGAGATATTCGCAGATGACCCGCGAGTCATAGAGCTTTTCCCCGTTGTCCAAGACCATCGCCGGCACCTTGCCCAGGGGATTGTCGCGCGCGAGCTCCGGATCGACGGTCTTCGTGGTATTCTTCTCGATGCGCCCCGCCGTTCCCGTCTCGATGGCCGTGACCATGACCTTGCGGACGAAGGGCGAAGTCGGTGAAAAGCGTAATTCCATTTTGGGTTTCCTCCTCTTGACTCACGCGCCGGGCCCGGCGGCGGCGAAACTTAGCACCTCGGCCAGCATTCGGCCAACCCCCGGGGGGCCACCGGGGGGTATCCCCCGAGTCCAAATGCGGGGGGCGCCCCCGCGACCCCCGGGACGCCCTGCACTCAATATTGGGGGCCTGTGCTACACTCGGGCCGTCATGTGGATGGATGCCATCGATCTCAGAGACTTCTACGCCACCGGCCTGGGCCAGGTGGCGCGCAGCGTGCTGCGCCGGCGCATCCGAACGATCTGGCCCGACGTGCGCGGCATGGGCGTCCTCGGCTTCGGCTACGCGACGCCCTTTCTCAACCCCTTTCGCGGCGAGGCGGCGCGGGTCATGGCCCTGATGCCGGCCTCCCAGGGCGTCCTGCACTGGCCGCCCCAAGGCGGCGGCCTGACGGCCCTGGTCGAGGAAGCGGAACTGCCATTCCCCGATCTGTCCGTCGACCGGGTGCTTCTTGTCCACGCCCTGGAATGCGCCGAGCAGGTGCGCCCCATGATGCGCGAAATCTGGCGCGTGCTGGCCAGCGGCGGGCGTCTTTTGGTCGTCGTCCCCAACCGCAGCGGCATTTGGGCGCGCTTCGAGCGCACGCCGTTCGGCCACGGGCGGCCCTATTCGCCGGGCCAACTGTCGCGCCTCCTGCGCGAGACCCTGTTCACCCCGGTCCAGTCCCAAGCAGCACTTTTCGTGCCGCCGGTGCGCTCGAGCATGGTGCTGTCGTCGGCCAACGCCCTGGAGAAGATAGGAGAGCGCGGCCTGTCGACCTTCGCCGGCGTCATCATGGCCGAGGCGACCAAGCAGATTTACGCCGCCCAGGCCGAGACCAAGGTCAAGACCCGGCGCGCCTATCTGCCCCTGGCCCACCGCACGCCGCCGGCCTCGACCCACGGCTTTCGCTGAACGGCGCCGGCGTGAACCCTGAGAGGACACGGCGATGACGGTTTCGATCGACTATGCCGAACGCCGTAGGGTGGCGATGGCAGCCTGTGGGGAATTGGGGGTGGCGACGGTCCTTGTCTTCGCCCCGGGCAGCAGCCCGGGCATGAACACCCAGGCCCAAGGCTACATGTCGTATCTTTCGGGCTGGGACGCCATCGATTCACCTTCCGTTTTGGTGCTCGGAAAGGGGCGCCGGCCGTGGCTTCTGGTTGCCTCCCGCTCCAAGTCGATGATGGCGTCCGAAATGCTCACCGATATCGATATCGAGTGGGCCGGCGGGGCGGATTTCGCGGCCAAGATTGGCGCCACCGTGGCGTCGGGCGGCGAGGACGGGGCGCCGATCGGCGCTTGCGGCTGGGACGAGATGCCGGCCGGGATATGGCGCGCCATCGAGGCCGGGCTGACGGGCCGCCGGCGCATCGACGTGGCGCCGGCCCTGGCGGCTCTGCGCCGGGTCAAGGACGCGGCCCAGATCGCCCTGCATGAGAAAGGCGCGGCGTTGTGTGATCGGATGTTCGCCGGCCTCGCCGACATGGCGGTGGCCGGGCGCCCGACCCACGACATCAAGGCCGAAATGGAACTGACAGCGAGGCGCCAAGGCGTCGAATATGTCGGCGCCTGGATGACGGCCGGCGACAACCCCGATTACCCGCGCTACGACCCGCCCGAAAACCGCCAGGTCGCCAGGACCGGCGAATATCTTCTGGGCGGCGTGATGATGGTCATGGGCGGCGTCTGGGCCCATGCGGTGCGCTCGTTCCACGTCGGGCCGTTCGATGAACGCCGCGGCGAAATCCAGGACGCCGTCGTCGACTTCCAGCGCTGCGTGGTCGACGCCATGGTCCCCGGCCGCGACCTGGCCCAGGTGATTGCCGAGGCCTATGGCCGCCTCGACGACCTCTACCGGGGGGTTGATATAGAGGACGTGCGCATGCTGCGGCTTGGCCACGGTTTGGGGTGTTCGTACAGCGAACCCGGGGTGTCGGAGCCCTTCCCGCTGTCGTTTCACGGCCTTGAGGACGTGGCGCCAGGCACCGAGGCGGTAATCTTGGAGCCCGGCATGGTGTTCGAAATCCACCCCATGTTCCTGTTCAAGGGCGGCGGCGCCGCGGTCGGCGACATGGTGTTGATCGAGGACGGCGGCGCGCGTTTCCTGACCGCGTTCCCGCGCGCGCTCCAGGCTCTTGGCGGGTGATGGTTGGTGTTGTGGACAGGCGATGGGACATATCCGGTCCGCCACCTACCGATTGATCGCCCGGCCGAGCGCGGCCAGGGGCATGATCCTGGTGCTGATCGCGGCGCTGGCGTCGGCCGCCATGAACGTCTGCGTGCGCCATGTGGCGGCCGAGATGCATCCTTTCCAGGCCGCCTTCTTCCGGTCGCTGTTCGGTTTGCTCCTGTTGCTCCCGCTGATCCTGCGCCACGGCCTGGGCCACCTGCGCACGCCGCGCCCGGTTTTGCACTCGATCCGCGGCGCCATTCAGGCGGCGGTCATCCTCCTCGCCTTCACCGGGCTCTCCATGGTACCGGTGGCGAAGGTGACGGCGCTACAGTTCACCATGCCGCTGTTCGCCGCCCTGATGGCCATTGCCTTCCTCGGCGAGCCGGTGCACGCGCGCCGGGTAGTGGCGCTGGTGGTGGGGTTCGCGGGCGCCCTGATCATCGTCCGCCCCGGCCTGGTGCCGCTCAACGTCGGCTCCGTGCTGGTGCTGCTGTCGGCGGCCGGCGTGGCGACCCTGGTTATTATCATAAAATTGCTGGGACGGACCGATTCGAGCCTCACCATCACCTTCTACATGGGGGTGTTCACGACGCCGGTGACGCTCTTGTTCGCCGTGCCGGTGTGGCGGAGCCCGAGCCTGGCCGAGCTCGGCTGGCTGGTCGTGATCGGCGCGCTGACCATCGTCATCAACTTCTGTTTCGCCCAGGCGGTGAAGGAGGCCGACGCCACGACCCTGATGCCGTTCGACTT
The DNA here is from genome assembly GCA_030746775.1 of Rhodospirillales bacterium. GTDB lineage: Bacteria > Pseudomonadota > Alphaproteobacteria > Rhodospirillales > JASLLZ01 > JASLLZ01. The sequence continues at coordinate 8,662 of JASLLZ010000035.1, read as the reverse complement.
CACCAAGCTGATATGGGCGGCGCTGCTGGGCTACCTGGCCTTCGGCGAGGTCCCCGAGGTCTGGACCTGGGTCGGCGGCGCGGTGATCTTCGCCGCCGCCGCCGGCCTGACGTTTAGCGAGCGATCCCGTGTATAGTACCATCGTGGCCACAGGGGAGGCGGTGAAATGAGCGGTCGCAGTCTGTCAAGCGTTGTTGCGGCGGTCGTCCTGGCGCCGCTGTTGTTGGCGGGCTGTAGCGAAGACAGTCCGGAAAAGAGGGCCTTCGTCGCCGCCTGTGAGCCCGAGCTGCCCAAGTTGGACTGCGCTTGCTTCCACGATGACACGGACGGGTTTCTCGGCGCCGACAACACCGCCGCGTTTCTCATCTTCATGAAGACCAAGCACGGTCTCTCGGTCAAGGAGCAGAGGCAGCGCATGACCGCCATCATCGGGGCGGCCAAGATACCGCCCATGTGGCGGGCCTTGATGACCTGCGCCAAAAGCTGAAACGCGGAGCAAGCGCCGCTTTACAGAATGAATTTCGACAGGTCGGAATCCTTGGCCAGCTCGCCGACCGTTTTGTGCACCATGTCGGCGTCGATGGTCAGGGTCTCGCCGCCCTTCTCCGAGGCATCGAAGCTGATATCCTCCAACAGCTTTTCAAGCACCGTGTGGAGGCGCCTCGCACCGATGTTCTCAATGCCCGCGTTGATCTCGGCGGAAAGGTCGGCGACCGTGCCGATAGCGTCTTCGGTGAACTCCAAGGTCACGTCCTCGACCCCCATCAGGGCCGTGTACTGCTTGATCAGGCTGGCCTCGGGCTCGGTCAGGATGCGCACAAAATCGTCCCGCGTCAGGGCCTTGAGCTCAACCCGGATGGGCAGGCGGCCTTGCAGTTCGGGCAGCATGTCGGCCGGCTTGGCGATGTGGAAGGCGCCCGAGGCTATGAACAAGATGTGGTCGGTCATGACGGTGCCGTGCTTGGTCGTGACCTGGGTGCCCTCGATCAGGGGCAAAAGGTCGCGCTGCACCCCTTCGCGGCTGACGTCGGCGCCGATGCGTTCGGAACGCGCCGTGATCTTGTCGATCTCGTCAAGGAAGACGATGCCGTTGTTCTGCACCGCCTCGATGGCCTCGCGGGTCACCTTGTCCTCGTCGAGGAGCTTGTCGCTCTCGTCGGCGACCAAGACGTCATAGGATTCGGCGACCGTCATGCGCTTGGGCTTGGTTTGGCCGCCGCCGAAGGCCTTGCCCATCATTTCGTTGAGGTTGATCATCCCCATCTGGGAGCCCGGCATGCCGGGGATGTCGATGGTCGGCAGGCCCATCGAGCCGGTGTCGGAGACCTGGATTTCGACCTCCTTGTCGGCCAGTTGGCCCTGGCGCAGCATGACGCGGAACTTCTCGCGCGTGTCCTTGCCCGCCCCCTCGCCGACCAGGGCATCGAGGACCCGTTCCTCGGCCTGCAGTTCGGCCCGCGCCGTGACCTGCTTGCGCATCCTCTCGCGGGTCATGTGGAGCGCCACCTCGACCAGATCGCGGATGATCTGTTCGACATCGCGCCCGACGTAGCCGACCTCGGTGAACTTGGTCGCCTCGACCTTGATGAAGGGGGCCTGGGCCAGGCGCGCCAGGCGCCGGGCGATCTCGGTCTTGCCGACGCCGGTCGGGCCGATCATCAAGATGTTCTTGGGCAGCACCTCTTCGCGCATGCCCTCGTCGAGTTGCTGACGCCGCCAGCGGTTGCGCAGCGCGATGGCGACGGCGCGCTTGGCGTCGTCCTGGCCGACGATGAAGCGGTCGAGCTCGGAGACGATCTCACGCGGGGTAAAGCTGGTCAGTTCGGTCATAGGGATTCGACGATGACGCTCTCGTTGGTGTAGACGCAGATGCCGGCGGCGATCTCCATGGCGCGCCGCGCCACCGCCTCGGCGTCCAGGTCGTCGCGGTCGATCAGGGCACGCGCCGCGGCCAGGGCGTAATTGCCGCCCGAACCGATGCCGATCAGCCCGTCCTCGGGCTCCAACACGTCGCCGGTGCCGGTAAGGACCAAGGAAACGTCGGCGTCGGCGACCGCCATCATGGCCTCGAGCCGCCTTAGATAGCGGTCCGTGCGCCAGTCCTTTGCCATCTCGACGCAGGCCCTGGTCAGCTGGCCCCGGTATTGTTCCAGCTTGCCCTCAAGACGCTCAAACAGCGTAAACGCGTCGGCCGTGGCGCCGGCGAAACCGGCAATGACCTGGTTGTCGTCGCCAAGGCGGCGCACTTTCTTGGCGTTCGACTTGATGACGGTCTGGCCCAAGGAGACCTGGCCGTCGCCGGCGACCACCACCTGAGCGCCCTTGCGGACGCAAAGGATGGTCGTTCCGTGCCAGTTCGCATCGTTATCGGACGCCATGCATTGCCGCCATGTATTCGTGTTCCGAAAGCGCCATGGGCCTTGGACTATAGCCCGAGATGTGGTCTTGTGAAGCCCCCCGGTCAAGGGGGACCATTGGTTTGGCGCCGACAAGGCGCGAAGCAGGGCCGTCCAGGGAAAACGCGGTCTCCGCAAACGCGCATCGGTGAAGGGTCGGTTATCGCCCGCCGTCGTCGCGGTGCAGACCGAGATTGCCGATCACGGCGGCAAGGAGGTGGTTGAAGCGGTGGACGAACCCGCCGGCCAAAGGCTCTTTCGATTGGGGCGATGGAGATTGGTCCGTGCGCTCAAGATCGGTAACGTCGGTCGACACCACGCCGACACCGACGACGTCACCTCCCAACCCCAGAACCGGAAACTTGGTCGCCAAGACCGTCCGCACCGTGCCGTCCTTGTAGGTTATGTCCTCTTGCCAGGTGTTCGATTGGGCGGCCTCCATGACGCGGCGGTCGGCGGCGATATAGCCCTCGGCGACGTCTGTCGGGCAGAAATCGTAGGGCGTCTTGCCCTCGACGTCTTGCGGTTCAAGGCCATGCAGGCGCGCGAATTCCCTGTTGCTGACGACGTAACGCCCGTCCCGGTCGCGAACGAAAATCAAGGACGGCGCCGCGTCGATCACGGCTTGCAGGCGGGTCTTGCTTTCGGCCAGGGCATCTTCCAGCCGCACCACCCGGCGGCGCAGGGTTTCGGCGTCATCGCAGTCGGCGGATTTCGTCACGGTCCGGGTCCTTTCCGGTTTTGGTTCCGTTCGCTTCACACAGTCTTTCGGTTGGCGCGCCTTCCTGCTACAAGTTTCCGCACCACCCGGCAAGGAGGCCGACATGCGCAGCGCCAGCGTCGAGCGTGCCACCAAGGAGACATCGATCGCGGTTACCGTCAATCTTGACGGCACCGGCGCCTACGCGGTCGCGACCGGCGTCGGCTTTCTCGATCACATGTTGGAGCAGTTGTCGCGCCATAGCTTGATCGACCTCACGGTCAAGGCCGAGGGCGACCTGCACATCGATTTTCACCACACCACCGAGGACACGGGCATCGCCGTCGGCGAGGCGGTCAACAAGGCGCTGGGCGAGCGCAAGGGAATCCGGCGCTTCGGCTCGGCCCTGTCGCCGATGGACGAAACCCTGACCCGGGTCGCGCTCGATGCCTCCAACCGGCCCTACCTGGTGTGGAATGTCGAGTTCCAGCGCCCCAAGCTGGGCGACATGGATACCGAACTGTTCAAGGAGTGGTTCCAGGCCTTCGCCCAGGCCGCCGGCATCACGCTGCACGTCGAAAACCTTTACGGCGACAACAACCACCACATCGTCGAGTCGTGCTTCAAGGGCCTCGCCCGGTCCCTGCGCCAGGCCATCGAGATCGACCCCCGGCGCGCCGACGAGGTGCCGTCCACCAAGGGCGTGCTCGGCGGCTCGCTCTGAGCGATTATATGTTGATAAGAACCGGCACCGACCAAACTTGAAATGCTTTAACCATGCGCCATTACACGGTTCATTTGCGCCGCCACGGCCTCGACCCCGACCGCGACCTGGTTTTGGTCAAGGAGGGATTCTCGTGGCCGGCGTTTCTGTTTTCCATGCTGTGGGCCCTGTGGCACCGCCTGTGGCTGGTCGCCGCCCTTTTCTTCGCCGTTCAGGTGGCCTTGGGCCTGGTTCTCGCGATCTGGGCGCCGGACCCCGTCTCTGCCGGCGCGGTGTCGACCGGCGCGGCGTTGATCCTGGCCTACGCCGCCAACGATCTTCGGCGTTGGACCCTGGAACGGCGCGGCTTTGTCGAGGCGGCGGTCGTCGCGGCCGACGGCCGGGACGGCGCCGAACGCCGCTTCCTCGACGGCGAGCCATCGCTGGCCGCCGATCTGCGAAGATAAAGCATTTATATGTTGATAAGAACCGGCGCGGGCCGGTGCCGAACATTTATAAAACGCGCTAAAGCAGGCCTATCGAAATGACCGTCGCCATCGTCGATTACGGTTCGGGCAACCTGCGCTCCGCCGCCAAGTCCTTCGAGCGCGCCGTCGCCGAGGCCGGCCTGAAGATGGACGTCGCCGTCACCGCCGAGGCGGCGGTGGTGCGGGGCGCGTCGCACATCGTGCTGCCCGGCGTCGGCGCCTTCGCCGATTGCAAGCGCGGCCTGATGGCGCTGCCCGGCATGGCCGAGGCCCTCAACCAAGCCGTGATCGAGGGCGGGCGCCCGTTTCTCGGCATCTGCGTCGGCATGCAGTTGATGGCGAGCGTGGGCCGCGAGCACGCCGAACATCCGGGCCTCGGCTGGATCGCCGGCGAAGTGGTGGCGCTGACACCCAATGACGAATCCCTCAAGATCCCCCACATGGGCTGGAATCAGTTGAACATGACCCGGCCCCATCCGGTGTTTCGAGGTATCGCGGAGGGGGCGCACGCCTATTTCGTGCACTCTTACGGCTTCGCCTGCGCTGAAGCCTCCCACGTCGTGGCGACGGCGGACTACGGCGGCCCGCTGACCGCCGCGGTCGGACGCGACAACCTGATCGGCACCCAATTCCACCCCGAAAAAAGCCAGGCCACGGGGCTTGCCCTGATCACCAATTTCCTCGGGTGGCGGCCGTGATCTTCTTTCCCGCCATCGACCTCAAGGACGGCCAGTGCGTGCGCCTCTTGCAAGGCGACATGGACCGCGCCACGGTGTTCGGCGACGACCCCGCCGCCCAGGCCCTGGCCTTCGCCGAGGCGGGATGCGAATGGCTGCACGTGGTCGATCTGAACGGCGCCTTCGCCGCCCGCCCGGTCAACGGCGCCGCCGTCGACGCCATCCTCGCCGCCGTCGATATCCCGGTCCAACTGGGCGGCGGCATCCGGAACATGGAGACCATAGAGATGTGGCTCGACAAGGGCGTCAGGCGTGTCATCCTGGGCACCGCGGCCCTGCGCGACAAAGATCTGGTCGAGACCGCATGCGGGCGCTTTCCGGGACGCATCGCCGTCGCCATCGACGCCCGCGACGGCATGGTCGCCGTCGAGGGCTGGGCCGAGGTCTCGGCGACGACGGCCCGCGACCTGGCGGCGCGCTTCGAAGGCGCCGGCGTGGCGGCGATCATCCACACCGACATCGGCCGCGACGGGGTCATGGCCGGCCCCAACATCGAAGCCACCGTGGCCCTGGCCGAAGCCGTCTCGATTCCCATCATCGCCTCGGGCGGTGTTTCGTCGATGGCCGACCTTGCGGCCTTGAAGGACGCCGGCGGCGCCATCCTGGAAGGGGTGATCTCGGGGCGCGCGCTTTATGAGTGCAAGATCGACGCGGCGGCGGCGGTCGCCCTGTTGGGCCGGGCCGACAACCACGGCGGGGGGCCATGCTGAAGGCGCGTATCATTCCCTGTCTCGACGTCAAGGACGGGCGCGTCGTCAAGGGCGTCAACTTCGTCGATCTGGTCGATGCCGGCGACCCGGTGGAACAGGCCCGCATCTATGACCACGCCGGCGCCGACGAGCTGTGCTTCCTCGACATCACGGCGAGCCATGAGGCGCGCGACACCATCTTGGACGTGGTCCGGCGCACCGCCGAGCAGTGCTTCATGCCGCTGACCGTCGGCGGCGGCGTCAGAACCATCGACCATATCCGGGGTCTTCTGCTGGCCGGCGCCGACAAGGTCTCTATCAACACCGCCGCCGTCGAACGGCCCGAATTCGTCGGCGAGGCGGCGGAGAAGTTCGGCAGCCAGTGCATCGTCGTCGCCATCGACGCCAAGGCAACGGGTGACGGGCACTTCGAGATTTTCACCCACGGCGGGCGCCGGCCGACCGGTATCGAGGCGGTGGGCTGGGCCAAGCGCCTCACCGATCATGGCGCCGGCGAAGTTCTGCTGACCTCGATGGACCGCGACGGCACCAAGCAAGGCTTCGACATCCCCCTGACCCGCGCCATCGCCGACGCGGTCAAGGTTCCGGTGATCGCGTCGGGCGGCGTCGGCACCCTCGATCACATGATCGAAGGCATCGCCGACGGCCATGCCTCGGCGGTGCTGGCCGCCTCAATCTTTCATTTCGGCACCTATACCATCGCCGAGGCCAAGGCCCACATGGCCGCCGCCGGCGTGCCGGTGCGCCAGGACCCGCCGCAAGAAGGGGCCTGAACGGTCATGGACGAGAACAAGACCGACGCCGCCGTCCTGGATAGCCTGTTCCGCGTCATCGAGGAACGCCTGGGCGCCGACCCCGAAACCTCCCATACGGCCCGGCTGTTCGCCAAGGGCCGCGCCAAGATCGCGCGCAAAGTGGGCGAGGAAGCGGTCGAAACCGTGGTCGCGGCCCTGGCCGAGACGCCCGAACGCGTCACCCGCGAGAGCGCCGATCTGCTTTATCACCTGTTGGTCCTGTGGGCCGAGACCGGGGTCGCGCCGGCCGACGTCTGGGCCGAGCTTGAACGCCGCCAAGGCCCCTCGGGCAGCGCACATAAGAAGGCGGCCGGTCGCGACGATGCCATCTGAGGGTTACGTTCGTTTCGCGCTGGCCAACCGCCGCTTTCTCGCCTTCGGCTTTTTGATGGCGTTGGGGTCGAGCTTTGGCCAGACGTACTTCATCGGCGTGTTCGGACCCGGCCTGCGCGCCGAATTCGGGCTCTCTCACGGCGACTGGGGCCTGGTCTTCATGGCCGGCACCCTGGCCAGCGCCGCGGTGCTGCCGTGGACGGGGCGGCTCATCGACCGCCTTGACCTCAGGGTTTTCACGGCGGCGGCCTTTGTCGGCCTGGCGGCGGCCTGTTTCCTCACCGCCATCGCCGGCCATGTCGCCGTGTTAGTCATCGCCATCTTCGGCCTGCGCCAGTTCGGCCAGGGACTGATGACCCATACGTCGGGGGCTTCGATGGTGCGCTATTTCGACGCCAATCGGGGCAAGGCCATCAGCTTGGCGTCGGTCGGCTTCTCGGCCGGCCAAACGGTGTTGCCATTTGCCGCCGTCGCGGTCATCGCCGTCGCCGGCTGGCGTTCGACCTACGCCGCGATGGGGGTCTTCTTGTTGGTCGCGGCGTTGCCCGTCGCCCTGTGGTTGCTCAAGGGCCATGGCGAGCGCCACCGGCGCCATCTCGATGTTCTGGCCCGGCCGGCCTCCGATAACGCGGTCGGCCGCCAGTGGACCGCGGCCGAGGTGCTGCGCGATCCCCGGTTCTACGTCTTGTTGGTCGGCATCGAGGCGCCGGCGTTTATCGGCACCGCGCTTTTTTTCCACCATCTGCACCTGGCCGACGTCAAGGGCTGGAGCCACGCCTGGATCACCGGCAACTACATCGTCCACGCGGCCGCCGTCCTGGCGACCATGCTGGTCGCGGGCCGCCTGGTCGACCGCCTCGGGGCACTGAGGCTGGTGCCCTTGCACCTCCTGCCGCTCGGCTTCGGTCTGGTCGTGGTGGCAACCTTCGACGCCGCCCCTTGGGCGTCGCTTTACCTGTTTGCCATGGGCGTGACCTTGGGCCTCGCCTTCACCTCGGTGGGTGCCCTGTGGGCCGAAATGTACGGTGTCCGCCACATCGGCGCGATCAAGAGCTTGGTGTCGTCGGCCCTGGTGTTCGCCTCGGCCCTGGGGCCGCTGTTCATGGGCGCGCTGATCGATGCCGGAGTCGCCATGGAAGACATCTGCCTGATCTTCGCGGCCTATGTGATTGTCGGCACCGCGGCAATCTGGGCCGCCCTCAGGAATGTTGCGAGGCGCCGCGCCTGATCGATGCCGGTCTCAGCGATGCGACGTCAGCATGGTCTCGACACAGACCAGTTGGCGCAGCAGCGCGGCGAGGCGCTCGCCCGCCGCCGGCTCCAGGCCGGCGACCTGGATATCGATGTGCAGTTCCTCTCCCCCGGGGCCGTCGAGGGTGCTGTGCCAGCGGCTCGGCACCAAACTCCGTTTGGCGAAGACGTCCATCACGCGCGGCATGACCGACGGATCGGCGGGGGCGTGGACGGAAAAACAGGTGGCCTCGGACAAGGCGGCGGGCGCGAATGCGGGTTGAACGGACATGACACGAAAACTCCTTCTCTTGGCTTAAGGGCGAACGGCGGTCGGTCCCGGTCCCTAAACAAGGACCGGGTCGGTAATTCGCCGCGCCCGAAGCGCCAAGGAAGGCAATCGTGTGTCCATGACTATCAGTTTGACAAAGGTCCCGTCCGCGGTCAAGGGAATGGCCGGCGGCGCCACTTGTCATCACCCCGGCCCTGTGCCAGCCTAGGCTCTGTACTCAATTAGGGGATTCACAAATTGGTTTTGATGTGATTCAAAGTCTCTAACGAGAAGGAGGCC
>JASLLZ010000034.1 GCA_030746775.1 Rhodospirillales bacterium | reverse complement strand
AATCCGCAGTAAGTTTTGGGGAGAAACTGCGCATGGCTGGAAAAGCTAAAGGTTAAGAATGCTAGAGTCAGCGATAGGAAAACCAATATCTTTTTCATCGATTGTCTCCCCTCACTTCCGCCGCCATTCCCACGGCGGCTCAAACTCCCCACCCCACATTCCGCGTTTGGCTTCTTGGGCTTCCACCTCTGCCGCGACGGAGTCCTTTGAGTAGCGCCTGTAAGCCAGCGCCCAGCCCAGCCGAACTCGTCACCGACTAGGGGTGAAAGCTCCGACAGCCCGAAGCATATGCTAGGTGAGAATGGACGGGTGATACCTAGTCAGCGAGCCGCACTTCTATAAATGGCACGAACCATGGGGCTTCAGTCGATATCCAGCCCAGCGATGAGCAATAGGCACCATCTAGGCACCGATCTGGCAGAAACTGTGCTTTCACGAATGCCTACAAAATTTAACGCTGGGGTTAGTGCTGGAGGCAATTAATCTGGCTTGAAGACAGAAAGAGTGCTCTACCCCACTGCGGGGGCGCTTTTAGTTTGGTGCCTACAGTGGTGCCTATAGCCCAATTCAGCCTGAGTGTTGACAGTGAGACAAAAGGAAACCCCCGCTAAGCCATTGACCTAGCGGGGGTAATTTTGGGGGGCGCACGGGGACTCGAACCCCGGACCCGCTGATTAAGAGTCAGCTGCTCTACCAACTGAGCTATGCGCCCGCGACGGAGTGACGCTATAGCAAAGCGCTCTCCCTTTGTCGATACGTCCGTCGGCGCATATGGCGCTTACGTCTCCTCATCGACGCCGCGCCGGCCGATGGCGACGTCGCGGTGCACGTAGATGCCCATCAGCAGCCCAAAGCCGAGCAGCACCACCAGCATCGCCGTGCCGCCATAAGAGATCAGCGGCAGCGGCACCCCGACGATCGGGATCAGCCCCATCACCATGGCGATGTTGATGAAGACATAGAGGAAAAAGGTGGTCGTCACCCCGGCACCGACCAGGCGTCCGAAATGGTTGCGGCAGCGCAGCGAGATGGCAACCCCGTAGACGAGCAGGAGAAAATAAAGGCCGAGCAGGGTCAAGCCGCCGACCAAGCCCCATTCCTCGGCCAACATGGTGAAGATGAAGTCGGTCTGCTTCTCGGGCAGGAAGTTGAGGCTGCTCTGAGTGCCCTGCTGAAAGCCGCGCCCAAAGAGGCCGCCGGAGCCTAGCGCGATCTTCGATTGTATGATGTGATATCCGGCGCCCAAGGGGTCGCTTTCCGGATTGAAGAAGGTCAGAACACGCTGTTTCTGGTATTCGCGCAGGAACTGCCAGATCACCGGCACCGAGACCAGGCCGGCGATGCCAACGGCGGCGAACTTCCACAGCCGGATGCCGGCGACGAAAAACATGGCGCCGCCGACCATCATCAGCATCAAGGCCGTGCCCAGGTCGGGCTGGCGCAGGACAAGGGCCGCCGGCGCCGCCACCATGACCAGGGGCGGGATCAAATAGACAAAGCGGTTCACGTCTTCCAACCGGGTAGCGTGGAAGAAACGGGCCAGCGCCAAAACCAGGGCCAGCTTCATCACCTCCGACGGCTGGATGGTGATGACGCCAAGATCGATCCAGCGCCGGGCGCCCATGCCCACGCTGCCGCTCACCTCGACCGCCGTCAGAAGGGCCAGAGCAAGAAAATAAATGGCATAGGCATAGCGCAGCCACAGGCGAATATCGATGACCGCCACCGCCACCAACAACGCCAGCCCGGCGGCAAAGCGCACCATCTGGCGCGACGCCCACGGGTCGAAGCTGCCGCCGGCCGCCGAATACAGCATGGCGAAGCCAATGCCGGCGGTCGCCGAGAGCAGCAAGACGAACATCCAGTGGATATGCCATACCTTCTGGCGCAGGGTCATCTGGGGACGGTTCAAGCCCGAGTCGCTCATCAAACACTATCCTCCGCGGCCGGCAACCGTCGCCGCCCGGATGGGGTTGCGCCGTTGCGTGGCCAACAGCAGGTCGCGCGCGATGGGCGCCGCCACCGTCGATCCGCCGCCGCCGTGTTCGACCACGACGGCGACGGCGTAGCGCGGCGCGTGGACCGGCGCATAGCCGACGAACATGGCATGGTCGCGGTCCTTCCACGCCAGCTCCTTGTTCTTGCGCACGCCCTGTTCGCGCTCGGCCTTGGTGATGCGGCGCACCTGCACCGTGCCCGTCTTTCCCCCCATCTCGAGGCCGGCCTCGGCGATGCGGGCGCGGTGCGCCGTGCCCATGGGGGCGTTGACCACCCCGTCGGTGCCCTGGCGCACCAAGGCAAGGTGGCGCGGCGACACGCCCAGGGTCTCGAACCCGCCCCGCTCCCGGGGGAAGGCTCCCTTTCCGTCGACGATATCGCGGGTGACGTGGGGCGTTACGGCAAACCCGCCGTTGACGATGCGCGCCGTCATCACCGCCAATTGCAGCGGCGTAGCCAGGATAGCGCCCTGGCCGATGCCGGCGATCAAGGTTTCGCCGAGGTGCCAGGCCCCGCCAATGGTCGCCTGCTTCCACTCACGCGTCGGGATAAGCCCGGCCGTCTCGCCGGGCACGTCCACGCCCAGGACCTGCCCCAGGCCGAATTTCCGCGCCATCGCCGCGATGCGGTCGATGCCCGCGCGCCGCGCGATTTCGTAGAAAAAGACGTCGCACGACTGGGTGATGCCCTTTTTCAGATCAACGTCGCCGTGCCCGCCGCGCTTCCAGCAATGAAATTCGGCTTCGCCCACCTTCAACGAGCCGGAACAGAATATGCGGCTGGCGGAGGTAATCACCCCCTTTTCCAGCGCCGCCAGCGCCACCACCATCTTGAAAGTCGACCCGGGAGCGTACTGGCCGGCGACGGCCTTGTTGACCAGGGGCGCCCGCGGGTTGGAGATCAGGGCCTTCCACTGATCGGCGCCGAGACCCCGGTTAAAGGCATTGGGATCGAAACCGGGCGTCGAGACCATGGCCATGACGTCGCCGGTATGGATGTCGAGAACCACCGCCGCGGCGCTTTCGCCGGCCAGCAGCCGGTTCCCCAGTTCCTGCAATTCCAAATCCACGGTCAGGGTCACTTCGGTTCCCGGCTGTCCTTCCTGGCGCTCTATTTCCTTGATCACGCGGCCGACCGCGTTGACCTCTACCTGCGAGCTGCCGCCGGTGCCCCTGAGCGCCCGATCGTAGACCTTCTCGATACCGGCCTTGCCGATGCGGAAGCCGGGCAATTGCAACAGGGGATCGCCGTCGATTTCGTCTTCCGAAACGGCGGCCACGTAGCCGAGCACCGAGGCGATGCTTTCGCCGTGGGGATAATGGCGGCTTCGTCCGACATCGATCATGATGCCCGGCAAATCGGGGGTGTTGACCTCGATCCGCGCCACTTCCTCCCAGGTCAGGTTGTCGCGCACGGTGATCGGGATGAAGCTGCGTCTGCGCCGCGTCTCGCGCAGGATGCGGCGGCGCTCACCGGCGCCGATGTCGATGATGGCGCCGAGGGCGTCGAGGGTCGTCTCGATCGGTTCGGCATCCTTGGGCACCAAGATGACCCGATGGTTCTGCTGATTGACCGCCACCGGCACCCCGAAACGGTCGACGATGCGCCCGCGCGGCGGCGACAGAAGCCGGATGTTGATACGATTCTCGTCGGCCAGGGTGGCGTAACGCTCGGATTCCACGACCTGCAGGTAGTACATGCGCCCGACCAGGGTCGACAGCAGGACCAGCTTGCCGCCGGCCAGCAGCGCCGCGCGCCGGGTGAACACTTTCTGGCGGTCGCCGTCGCGTTGCATCTTACCCTTGTCCCAGGACCGAGCGCTGCCAGGACAGGAAAAACCAGGCCAGGACCGGGAAGCACCCGAGCGTCACCAGGTATTGGACGAAAACCGCCCGCGCATCGACCATGGCAAAGTGGATCGCCGAAACCAGGATCCAACTTTCCGCCGCCGCGCCCGCCGCCACCAGGGCAAAGCCAAGCCAGGATACCAGAAACGACTTGTCGGCGAAAAACCGCCGTTGCGATACCACCACCCCATAGACGGTGAGAAACACCACGATGTTGACGCCGATCGGCATGCCGGTCAGCACGTCTTGCAGGAACCCGATCAGAAAGACCGCGTAGGCCGGCAACAGACGCGGCCGGTGCATGGCCCAATGATAGACCGCCATGACCGGCAGGAGTGGCGCCACCCGCGCATAGACCGGCAGAAACAAGGGAACGACGCCTATCAGAACCAAAATTAAGGTGATCCCGAACGGCGTCAGATTCTTGGCCGCGGCATCGATCCGATTCCAAACGGTTGATTTCATGGTTTGGGCGTCGATCGGCCGTCAAAGGGTTTAGCCGCCGGGCGCGCGGTTTGGGGCAGGGCGAGGATGCCGCTCAGCCCAAAGTCGACGACGCGCACGTATTCGATGCGGTTGCGCTCGACAAAGGGCTGCACCCGGATGCCGCTTTCACTGACCAACGCCACGACACCGACCGGAAGGCGCGGCGGAAAGGCGCCGCCGTGGCCCGACGTGACAATGCGCTCGCCCGGCGTCACCGCCGCCCTTGGCGGCAGCCGGATGAGCCGTGGCCGGTCCGTGTTATCGCCGGCGAGGATGGCCCGTGTACCCGACGATTCAAGGAGAACCGGAATATGGGAATTGAGATCGGTGATCAGCAAGAGCCGGGCCGAACGGTTACCGGTGGCGGCGATGCGTCCGACCAGTCCGTCTCCCGTGATCGCCACCGACCCCTTGCGCACACCCTCTCGGGCGCCGGCGTTGAGGACAAGACTTTGGGTGAAGGCGCCCGAGTTGTCGGCGATGACCCGGGCGCTGACGAAGCTGGCCGGCGGCACCGCATTGAAATTGAGCATGGCGCGCAGCGTGTCGTTTTCGGCTTCCATGCGCCGGGCCACGGTTTGCCAACGCAAAAGCCGCGCTTTCTCTTGGCGCAGGCGCAGGTTTTCGGCCCTCAGATCGACCAGTTCGCGAACTTGATCGACGACCTCGTTGGCGGTGGCGACGGGCCGCGACAGGACGTCCAGAATGGGGGCAACGGCGTCGGTAACGTGGGCGCGCACGCGCTCCACCATGACGGTATCCGCCTTGCCCAGCAGCATCAGGGCGAAGGCGGTCACCACCAAGCCCATATAGGCGAATCGCTGGGCCAGATTCTTGATCGGCGCCGCGATTCGGTAAATTGGCCGCTGTGGATCTTTCAAGTCGCTCCCCTACGCCGGATCCAGATGCACAAGAGAACAGATCGTTGCCAAGGAAGCATCGTTCAAGAAATATATTAAGAAAATCTTTCCTTCTAGTACATGCTCGTGAGAATATTTTTCAGCGTCTTCATTTCCTCGAGCGCCCGCCCGGTACCGAGCACGACGCAGGTCAGGGGATCATCGGCGAGCGACACCGGCAACCCGGTGGAGTGGCGCAGCACAAAGTCCATGTTGCCCAGAAGCGCCCCGCCGCCGGTCAGCACGATGCCCTTGTCGACGATATCGGCGGCCAGTTCGGGCGCCGTGTGTTCAAGCGCGACCTTGACCGATTCGATGATGGCGCCGACCGGCTCGGCCAGGCTTTCGGCGATCTGGCGTTCGCTGAGCACCAATTCCTTGGGCACGCCGTTCATCAGGTCGCGGCCCTTGATCTCCATGGTGGCGCCCTCTCCGTCCTCGGGCGAACAGGCGGAGCCGATGTCTTCCTTGATACGCTCGGCGCTGCTTTCGCCGACCAACAGATTATGGTTGCGCCGGATATAGGCGATGATGGCTTCGTCCATCTTGTCGCCTCCGATGCGCACGCTTCTGGAATAGACGATCCCACCCAGGCTCAGCACCGCGACCTCGGTCGTGCCGCCGCCGATGTCGACCACCATGGAACCCGTCGGTTCGGTTACCGGCAAGCCCGCCCCGATGGCCGCCGCCATCGGCTCCTCGATGAGGAATACGCGGCGCGCGCCGGCGCTTTCGGCCGATTCCTGGATGGCCCGGCGCTCGACCGCCGTCGAACCCGAAGGAACGCAGATGATGACCTGGGGACTGGCGAAGCTGCGCCGGTTGTGGACCTTGCGGATGAAGTGCTTGATCATCTCCTCGGCAACCTCGAAGTCGGCGATGACGCCGTCGCGCAAGGGCCGAATGGCGTGAATGTTGCCGGGCGTGCGGCCGAGCATCTGCTTGGCGTCCTCGCCGACGGCCAGAACGTGCTTCTTGCCCTTTACATCGGCGATGGCAACCACGGAGGGCTCGTTGAGGACGACACCCCTCCCCTTGACGTAAACCAAGGTATTGGCCGTTCCCAGGTCGATCGCCATGTCCGCCGACAAAAAACCGAACAGTCTGGAAAACATGGGTCCTCGCTTGTGTCCGTGGTCGCGGGCCTGACCCGGCGCCGGAGACCGATCTCCGACGCCGGCAGACTATCTTATACGAACCTGTGTCCCCGAGGGCTAGGCCGAAAGTGCCGGCGGAACCGATTTCTCCCGCTTCACCAAGAGCTTGTTCAGCGCGTTCACATAGGCCTTAACCGACGCCACCATGGTATCGGTGTCGGCGCCCTGGCCGTTCGTCGAGCGTCCGTTTTCCTCGAGGCGCACCGTCACCTCGGCCTGGGCATCGGTACCCTGGGTCACGGCGTGGACCTGATAGAGTTGCAAACGCGCGCCGTGGGGAAACAGCTTCTTGACGCAATTGAAGGCGGCGTCCACCGGCCCGTCGCCCGTGCCCTTGCACGACTTGACCTCGCCGTCCACGGTCAGTTCCATCTCGGCCTTGGGCGGCCGGTGCTTGGTGCCGCACCGAATTTCCAGTGACACCAACTGAATGCGGTCGTTGGCGCGCACCACCTCGTCGTCGACCAGGGCGACGATGTCGTCGTCGAAGACGTCCTTTTTCATGTCGGCCAGTTGCTTGAAACGCCGAAACACGTCCTGGACCGCGTTGTCGCCGAGCTCGTAGCCCAGTTCCTTGAGCTTTTCGCGAAAGGCGTGGCGGCCCGAATGTTTGCCGATGACAAGCTTGGACTGGCTCAGCCCAACCGATTCGGGGGTCATGATCTCATAGGTGCCGGCGTGCTTGAGGACCCCGTCCTGATGGATCCCCGCCTCGTGGGCAAAGGCGTTGGCGCCGACGATGGCCTTGTTGGGCTGGACCACGAAACCGGTGACCGTGGACACCAGGCGCGAGGCCTTGATGATGTGTTCGGTGGTAACGCCGGTGGCGTAGGGCATGTGGTCTTGGCGGGTACGCAGCGCCATCACCACTTCTTCCAAGGATGCGTTGCCGGCGCGCTCGCCCAAACCGTTGATGGTGCACTCCACCTGACGCGCGCCGTTGGCGACGGCGACCAGCGAATTGGCCACCGCCAAGCCGAGGTCGTTGTGGCAGTGCACCGAGATCACCGTCTTGTCGATGTTGGGCACGCGGTCGAACAGCATGCGGATCAGGGCGGCAAACTCATCAGGCACGGCGTAGCCCACGGTGTCGGGAATATTGACCGTGGTGGCGCCCGCCTCGATGGCGCTTTCGACGCAACGGCACAGGAAGTCGTGCTCGGTGCGCGAACCGTCCTCGCACGACCATTCCACGTCATCGGTATGGTTGCGCGCCATGCTTACGCTGTCGATGATCGCCTCGTGCACGGCTTCGGGCTCCATTTGAAGCTTGTGCTTCATATGCAGCGGGCTGGTCGAGATGAACGTGTGGATACGCTTGCGGGGCGCCGGCTTGACGGCCTCGGCGCAGCGTTCGATATCCATCTTGGTCGCCCGGGCGAGGCCGCAGACGGTGGACTCCGTGACCACCTTGGCGATCTCGCGCACCGCCTCGAAGTCGCCGTCCGAGGCGATCGGGAAGCCGGCCTCGATAACGTCGACGCCCATGTCCTCGAGGACGTGGGCGATGCGCAGTTTTTCTTCCAGGTTCATCGAAGCGCCCGGCGATTGCTCGCCGTCGCGCAGTGTCGTGTCGAATATGATGACGCGCTCTGATTCCGTGCTCTTACTCATGGGTCCGATCCTCTTTACAACCAGGTGCCTTGCGGGGGGTTACAGTGTCCGCATCCCCTAAACGCCGGTCGTATATCGACTGCGGGCGTTCAGGGGCACCTAAGTCGAAGGTTCCCATTGAGGCTTGGCAGGAGGGCGAGCAGGAAACGGACGGGCGCGCGGCCGGCGGCGCGGCGCGTGAACTGCGCTGCTCCGATGGCGTCGTATCCGTTGCCCAAGGCGTTCATCGTTCCTGCCCTTCGATCGTCCAGGAATAGGCCCACCAGACGAAACCCCTGTATAACACAAATAAATCCAAGGTTTTAAGATTTTGTCAACAGACCTGTCCCGCGAACCGGCGGGTTGACAGCGCCGCCGGCGGCGCGGGGATACGCGCCCTACCTGCAATTCGGCAATGAGGAGCCGCCCACCGCCGGCGGCGCGGCTTATTCCGCCGCGACGCCGGGCAGGCCGTCCATGGCCTTGGTCAGGGTCGCCTCGTCGTAGGCCTCGTCGACCAAGGTGCCGGCGAAATAGTCGGTATAGGCCTGCATGTCGAAATGGCCGTGGCCCGACAGGTTCAACAAGATGGCCCGGCCGACGCCCTCTTCCTTGCACTTGAGCGCCTCGTCGACGGCCGCCTTGACGGCATGGGTCGATTCGGGCGCCGGCACGATGCCTTCGGTGCGGGCGAACTGAACCCCGGCGGCGAAACAGTCCAACTGTTGAAACGCCGCCGCCTCGATCAAACCAAGGTCGAGGAGGTGGCTGACCATCGGCGCCATGCCGTGATAGCGCAAGCCCCCGGCATGGATTCCCGAAGGCACGAAGGTGGAGCCCAAGGTAAACATCTTGACCAGAGGTGTCAGATGGGCGGTGTCGCCGAAGTCGTAGGCGTAGGTGCCCCGGGTCAGGGTCGGACAGGCGGCCGGTTCGGTGGCGATGACGCGGATGTCCTCGCCGCCGCGCAGCTTGCGCCCCAGGAAGGGGAAGACACAGCCGGCGAAGTTGCTCCCTCCCCCGGCGCAGCCGATGGCGATGTCGGGATAATCGCCGGCCATTTCCATCTGCTCCAGGGCCTCGAGACCGATGACGGATTGATGGATAAGGACGTGGTTGAGGACGCTGCCGAGGGAATATTTGGTATCGTCGTTTTGGGCGGCGACCTCCACCGCCTCCGAAATCGCGATGCCCAGGCTGCCCGTCGATTGAGGATCCTGGGCCAGGATTTGGCGCCCCGATTCGGTCTCCTCGCTGGGGCTGGCGACGCAGCGCGCGCCAAAGGTCTCCATCAGGGCGCGGCGATAGGGTTTCTGCTCGAAGCTGACCTTGACCATGTAGACGTCGACCTCAAGGCCGAAGAGCGACCCCGCCATGGCCAGGGCCGATCCCCACTGGCCGGCGCCGGTCTCGGTGGACAGCCGCTTGGTGCCTTCCTCGGCGTTATAGAATGCCTGGGCCACCGAGGTATTGGGCTTGTGGCTGCCGGCCGGGCTCACCCCTTCGTATTTGTAGTAAATCCGGGCCGGGGTATCGAGGGCCGCCTCGAGCCGCCGGGCGCGATGCAAGGGCGACGGGCGCCACATGCGATAGACGTCGCGTACCGGTTCGGGAATTTCGATCTCGCGTTCGGCGCTTACCTCCTGGCCGATCAAAGCCATGGGAAACAGCGGCGCCAGGTCGTCGGGTCCGATGGGCTGGCCGGTTCCCGGATGAAGGACCGGCGCCAGGGGCTCGGGCAGATCGGCGGCGATGTTGTACCAGTGCCTGGGAACGCGATCTTCCGGCAGCAGGAATTTTACGGTGTCGCTCATGGATTGGCCCCCCTTTATAGTTCCGTGCCCATCGATCCCGGCGGGATCAACGCCAGATTACCCCTTTGGCGGTGCAATTTCCATATTCCAGAGCCCGCGCCAACGGCCGCCGCCGCCCTGGCCAGCGATAAAGGGGAATCAGCCCTTCTTGATGCGCAGGGCGACGAAGCGCAGACCGCCCTGGCCCTCGACGAGGAAGAGGACGGTTTTCTTTCCGTCCTGGCGCGCCTTGCCGATACTGTCGTGTACGGTGGCGATGGAGTTGACCTCGTCTTGGTTGACCTCGACGATGAGGTCGCCGGGGCGAATTCCCTTCTCCGCCGCTAGACCGCCCTCGCCGACCCCGGTCACGACGACGCCTTTGGCGTCTTCGGCCAGTTCATAGCGCTTGCGCAGTCCGGGCGTGACCTCCGATAGCGTCAGCCCGAAGTCTTTGAAGGTCTCCTCTTGTCCGGTCCCGCCGCCGGGCCCGCGCGACGCCACCTGGGGTTCCTTCTCGTCCAGTTCGCCGACCGTGACGCTCAACCTTATCTCCGCCTTATCGCGCCAAACCAACGCTTCGACGCTTTTGCCGACCGGTGTTTCGGCGACGATTCGGGGCAGCCGGCGCATCTCGCCGACCTTTTTGCCGTCGAACGTCAAGATGACGTCGCCCGCCTTGATCTTCGCCGCCTCCGCCGGACCGCCCTTGATGACGCTGGCGACGAGCGCGCCGCGGGTCTGGTCAAGGCCCAGATTCTCGGCCAGCTCGTCGGTCACGGTCTGTATATGGACGCCAAGCCAGCCACGGCGCACCTGACCGTCGTCGATCAATTGGCGGATCACCAGGCGCACCGTCGTCGAGGGAATGGCGAAGCCAATGCCGACGCTGCCCCCCGAGGGAGAGAATATGGCGGTGTTGACGCCGATGACCTCACCGTCGAGGTTGAACATCGGACCGCCCGAATTGCCCCGGTTGATCGAGGCGTCGGTCTGGATGAAGTCGTCGTAAGGCCCGGAATTGATATTGCGCCCGCGCGCCGAAATGATGCCGGCGGTCACGGTGCCGCCCAGACCAAAGGGATTGCCGATGGCGATGATCCAGTCGCCGACCCTGGACGCGTCCGAATCGCCAAAGGAAACGGACTGCAACCTGGTCGTCGGCTTGATCTTGAGAACGGCGAGATCGGTCTTCGGGTCACGGCCCACCACCTCCGCCGGAATTCGCGTGTCGTCTTGCAAAACGACGGTGATTTCGTCGGCGCCCTCGATGACGTGGTTGTTGGTCACCACGTAGCCGCTCGAATCGACGATGAAGCCGGAACCCAGCGAGCGCGACGGCCGGCGGCGCTGTTGCGGTTGATTACGCTCGAAAAACTCCTTGAAGAAATCCTCAAACGGTGATCCCGGCGGCAGCTGGGGCAGCTGGGGCCCGCTGCCTTCCTTGGCGGCCTGAGAGGTGGAGACGTTGACCACCGCCGGCAAAAGCCTCTGGGCCAAATCGGCAAAACTATCGGGTGCCGGCTTGGCCCGGGCCGGGGACGATGCCGATGCCATTACGAGCACCAGCGCAAGCGCCACCATTCCAGTCCCCAGGCGCCGGCCCAGCCGGGCGCCGTCCACAAGGCGTGTCGCAATCACTTCATTGGTCCGCATGGCATCATCACTCGTCGTACCTTTACCCACAAGAATGTAATTCGTCCTGCCAGCGATGTAGTCCCATCGGGCGCGCATTTCAAGCGCTTGGATCGTTCAACCGCGGACCAGCCAGACAATCGCGACGCCCGCCGCCGCCGCCGCCAATCCGGCCATGCGCAAGTGATGGGGCGGCAGGGCCAGGGCATGCACCATCATCTTCTTCATGCCGTCGGGAAAAAGCGCGTAAAGCGCCCCTTCGATGGCGATGGCTAGGCCGAGGGCGGTGATGAGATCGGACATACCGCCCCGCCCCGTGGCGAATGGCGGGCAAACCCGTTCTTGACCTTCAACGGTCGGCCTTCGGCGGCTGCCCGCTCCCTGACTGGTCTCCGAAGAACTTGAAAAAATCGCCCGACGGCGGCCCGATGAAGCGCGTTTTTTCGCCTTCCAGGCCGTCGCGCAAGGCGTTCATGGAGATCCAAAAGTCGAAGAACTCGCGGTCCTGACCGTAGGCGTTGTTATAAATATTTTGCGCCCCGGCCTCGCCTTCGCCGCGCAGAATTTCGCTCGTCTTTTTGGCGTTGGCCTGGATGATCGTCGATTTCTTGTCGGCGTCGGCACGGATGCGCTTGGCCTCCTTCTGGCCCTCGGCCCGGATCCTGCGGGCTTCCTGTTCGCGCTGGGTCTGCATGCGCCGGTAAATGGCCTGGCTGTTCTCCTCGGGCAGATCGACCCGCTTGATGCGCACGTCGATGACGTTGATACCGAACGCCTCGCCCTGCCTGTCGACCCGTTCGGCGATGTTATGGACCAGTCGGGCGCGCTCAGGCGTCATCAGCGTGGCCAGGTTCACCTCGCCGAAAACGGCGCGCAGGTTGGCGTTGATGACGTTACCGAGACGGATTTCCAGGCCCCTTTCGTTGTTCACCGACTGGAAGAACTTAAGCGGGTCTATGATCCGATAGCGGGCATAGGCGTCAACCACCAACTGTTTCTGATCCTGGGTCGGGACTTCCTCCGCCTTGGCATCGAAATCCAGGATACGTTTATCGAAAAATACGACGTTCTGGACGAAGGGAATCTTGAAATGAATGCCGGGCTCCTTGACCACCGCCCGCGGTTCTCCGAACTGCAGAACCAGGGCTTGGTCTTTCTGGTGCACGGTAAAGACGGCGCCGGAGACCAATACGCCGATGACCACGACGATAAGGCCGATGATGGCTAGGGGCGTTTTCATTTCTTCGCTCCTTCCCCGGTTCCTTTTTGCAGCTCCTGCAAATTGATATAGGGGACAACGCCGCCGCCGCCCATGGTGTTGTCGATCAGCACCTTGTCCATCCCGCTCATCACCTCTTTCATGGTCTCAAGGTAGATGCGCCGCGTGGTGACGTTCTTGTTCTGCTTGTACTCCGTAAAGACGGAAAGGAATCGCTGCGCCTCGCCGGTGGCGACGGCGATCTTTTGTTGTTTGTATCCTTCCGCCTCGTTGGTGATTTTGGCCGCCTCGCCCTCGGCCCTTTGCACCACCTCGAAGCGGTAGGCGTTGGACTCGTTGATGGCGCGCTCCTTGTCGGCCCGCGCCGCCTGCACGTCGCGGAAGGAATCGAGCACGTTGCCCGGCGGGTCGATCTTCTGTAGCTGGACGTCGGTTATCTCAATCCCCGACCCATAGTCGTCGAGAATGACCTGGATCAGCTTCTCGGCTTCCTGTTCGACGTTCACACGACCCTGGGTGCGGGCATACTCGAAGCCCGTCTTGCCGATGATCTCGCGCATGGCGGCTTCCGAGGCGTCCTTGACCGTGGTCTCGGGGTTGCGGATGTTGAACAGGTACTTGCCGGCGTCCTTGATCACCCAAAAGGTAACGAAGCGGATGTCGATGATGTTCTCGTCGCCGGTCAGCATCAGGCTTTCCTGGGGGACGGCGCTGGTAACGTTGCCGCGCTGCCGGTCGATGCCGGAGCGAAATCCGACCTGGGTCCCGTTGACGCGGGTCACCTTGGGCGTGAAGACCTCGCCGACGGGGGCCGGCAGGTTGTAGTTCAGTCCCGACCCGGTGGTCGATACCCACTTGCCGAAGATCAGTTCCACCCCTTGCTCTTCCGGCTGCACCCGGTAAAAGCCGCTGGCCAGCCAGATTGCCAGCACGACGACGACGGCCAGGATGATGCCGCGCGACGTACCCATGCCGCCGGGCATCATGCGCTTGAAGCTGTCCTGGCCGCGACGCAACATTTCTTCGATGTCGGGGGGCTGCTGTCCGCCGCCGCCGCCACCCCACGGCCCCTGGCCGCCGCCTTGTGGATTCCATGCCATGTCTCAAGGTCCTCGAATAATTAACCACTGCGCGCCGGCGCGTCGTCTCTGGAAACTTCGTACCGATCGCATATATGTTTGGAAACCGCCTTTTGAAGTTATAGGCCAGCTTGGCGGTCCACGCAACGCCGGGTTCTTCCGGCACTGGCCAACATCCCGGAGCATTCAACCATGGCCCAGGTGAGCGAAAAAGAAATACTCGACACCCTTGAATCCATCATCGACCCCGACCGGGGCAAGAATATCGTCAGCTTGGGCATGGTCTCGGGCCTTCAGGCCAAGGACGGACACGTGGCCTTCGCCATCGAGGTCGATGCCGAGCGGGGACCGGCATTGGAACCTCTGCGCCAGGCGGCGGAGAAAGCGGTTCATGGGCTGCCCGGTGTCATCTCGGCGAGTGTCGTGCTGACCGCCGAGCGGCCGCCGGCACCAGCCGCCGCGCCACCCCCCGGCGCCCCCCATCCCCCCGGCGCCCCGCGCCCGGCCGACGCCCCTCTCATGCCCGGCGTCAAGGCCATCGTCGCCGTCGCCTCGGGCAAGGGCGGCGTCGGCAAATCGACGACGGCGGTCAATCTGGCCCTTGCCCTGGCGAAGGACGGGCGCCAGGTCGGCATCCTGGACGCCGACATCTTCGGCCCCTCCATACCTCGCATGCTGGGCATTCCGGGCCGTCCGAACTCGACCGACGGCGCCAAACTGGACCCGATGGAGAACCACGGCGTCAAATGCATGTCGATGGGCTTTCTGGTCGACGAGGAAACCCCGGTCATCTGGCGCGGCCCGATGGTTATGTCGGCCCTTGAACAAATGATGCGCGACGTGGCGTGGGGAGAGCTCGACGTGGTTGTCGTCGACATGCCGCCGGGCACGGGCGACACCCAACTGACCATGTCGCAACGGGTGCCGCTGGCCGGCGCCGTCATCGTTTCCACGCCCCAGGACATCGCGCTGGCCGATGCCCGCAAGGGACTCAACATGTTCCGCAAGGTGGACGTGCCGGTGTTCGGCCTGATCGAAAACATGAGCTATTTCGTCTGTCCCCATTGCGGCGAGCGGACCGAGATATTCTCTCACGGCGGCGCCCGGCGCGAGGCCGAGCGCCTGGGCGCCGATTTCCTGGGCGAGATTCCCCTCGACATCGCGATCCGCGAAACCTCGGACAGCGGCCGGCCGATCGTCATCGACCAGCCCGACGGCCCCCATGCCGAGGCCTACCGGAAAATCGCCGAGAAAATCTGGCGCAACATCGACGCCGGCGCCGCCGCCGAGGGACCCAAGATCGTCATCCAATAGGGGCGCCGCCGGTTATCCCTCGCGGCCCAGGGTTTCCATCAACTCGCGCCACTCGCGCTTGGAAAGGCCGCTTTCCTCTTGGCCGACGGCCTCGCCGCCGATCAGGCGCTTGACCACCGCAAGGGCCCCCGACGACAGGCGCACCCCGCCCAGTTGGTGGTTGACGAAGGCGTCGTATGTAATCGGCATCCAGCGCTCGAGGGTGCCCAGCATGGCCTCGGCGTAGACCCGGATTTCGTACTGGGCATGGGGGTCGGCGCGCAAACCCAGGAAGTGCATGAGATTGTGCAGGTCGATCTTCCAGTACCACTGGGTATAGGTATTCAGCGTCAGGTTCATGCGCGCCAGTTCGCGGGCCAGGCCCCGGCGGCCGGGGTCGAGGGCCTTGCCGTCGTCGGATTCGTTGAGCATCTCGGCGTAATGGGCGTGGCACCGTTCGGCGTCCTCGCGCAGCAGGGCCAGCACGCGCTCCGCCTCCTCGCCGTCGAGGATCGCGCCCCGGCCCTGGCGGTTGGAGCGCGACTGGGTGCCCAACTGATCGGGCGCCGGGATGTAGTATTCCTTATCCAAGATGGAATAGCGCGCCGAATACTCGTTGACGTTGGCGGTGCGGTGACGGATCCACTGGCGCGCCACGAAGACCGGCAGCTTGACGTGGTATTTGATCTCGCACATCTCGAACGGCGTCGTGTGACGGTGGCGCAAGAGGTAGTTGAGCAGCCCGGCATCGTCGCGGGCCTGGCGCGTGCCCTTGCCGTAGGAAACGCGGGCCGCCTGCACCACCGCCGCGTCGTCGCCCATGTAATCGACAACGCGGACGAAGCCGTGGTCGAGGACGGGGATCGGCTCATAGAGGATTTCCTCCAAACCCGCGACGGTGGCGCGGCGGGTCTGATGGCGGTCCGCCCTTAGGGCCTCGATCTCGGCCTTCTGCTCGGCGTTCAGTTCCATCGGCGGTTTCCTCAGATGTCGCGCCCGCCGGCGGCGGCGTAGCGTCCGACGGGCGGCGTTACTTCCTTCGACGTCTTGACGTTGATCAGCGCCGCCTTGCCCGATTCCTCACAGCGGCGCATGGCGGGGACCAACTCGCCCGGTTCGACGACCGTCTCGCCATGGGCGCCGAAGGCGGTGGCGATGGCGGCGAAGTCGAGGTCGAGGAACTCGGTGGCGTCGGGAAGACGCTCCGACTGGCTGTGCAGGTAGCGCTGCACGTCGTAGGAAAATCCGAAGGCGGCGTTGTTCATGACCACCGTCGTCACCTGAAGCCCCAGCCGCAAGGCCGTCTCCAGGTCGGCCAGGTGATAGCCCATGCCGCCGTCGCCGCTCAGGCACAGAACGCGGCGATCATCGCCGGCCGCCAGCTTGGCGCCGATGGCGGCGGGAAAGGCCCAGCCCAGCGACCCGGCGGCGCGCAGGCTGCCGCGTCCGGCGGCCTTTTGCTCCAAAATCGTACCCGACCAGGCGGCCATGTAGCCGGTGTCGGCGACCACCACGTCGTCGGGGCGCATTTCGCCGTTGAGCTCGGCCAAGACGGTGAAGGGGTTGAGCCGGCCGTCGATCATGCCCTCGGCGGCGCGTTCGCGGCATTTCTCGCGCCAAGTGGCAAGCCGGCCCTGAATGCCCCGGGTCCACTCTTCCCAGGGTGAAGGCGTACCGGGCAGGCCGGCCTGGCCGGCGGCATCGGTGAGCATGGCCAGGGCCACCTTGGCGTCGGCGCAGATCGACACCTCTTCGCGATAGCTGCGCCCCAGGTTCATGGCGTCGGCGTCGATATGGACGATGGCGGTGTCGGGTGTCGGCACCTTGAAGGTGTCGGTGCCCATGGCGCCGAGGCGCGAGCCGACGACGACCAAGACGTCGCATTCCTCCATCGTATCGTTGGCGATCTTGCGCGAATAACGCCCGCAGACGCCGACCGC
Source organism: Rhodospirillales bacterium (assembly GCA_030746775.1). Classification (GTDB taxonomy): domain Bacteria; phylum Pseudomonadota; class Alphaproteobacteria; order Rhodospirillales; family JASLLZ01; genus JASLLZ01. The sequence continues at coordinate 13,366 of JASLLZ010000034.1, read as the reverse complement.
CAGGGGATGGGTTTCGGCGATCGCCCCCTTGCCCGAGATCGAGGTCACCACCGGCACGTCGAGGGCCTCGGCCAGGGCCGTCAATTCGTCCCAGGCACTCGACATCAAGACCCCGCCGCCGGCCAGGATGGCGGGACGGGAGGCCTTGGCCAACACTTCGACGGCGCGTTCGATATCGCCCGCCACCGGCGCGCTGCGTTGGGCGGCGACGGCGGTGAAGGCGGGCTCGGCGTAAATCTTGACCGCATCCGACAGCTCGGCGGTGTACCAGTTCATGGGAATCGACAGATAGGCCGGTCCCGGGCTGCCCGAGACGGCGGCGCGGACGGCGGTTCGCATGACGTCGGCGATACGGTCCGGCGCCGGCAGCTCGCCGGCCCACTTGGTGACGCCCGCCATCATCGGCACCTGTTCCAGTTCCTGATATTCGTACATGAACTTGGTGTTGATGTCGGGGGCGCTGTTGATGGCGATGAGGGGGCTGTGCGCCCAATAGGCATCGACCAGGGCGAAGGGCAGCATGGCCGTGCCGCAGCCGTACTGGGCGGTGCCGAAGGTCGGCTTGCCGGTAAGGCGCGCATAGGCATCGGCCATGGCGAAGGCCGAGCGCTCGGTCCGCCCCAGGACGACCTTGATGCCCTGGCCCAACTGGGCCTCCATCAGGGGCTCTTGCGGTCCGCCGGTCAGGGTAAAGAAGTATTCCGCCCCATAGGCCTTGAGCATCGCGGCCATGGCTTGCGACAGATTCATGGTTCGCCGTCCCCCGATTTCCCCGGTCATTCCCCGGGTCGGCGGGACCATAGCAGAATGAACGCGGAGGGAAAGATGGGATCGTCACTGCGATGATACGTATTGTCGGCCAGCCAAGGCGCCAGTTGATCTGACGTCCCCGTGCCCGGCCCGCAATACCTAGGGCTTGGTACCAACGAGTCATTTACTGGAACGTTGGTGGCCCCTGTGAGGCTAGGCAGTCGTGAACCGGTTCCTCGTCTGGATTGTCCAGGAACGCCCGCATGATGGATTGTGCACAGGGGTTTTCAGATGCGTCATGTCCGTTGCCGGGGAAGACGTAAAGATAGCTGTTGGGCAAGAGCTTATGGGTTTGAACCGCCAATTCAGCGGGCGTAACCGGATCGAAGGCACCAGCCAACAGAAGGGTTGGAACGCGGCTGTATTCTGGTTGCGAATGGGTCTCCCCCGAAGGAACGTTTGCCCATTCGTCACACAGGTCAAACATTCGTTTATATTCGTGCAACCGTTGCATTGTGGGTGGCATAGTCTGCCAATTTTGCTGAATGTTTCGCGAATACCCGGTTTGATCGTTGCATTCGATGGTGATGCCGGCAACATCGTTAACGATAAGGCTTTGGAGGTCCTGTTCTTGAAGCGCTTCTATAAAAGGGGAGTAATTATGGTGCGCGGAGGCGCTTATGAGACGCGGCAACGCTGAGATACTCTCCGATGAATACAGTTCGTTATATATCGTGCTGACGTACAAAACGTCATCCAGTCGGAGCCTTGTCCAGGATTTTCGAATGAAGTGACTCCTGAGCGTCCAATCGCGTTTGATATTTATAAAAATGGGATAGGTTCCCAGGCGCTCCAAGACGGCATTAAAATTTTCCACCAACTTGGGATACCGTGATTTGCAATTTTTGCTGCTGTTGCATTGGGTAATAACGCGGTCGAGGATTCTTGCGAAATCGCCGATAACATTCCGCTGATCACCAATTCCAGGAGGCAACACACCTTCCAAAATCACGCTGCGCAATCCATCCACCTTGCCCCCCATCATCGTCAGGGCAACGCGCGAGCCGTAAGATACACCCCATAGATTCCACGACTTGATCCCGAGTTCTTTTCGGAGATCTTCTATGTCATCAACGATGGAAGCCGTGCTGTAAGTGGAGAGGTCAGCGCCGTTAGCGATGAGTTTGTCGCGGCAGGCGACCAATGGCCGCAGATACTGCTGGGCTGTTATCTTGTAACAGTACGGATCGGACCGTGGACTCATCCACCGGCGTAACCAGTCGAAATCCGGGCAGTCGAAAGAGGGTTTGGACCAACCGGAACCTCGCTGATCAAAGATGATCACATCGCGTTTTCCAATCCACTCCATCTCTGGGAGCATCATACTCCAAACGGCGGCCCAAGGGGGCTCGGTAAAGCTGCTTGCACCGGGTCCGCCGCCGATGAAAAGGAGTGGATCGGACCGCCGACCAATTGAAGAGGTATCCCGATATACAATAACGGGTAACCTCACCCCATTGCCGAGCAGATTCCCGCGATCTTCCGCAACGTAGAGAAACCCACATTCCAAGGTGCGTTCCGTCTTATTCTCGAAGCCACAATCACGGCTGACGTAGAACGGCTTGGGTATTCCCGGTGCCGTTTCCTCGTCATTGAAATGAACGACTTCTTTTTTTGAGGGTTCGTTACGAGTACCCATGAGTTGGCGAATATCTCTCTCGGGAAACATGCTACGCGCACCGAAGATGAGGATAACAACCCCCAGAAAGGTGAGCGGCCACAGGAACTCAAAAGGACCGTCCCACCATCTCACGGTGCCGCGATTGCGCTTACGCTTGTTCGATTGTCTGCTCATCAATTATCCAAGAATTTACGTTTCGTCGGACGCGCCACGGCAAGCGGAGTCGATCTTGCCAAAGCCAAGGGCATAGCACAACGTACAGGCGCCAAAGCGGCTCAATCCACACTTCCCCACCGAATTCCATACTGCCTCCCCCTCTCTACCCCCTTGCCGCCCCTTCCCTTGGCGCCCGGATGGGCCTATATTATGGGGGTCGGGCAACCGACTATGGCGATAAACGTTATGTGAAATAAGCGTTGCGGACCCGGGGGCGGTACCCGGCGCCTCCACCAGTTTTTCCGGCCGGCCCCATCGCCGGTCGCTTGAGGGGGCGAAACAGGATCGACGTGCGTGGTAAAGGCATGATTTTCGCCCGGCATGGTACCACCGATATCGGGCCAACCTTACAAATGCCAATGATAACGAGGCATTTGCTGTAGCCGCTTAGGCTGCAACGGGGTTCGGGGGGCACCTGGCAACAGAAGCCCCCCACTCGCTCCCCTGCCGAGGACGCATCCGCGGGCACCATGGCCGACCCTCCTCCCCAAGAACCGGTGCTGCGATACGACAAATGGGTCGAAGAGGCACTGTGCCACGTCATTCGCCGGGCTTTGGCCCAAGTCGCCGAAGATGGGCTTCCCGATCCGCACCACTTCTTCATCACCTTCCTGACCGACGCGCCGGGCGTGGTGATGCCGAAGTCGCTCCGCGCCCAATACCCCGACAAGATCACCATCGTCCTCCAACACCAGTTTTGGGGCCTCGCCGTCGAGGACGACGCCTTCGAGGTCACCCTTGCCTTCCAAGGCGTCAACACGCCGCTGCGCATCCCGTTCGACGCCATCACCGCCTTCGCCGACCCCGGGGTCAATTTCGGGCTGCAACTCAAGGTCTCGGAGATGGAAGCGGGCGAGGAAGCGGGCGAGGAAGCGGGCGAGGATGCGGGCGAGGCGCCGGCGGCGCCGGATGGCATTACCAAGATGAAGGGCAAGGCGAAGGCAAAGCCGAAGCCGCGTATCCCCCAGCCCGTGGCCAAACTCAAAGACGAGCCCAAGGACGAAGCGACGGAGCCGATCGAGGCCGAGGCCCCGGCCGACACCAAGTCGGGCGAGGTCATCACCCTCGACACCTTCCGCAAGAAGTAACTCCAGCACCCGCCGATCAAGAAGGTGACGCCATGAGCACCGCCGAGCACCACGAAATATTCCCCCTCGCCCCCGACACCCAAACCCCCTATCGCCTGTTGACCGCCGACCACGTCGCCACGGCGAACTTCGAAGGCCGCGCCGTGCTCAAGGTTGACTTGCAAGCCCTGACGCTGCTTGCGGCCCAGGCGTTGCGCGATACCTCGCACCTGCTCAGGCCCGGGCACCTCAAACAGCTTGCCGCGATCCTCGACGACCCCGAGGCGTCGGAGAACGACCGCTTCGTCGCCCTTGAGCTGTTGAAAAACGCCAATATCTCCGCCGGCGGCGTCCTGCCCATGTGCCAGGACACCGGCACCGCCATCGTGTTTGCCAAGAAAGGCCAGGCCGTGTGGACATCCGGCGACGACGAGGCGGCGCTCTCGCAAGGCATCCTCAACGCCTTCGCCGAGAACAACCTGCGCTACAGCCAGGTGGCGCCGCTCGATCTCTTTACCGAGGTCAACACGGGCAACAACCTGCCGGCCCAGATCGACATCCATGCCGTCGGCGGCGACGAATACAAGTTCCTCTTCCTGGCCAAGGGCGGCGGTTCGGCCAACAAGACCTTCCTCTATCAGCAGACCAAGGCGCTGTTGAATCCCGACAGCCTGGCGGCCTTTCTCGACGAGAAGATCAGGACGCTGGGCACCGCCGCCTGTCCGCCCTATCACCTGGCCGTCGTCATCGGCGGCACCTCGGCCGAGCTGACCCTGAAGACCGTCAAGCTGGCCAGCACCCACTATCTCGACGGCCTGCCGACAAGCGGCAACGAGTACGGCCAGGCCTTTCGCGATGTTGAGATGGAAGCAACCGTGCTGGCCATGACCCAGTCGATGGGCATCGGCGCCCAGTTCGGCGGCAAGTACTTCTGCCACGACGTGCGGGTCATCCGCCTGCCGCGCCATGGCGCTTCGTGCCCGGTGGGCATCGGGGTTTCGTGTTCCGCCGACCGCCAGATTCTGGGCAAGATCACCGCCGACGGGGTGTTCCTGGAAGAACTAGAAAGCAACCCGGCCCGCTACCTGCCCGAGATCACCGAGGGCGAACTGGCGACGGATGTGGTGGCGATCGACCTCGACCAGCCCATGGAGGAAACCCTGGCCGCCCTAAGCCGCCACCCCGTCCGGACCCGGCTGTCGCTTACGGGCTCGCTGATCGTCGCCCGCGACATCGCCCACGCCAAGCTCAAGGAACGCCTGGACGGCGGCGACGGCCTGCCCCAGTACATGAAGGACCACTGCGTCTATTACGCCGGGCCGGCCAAGACGCCGGCCGGCTATGCCTCGGGCTCGTTCGGTCCGACCACCGCCGGGCGCATGGATTCCTACGTCGATCAATTCCAGGGGGCCGGCGGCTCGATGGTCATGCTGGCCAAGGGCAACCGCTCGCCCCAGGTGACAGAGGCCTGCAAGACCCATGGCGGTTTCTATCTCGGCTCGATCGGCGGACCGGCGGCGCGCCTGGCCCAGGACTGCATCAAGAAGGTCGAGAGCGTCGAGTATGCCGAACTGGGCATGGAAGCGGTGTGGCGCATCGAGGTCGAGGATTTCCCCGCCTTCATCGTCGTCGACGACAAGGGCAACGACTTTTTTGCCCAGTACCGGGCGCCGATCCACGACAACGTATGACGGCGAATGGTCGATTCATTGACCTCTACGGCAAATCCCGAGCGGCTGGACTAATCCGCGCGGGGTTTGCGCTAGTCTCTCACGTGCAGGTATCAGCTTGCAGGTATCAGGCCAGCGCCTCCTTCAGCCCATCCACCACCCTTTGCATCTGGAACTCGTCCATGGCGGGCAGGAGAGGCAGCGTCAACGTATTGTCTTGAAGGAAGAAAGAGCGCGCCAGTTGCCCCGGCCGATAGCCGAGCCTGCCATAGGCCGGGTGGGCGTGCATGGCGTAGGTGCCGAGGGTGCTTTCGATACTGCGCGCCTTCAGGTGTTCGATCACCGCGGCGCGGTCGACCTGGCCATCGAGGACGACGACGAAGGACTGAAAGTTGCAATCGGTCAGGGGCGCTGAGAGGGGCACGGCGACCCCATCGAGCGGCGCCAGGAGATCGATATAGCGCCGCGCCGTCCGCCGCCGGTCGGCGACGATGGCTTCCAGCCTTGCCATCTGGCGCAGGCCCATGGCGGCCTGAAATTCGTTCATGCGGTAATTGAAGCCGAATTCCTCGAAGCGGCGGCCTCCGTCCTTCGCCACGCTGCCGTGGTTTCTTAAAATCTCCACCCGCCGGGCGATGACCTCGTCGTCGGTCGTCAGCATCCCGCCTTCGCCGGTGGTGATGATCTTGCGCGGATGGAAGCTGTAGACGCCGATATCGGGCCAGCCGCCGCAAGGGCGCCCGTCGCGATAGGAGCCCAGCGCACAGGCCGCGTCTTCGATAACCCGCAAATCATGGGCCCGGGCAAGGTCCAGAACGCGGCCCAGATCGGCCGGCTGACCGAAGGGATCGACCACCATGATGGCCTTGGTGCGTTCGGTAATCTTCGTCGCGGCATCGTCCACATCCATGACGAAACCATCGGGGCACGAATCGACGAGCACCGGCGTGGCGCCGGCCTGGGCGATCGCATTGCCGGTGGCGGGAAAGGTGAAATCCGAGACTAGAACCTCGTCGCCGGCGCCGATCCCGCAAGCGGCGAGCGCCAGGTGAAGCGCGGTGGTGGCCGACGTCGTGGCACAGGCGAAACGAACGCCGGCGAAGGCGCCGACCGATTCTTCGAAACGGCGCAGATAGGGGCCCTGCGTGAGTCTTCCGCTGTCGGCGATGGCGCGGAAATCGCCGGCCAAATCGTCGTAGGCGACGGAAGGGCAGATAAGGGGCAGCCAATCCGTCATTGCATTGCCTTGAAATCGAATCCCATGGTCACGCCGGGCCGCGGCGCCGGCTTGACTCGACGGCCGATTGGTGGCCCGCCCGCCACTCGATCAGCCGCCTGAGGCCATCCTCCAACCCGACCCGGGCCGCGAAGCCGATTTCCTTTGCCGCCCGCTTCGGACAGCCGATGCGGTCTTGGACGAAGGTCCGCCCGGCGGGCTGGTAGTCGATGGCAAGGTTCGAACCGGTGATGGCCAGGATCATCTCGGCAAGCTCCTTGATCGACGTCCTTTTCCCCGTGCAGACGTTGTAAAAGCGGTCCGTCGTGTCGCCCTTCATGGCGCCAAGGTTGGCGGCGGCGCAGTCGTCCACATAAATGAAGTCATAGGTTTGACCGCCGTCGCCGTGGACCGTCGGGGGCGTTCCGCGATCAAGGTTGTCGAGCATCTTCATGATGACCGCGATATAGGCGCCTTGGTAGTCCTGGCGCGGGCCATAGACGTTGAAATAGCGCAAGCCGACGAAGGGCAGCCCAAAGCGGCGATGGTAGGCCCTGGCCATCGCTTCGCCGGCAATCTTGGTGGCGCCGTAGAATGTGGTGTTGTCGAAGGGATGATCCTCGGTCATCGGTTCCTCGACGGCGTCGCCGTAGACGGAGGCGGAAGAGGAATAGACAAGGCGCTGAACACCGTTGGCGACGCAGGCATCGAGCACGTTGAAGGTGCCTTGAATATTGACGTCGAAGGCCGAGCGCGGGAAGTCCTGGCAGTGAAGCAGCCACAAGGCGGCGAAATGAAACACCCCGTCGACTTTTTTTAGCGCCTTGTCGAGCACGTCGGTCTGGCCGATGTCGCCCCCGACCTCGAAGACCTTGACGCGTGGGTCCTTGCAGGCGATCTCCAGGTTCTGGCGGGTGCCGCGCTGGAAATTGTCGAATACGACGATCTCGGCCACGTCCTCGCGCACCAAGGCGTCGACGGTGTGCGAACCGATAAGACCGGCGCCGCCGATCACGACGAAACGTTTGCCCCGGACGTCCACGATCCCGTGTTTCCCTATCCCGCGCCATGATCGCGGCAACTGCGTGATTTTTATAGCAGAATCGGTCTTCGACGGCACCCACCGGATGGCGAAAGAAAAAGGCCCCGCGAACGGGGCCCCAAAATCATTGCTGGCGGGATCAACCGCTTACGGCTTTACCTGAGCGACGCGCCGCCGGCGTAGATGCCGCCTTCGAAGATTTGGCCGTACGCCGGGGCGCCCAGTATGTCCTTGGGCTTTGCGGCGAAGGCGTCTCGGCGGGCCGACATCAGATCGGCTAGGTCGCGTTGAACTTCTCCCAGCATTCCTTGTTGCGCCAGGAACGCCGCCGTCGCATGGCCGGCCAGATAGTGGGTCAGGGGGTTCCAATGGCCGTCGCAGGTAAACGAGAAATAGGGATACGATAGGTCATTGGCATCGCGATAGGCCAGCAACGCCGGGCGCAAGTCGAGAAGAGGAACGCCGATGCGCTTGGCCACCGCGGCGAGGCGGCGCGACGGCAGGGCCGGATCGAAGTCGTCGGGCACGGCGCTGGCGGCGCCGAACATCATCTCGCTCCGCCATTCGCGGCTGGTCGTGAAATGCTCAGGCACGGCGACCAGGGCAAGGCGCGCCCCATCCGCCTCGACCTCGCCCTTGAGCGTCTTCAAGGCGTCTTCCGTGATGCGCCACGCCTCGGCCCAGTCCGGCGACGGCCGGTTCAGGTAGAGGTGCCACCGGGGCGGCACGTATCCGCGAAGCTGGTTGATGGCACCTTGCGTTACGATCTTCAGATCATGAAAGGCTTGATAGAGGACCAAATTCTTGCGCAAGACCCCCTTCAAACGGGTCATGGCCGTATCGCCCCCTGGACCTTCGTCGGCCAAGCGCGGCGCCGGCGCGACCTTTGCGCCGCCATCTCGGTAAAGGATTGCGCGTTCTCTCACTTCTCCACACAATCTGCGTGACGGGTCGAGGCGGCATGAATTCCCCCTGACATCGTTGCCCGGATAGACGAAGAGGACGATCACGTCAGGGTTCAAAGGACGGACCAGACGGCGGTAAGCGAACAGTTCGGTGACCGTGGAATAGCCACCGATCCCGGCGTTGAGGACCCGGATTCCGGTCAGTCGGGCAAGGATGGCGGCCACGTGCTCGCCATCGGCCACGCGCAGGGCCTCGACGAACGAATCTCCCATCACGGCGATTCGCGGGCCGTCCTTCGCCCGGGGCCAGGGACGATCGCGAAAGCCGTCCCCGTTGACGGATATGCCTTCGATCTTCGTACAAGCGGTCTGGTGGCGAAAGGATGCTTCGGGCCGCAGGGTCAGCAGGCCGCCCGGCAAGGCGCGGTAGGCAACCGTCGAGTTGTCGTTCGCCGCGTGCGCCTGGAGGGCGGCATACTTGGTGGAGAATAGACGCAGGCCGACTTCCGCCAGGGCCAGGGAAACGACGACCGAGACGAACAGCAGGACCGCGTTGCGCCACCACCTCATGGCGTTCCCTCGCTCGGCGGCGCGTCTCGCCCCGCCAAGGCCAGCGTCAAGCCCAGAATACCCGTCGCTATCCACCAATTTTGCCAAATTCCATAGCTCAATTGACCGACAACCATGTAGGCCGCGAGGGTCCCCGCGAGGATTGCGGTCGTTGGCCAATTGCCGGCGGCCCCGTGCAGCAGGAAGGGGGCCGAGGCCATGAGCACGGCCGCCGCGACGGCGCCAATGCCGCCCAATTCCAACCAGATCTGAAGGAAGCCGCTGTGCGGGTGGAGGGGCAAGATCTCGCCGTATTCCCCAAATACATTGCTGTTGGCGCCGGGAATGGCGCGTGACGCATCGAGGCCCCATCCGACGAGTGGATGCTCGGCGATGCGCCCGGCAACGAATTCCCAAATCTTCCACCGGTGAACGAGGGACGCCGGCCCGTCAAGCAACGCCTGATGCAGCCCTTCCCAGTTGGGAACCTGTTCGATCAGAGTCGGCATCGACAGTTGGCCCAAGGCCAGCACCACCGCCATGAATATAAGGAACACACGTCTTCCACCAAGCGTCAGGAGGAACGTTACGCCGGCCGCCATGGCGGCCAGGACCGCCGTGGTCGAGGGACCCAAGGCGACGACCGCAAGCGCCGCCAAGAACGCGCCTGTTCCGGCCCGTGGTCCACCCCGGCGGGCGACGCCGGCGGCGAAGGGAAGTGCCAAAACGGCGAGAACCGAGTTGCCGGGATTGATCCAGGCGAGATAGTCGTCGATCCCCTTTCCCCGTGAGCCCTTCAGGAGCTTGATGATCACCCCGTCACCGATGTTTTCCGCCGCCAGGATGGCGATGAACAGCACGGCGCCGATGACGAAGAATTTGGCCACGTCTTGGCGGTCGGTCGGGTCGAGCAGGTCGGCGCCGAGCACGAGGATCCGGGCGATCACGATCAGGGCGGCGATCGCCACCCACAGCCCCAACGCGCCCCCAGGGTTCGGCGACCACAACACGGCGGCCAAGCCCCACACCATCAGGGGGGCAATGGCCCAGACAACCGGCGCCAACAAGGCGGCGCGAAGCGTGGCGCGCACCGCTGGGCTGGTCAACAACCCGGCCGCGGCCAGAGAGGCCAGAACCACCGTGCCCTTCGACGCGTAGACGGCAATCGGCGGCACCAGACACATCACGGCCGCCAGGATCTTCGATGCCCGAGACAGGGAAGGGGTGACGTCCGGCAGGGTCATTGCGGTCCCGCTTCCCTAAAACCCGTTCGGGAGGACATTGCCGAGATCGGCGCGGCGCGCGCCGCAGACCACGAAGAGGCTGCCCGCGTCGGCCGATATTTCGGCCGGGACGTCGAGCTTTCGGAAAACCTTGCGGATCGAACGGGGAATTCCATATCCGTAGTTGAAGATTACGATCATCCGCTGCCTGTCCCACCGTCGAATTCCAATTCGACGCGGCGAAAATACCGGAAAAAACCGTACCACAGGGCGGCCAGAGTCAGAAGAAACAGCCAAACCACCGGCGGGTGTTGCCAGTTGGGCTCGCGCGCGCCCTTCTCGCCCCCGTGCACCGTTTGGTCCACCGCCCACCTGATGACGGTCCGATTGACGGCCATCTTGTTTACGAATCCGAAGACTCCGTCCTTGAGGGTCCGGTTCCAGACCTTGGCGGAAAATGTTTCTTCCAAGAGGTTCCGGTTGAAATCCGGCGCGGCGGCCGCAACCCGTCCCAGTGAAGTCATGCCGGTGTGGTAGCTCAGCTTGTCGCTTTTGGCAAAAAACGCCTGTCCCAGCAACGAGAAAACGCAGAGCACCAGCAGAACCCCATGGATGGCCCCAGCGGCACCGGTCCGCCGTCGCCGGGGTGCCTTGAGAGGGCCCAACCACCACAACAGGTAGCCCACGAAGCCGACGGGGAAGAGGGGAAACAGGTACCGGTATCCGTAAGACGACGCCGTGCTCTTCCAAAACAGCACTATGGAAAGGTAGAGGAGAAAATAAACGACCACGGTGGCGAAGGCGATAACGGGCATCCACCGTCGGTTCCGCGCCGCGCTTCCCAGCAATGCGGCGCCGGCGCCGAAAAGGCCGAACACGACAAGCGGGTTGGAATAGAGCAAACCGAATTCGGCGCCGAAGAATATGACCGGGATATTGGGAGCCAATCGAAACCATTCTTCGACCAGGGCCAAGACGTCGCCCAGGCCGTCGATCGCCGGAACCAGTGTTCGGACTCCGTAGACTTGTGGTTGCGAGGGAAACGGCGCGTCGTAAATCAAGTCGTTCAGAATGGCCACGGGCAGAAGGAATGCGATGCACCCGGCGGCGTAGAGACCGAAGAGCCTGGCAAGACGATGACCGCTTGTTTTCGACGGGCCGTCAGCCTCGGCCGAGTGGATCATGAAGATGAGAACGACGGGAAGAAGGATGACGAAGACGTTGCTTAGCTTTATGGCAACGCTTAACGCAACGCCAAGCCCAGCGACGGCGGCCCATAGCAGGGCTGATCTCCTTTGGACGTCATATTCCCACGCTCGAACCGTCCCATAGGTGGCCAGAGTGAAGGTGAAGAACTCAAAGGCGTGGCCCATGCGGGGGCGGATGAGGACGTAGAACAGTACGCCCGAGCTTATGCAAAATAGTGTGACCAATTCCCTCGACGCCCTTTCCCGAAAGGCAGCACCAATCCTCCACGACAGCAGCACGGACAAGAGGAAATAGACGTGGGTGGCGAAAGAAAAACCGAAGTAGGACCAACTGTGGCGGAACTGATCCCGGTCGCCGATGACGGGATTGCCGAGGGCGCGGTCGACAAGGGAGAAGAGACCCACGAAGGGCGCTGCCATGAGGCCGGCACCGTAGAATCCCCCCGGCGAACGTTCGTTGGCGGCCATGTAGGCGCCGTAGCGGATCTCATTGGAGAAATCCAGATCCATGTCCATGCCCATCGACATGGCATAGGCCAGGTAGATGCCGTCGTCGGACGACGTCCTGACATCGGCGGCCCATTGGTGACGGTTGGTCAGAAGGAACGTGAAGAGGATCAGGACGACGAACCAAGTCCGCCTTCCCCATGGTCCGGAGAGCCCGCCGCCGGCCGACGAGAGGGGAGCTGTCATCCGTCGGCCCGTCGTCGGAACAGGTAATAGAAAAAATAGGGGCCCAGGGTAAAACAGCAGATAATGGTTCCAAGCCGCACCACGGCAGCGACCAGAAGGCCCTCGGCGATTGTCAGGCCGAACAAGTGAGCCGCGTAAATGACGGTGCCCTCGAAAGTCCCTGCGGCGGCCGGGGCAATGCGGACAAAGAGGGCGAAAAACGAGAGAACCGCGGCAAGCAGATCAGCGCTCGGCGGAACGTTGAATGCAAGGGCCCGAAACGCCATGCTGAACATGGCGACATTGGCGGCGAACAAAGCGACCGTCAGAACTGCCAGCTTGCACAGCATCATGGGTTGGCTCTTCAGGCTTTGCCAGCTTTCGAAGAAGGCTTCGAACCTTGCTAACGGCCCGGAGCGCCGGATCAGCCATCGAGCCGGCGTCCAGGCTGTCACAACGAGCCCAATCATGAGCACACCGAGGACGAGGGCGATAAAGGGGTCGACGGGGATCCCGATTGATGGGAGCGTGGCCTGTCCCGCCAGACCGCCCAAGGCGAAGACAAACATCTCGACACCAACCACGGCGGCGAGGGCGCTGGCGAAATCGGCGTAGGCCAGCCCCCGCACTCGGTTGAGATAAACTCCCCTGAGACCGATGCCGGAAAACGGAATTGCGTAGTTGGCGAAGGATGTGACGACGGTGAGGCCGAACCATTCGGTGGGTGTCAACGCAACGCCGTAGGCGGCCACGGAAACCCGCAGCAGCATCCCCTGAAGGGCGAAGAAGGCCAGTGTCGCGGCAAGCAGATATAAGCCGTAACGCCACTCGATATGGAGGAGAGCGCGGAACTCGGGCCAGTTGTGCACGACATAGGAAACGGCCCAGGCGAGCAGGACGGCGAGCGATCCAAGAAACAGGGCGCGTTTGACCCTGCTTGTCCCGATGGGAAGTTGTATCAACTACTCAAATCCCCGTCCGACGAGTGTCCTCGACCTCTTCTTGCCCGCCTGTTCCACGGCGCATTGCGCGCCTTACCGAACGACATTGGAATGCCGTCGTATGGGTACCATTAGTCCGATCCGGAACACTAGGTTCAATCGACATTCAGGATTCACATTGAACTGAATATGTGATTCATAGACGTCCAGATATTTATGGTCTGGA
>JASLLZ010000033.1 GCA_030746775.1 Rhodospirillales bacterium | reverse complement strand
CAGCACAACGGATGGGCCTTGCGCCAGCCCGCCGCCGCCCCCAAGACCACCGGCGTCGACGTCAAGGACATGACCGAGATCGCCACCCAGCTCGCCCTGCGCGCGGGTCTGCTCTCCGAATACAACGACGCCATCAACAAGGGCGCCCTTTCGATCAGCCTCGCCAAGAAGACCGGCGAAGGCCAGAAATCGAACGCCGAAAACTACGACTACTCCCTGCCCCTGGACCGTGCCTGTTCGGTCGACGAGATTTTCGATGCCGTGGCCAAGGCCGGCACCCATGTGCTGAGCGACGGCGAGGAAGTGCACGGCCTCGATTATTTCAAGTCGCACGGTTACTACGTCCAGCCCATCTCCAAGCTCGAGTGGTACCTGCATCCGGCCATCGAGGACGCCCAAATCCGCTATGAGATGCCCTATCAGGAGCGCATCAAGCGCATCGGCGTCGAGCTCGGCAACCGCCTGCACGAGGAAGGCATCGAGTGGTGGGACGACAAGCTGCACGAATACGTGCCCCTGCCAGACTGGAGCGACAACATTCCCGGCGTCTGGGAGAACGACCCCGCCGAATACGGCAAGGACCCCAAGGACTACCCGTTCTGGCTGCTGACCACGCGGTCCATGCAGTACAGCTGGGGGGCCAACGTCCAGATACCGCTCATTCGCGAGGCCGCCGAGAACGTGGAGACCCACAAGGGCGTCGTCATCAACGCCAGCAAGGCGGCCGAGCTCGGCATCGCCGATGGTGACGAGGTAACCGTGGAATCGGCCGTCGGCGAGACCACCGGGCGCGCCGTCGTGCGCCAGGGCATCCGCCCCGACACCCTGCTCATGGTCGGCCAGATGGACCACTGGAAGACGCCGTTCGCCAAGAACCTGCACGTCCCCTCGCTGAACTCGGTGATTCCCATGAGCATGCGGCTCACCGATTCCACCGGATCGAGCGCCGATATCGTGCGCGTGACCATCCGGCCAGCCAAATAAAGCAAGTAAAGAAAGCGCCACAGTCATGACAATCGAGCCGGGAGGAGACCCCGCGAACCGGTGGGGCATGGTCGTCGACATCCAGAAGTGCGTCGGGTGCAACACCTGCACGGTGGCCTGCAAGCATTCCAACTTGACGCCGCCGAGGGTGCAGTGGCGCTCGGTGCGCGATTTCGAGATCGGCGAGTATCCAAACGTCGAGCGCATTTTCATGCCGGTCGGCTGCATGCATTGCTCGGAACCGCCCTGCATGGATGTCTGTCCGACGACGGCGACCCGCCAGCGCGAGGACGGCCTCGTCTTTCAGCGCTATGACCTGTGCATCGGCTGCATGTACTGTCACCTGGCGTGTCCCTATCAGGCGCGTTTCCTGGTCGCCGACGCGGTCGGCTACTTCGAGGGCCGCCAATCGTCGGTCGAGGAAGTCCACTACCAGGGCCAGCGTCTCGGCGTCTCCACCAAGTGCACCTTCTGCGTCGAGAAGGTCGACGAGGCGAAGGGCACCGACCTGGTTCCCGGCATCGACGGCGCGGTGACGCCGGCGTGCGTGCTTTCGTGCATCGGCCAGGCCCTCCACTTCGGCGACTTCAACGACCCCGACAGCAACATCTCCGCCATGGAGCGCGACAAGGCCTCGACGCGCATGCACGAGGAACTCGGCACCAAGCCCAACCTCGTCTACGTGTGGCACCAGCCGAGGGACGCCGACGGCGCTCCCGTCCCCGAACCTGCGAACCGCCCCGCCATGAAGCCGATACCGGCGAAGCGCCAGAACAATTGGGACCTGCGCGCCGTCGGCAACTTTTCGCTGGGCGGAACGAGCAGCGGTCTGCTCACGCTCCTCGGCCTGATCGTGATTGCCGGTGGCGGGCCGGCCTTGCCCAGCCTGGAGATGACGCTGGCCGGTGTTCCGCTGGTCTTCGACCTCTATCACCTGGGCGCCGCGCTGATGGGGCTCGGCCTTTTTTCGGTGTTCCTGGAGATCAACCGCCAGGCGCGTTTCCTCAACGTGTTCATGGGGTACCGCACGTCCTGGATGTCGCGCGAGGCCATCGTCGCAATGCTCTTCATGGGCGTCGCTGCGCTCAAGCTGTTCGCCGCTACGCCTGCGCTCGAGCTGCTGACGACGGCCGGCGAGCTATCGCTCATCGCCTCCTTGTTGGGGGCGGGGTTCCTCTATTGCCAGGCCCGCATCCTGCAAGTGGCCAAGGGCGTACCGGCGTGGCGCCCGCCGGTGATGACGTGGATGCTGGTGTTCTCCGGGCTCTTCGAGGGGCTCGGCCTTCTCGTCGTTGCCCTGTGGGTGGGCGGCTTCACATTCCCCCCCGACCTTGCCGCCGCGGCGCCGGTGGCGGGCCTGGTGCTGGCCGCCGTCAACGGGGTGCTGTGGCTGAACTACATGAAGCACTGCGCCGAAGCGGTGCCGGTGGAAACCATGCGGGTGCTGTCCCGGCACTCCTCGGTCATCCAGATCGCCGGGCGCGGCGTGCCGCTCATGCTGTTCGCCGTCGTCCTTTCCCTGCCGGTCGGTTCGGCCCCCGGATTGCTGGCCCTCGCCGGGCTCGTCGCCATGCTCGGCGGCTGGTACTGGAAAGCGGTGGTGGTGTGGCGTGCCTGCCATTTCCAGAACTTCCACCTGAAGAGCGTGCCGCTGCGCGGCTCCGGCGTCATGGCGGCGCCCCCGCACGTCACCCACTGAGGGCGAACTCGCCGGCCGCGGCCTCCGGGCTCGCCGGCCCGCCACTTGACGGTGGCCGGCCGATCCAGAACAATCGGCGAAAATCGGCGCCAAGGGGGGGGAGGATGCTCGAACTCTATCACTACGGGACGGCGGTGTGCCCGCAGCGCGCCCGCCAGGCCCTGGCCTCATGAGGGCCGCTCTCCGGGGCGCGGGAAACCGCCGATGATCAACAGCGACGTTCTCTGGCATCACGCGGCGTGCCGACCCGACAAGGCGGCCATCGTGTGGGATGGCAGGACTTACACCTACGCCGAGCTGGCCGGCCGCGTGCGCCGCCTTGCCAATGCGCTGGTTGGCCTGGGCATAGGCAAGGGGGAGAGGGTCGGCCTCCTCGCCACCAACTGCGTCGAGCACGCCGAGACCGTGTTCGCGCTGTCCGAGATCGGCGCCCTGTGGGTGCCGGTGAATTACCGCCTGACGCCGAGCGAGGTCGGCGTCATCGTCAACGGCGTCGAATGCTCGGCAATGGTCTATAGCGCCGACATGCTGGAAACGGTCGAGGCGCTACGCGACGAAGCCACCAGCGTGCGCCTTTGGATCGGCATCGGGGACGGCGCCGCCATCGGCGAAAGCTACGACGGCCTTCTGGAAAAGGCCGGCGATGGGGCGCCGCCGCGCCGCGCCGTGCCCGAAGACCTGTTCGCCATCATGCACACCAGCGGCACCACCGGCCTGCCCAAGGGGGTCATGGTGACCCACCGCCAGATGCTGCAGGGGTTCGCCTATTCGGTGATGGAGTACGGGGCGCGCGCCGACGAGGTGGCGCTGCACCTGCTGGCGCAGTTCCACGCCGGCGGCAACATGTACTTCATGCAACAGTTCGTGGCCGGTTCCACCATCTACATCCATAACCAATTCGACCCCGACGAGGTTTTGCGCACCATCGAGAAGGAGCGCATCTCCTATGCCGGCCTGGTCCCCTCCATGCTCATTTTCCTTCTCGAATCGGAACGGATCGGCAAGGCCGACCTGTCCAGCCTCGGCCGCATCCAGTACGGCGCCTCGCCCATTCCCGTCGACCGTCTGGCCCGCGGGCTGGAGGTCCTGGACGCCGATTTCCAGGGCATCTACGGCCAGACCGAGGCCGCCGTCTTCGTCACCCACCTGAGCGGCGGCGAGCACCGCCGGGCGGTCGCGGGGGGGGACGTCGGATTGCTCGAATCCTGCGGTAGGACGTGCATCGGCTACGACGTCATGATCGCCGACGGCGAGGACAAGGCGCTCGAGCCCGGCGAGGTCGGCGAGGTCCTGATCCGCGGCGACAGCGTCATGAGCGGCTACTGGAACCGGCCGGACGCCACCGAGCAAACGCTGCGCGGCGGCTGGCTGCACTCCGGCGACATGGGGCGCATGGACACCGAAGGCTACATCTACATCGTCGACCGCAAGAACGACCTGATCGTATCGGGCGGCGAGAACGTCTATCCGGCCGAGGTGGAAAACGTCATCTCGGCCCATCCCGAGGTGATGGAGGTCGCCGTCGTCGGCGTGCCCGACGAACGCTGGGTCGAGGCCGTCAAGGCCATCGTCGCGGTGCGCGCCGATGCCGATGTGGCGGAGGCCGACATCGTCGAGTTCTGCCGCGGCAAGCTGGGCGGTTTCAAGATCCCCAAATCGGTCGATTTCATCGAGGCGCTGCCGCGCACGCCGACCGGCAAGGTCAAGAAGAACGTGCTGCGCGAGCCCTTCTGGGAAGGCCAAGGGCGCCGCGTCTGACGGACCCGATACCGGCAATCGCGCAAAAAGAAAGGGCCGCACCCGAAGGCGCGGCCCTGGACGGCGTCGGTTAGGACGCCGCGTTCTCAGGTGCTATTTGAAGTGGCCGGCGATGAGCGGCGGCTTCCAGATAGCGCCTTCGTTCCACTTCTTGAAGAAGGCGTAATAGGAATCGGAGACGTTCTTCATCCAGTGGTCGCCCTTCTTCGACATTTCCGCGGCCTTCTCGTAGGCCCAGTCCTTGGTGGCCTGCGACATGGCGTCCATGGTGTCCTGGGTCAGGCGGGCCCACACATTGTCCTTCTTCAGGATCTTCTGCATGGCATCGAGGTCGGCCCAGTGCCACTCGATATAGGAATCGAAGTTGGCGAGCTTGGAAGCGGCCATGACCTTGCCCTGAAGGTCCTTGGACAGGCCGTCCCAGGCCTCCTTCTTGACGCTGTAGTGCAGGAATCCGCCAGGCCAGTGGTAGCCAGGGGTCACGACATACTTGGCGATGCCGAACAGGCCCTTGTTGAGGTTCTCGAAGGGGCCCGACCACTCGGCGATGTCGAGGGCCTTGCGCTCCAGCATGACGTAAATCTCGGAGCCCGGGGTCGCCGTGGCGTTTCCGCCGAAGTAATCGTTGACGATGTTGGCCCAGACGCCGACGGTGCGGAACTTCTTGTTCTTCAGGTGCTCAAGCTTGGTCACCGGAGAGTGGGACATCCACATCTCCTGCGCCGCATAGCCCTGGCCCCAGGTCTGCAGACCCAGGCTCTCGCGGTGGAAGGCGGTCAGCAGGTCGTGTCCGCCACCCTTCAGGTAATACCACAAGAAATAACCCTCGGCCGGAATCCCAGCCGGGTGGTTGGCGAAGAAACCGTTCACCGGATGCTTGTTGACGATGTAGAGGGTCGTCGTGTGCTGAGCGTCGGCAAGACCTTCCATCACCGCGTCGAATCCCTTGAAGCCCGGCGCGATGATGCCAACCGCCTTGCAGTTGCTTTGCACCTCGCCGTTGGTAAGCTGCTTGAGCCGCGCTTCCCAAGGTATCGTGGTGAACTTCCAAAACCCCGACGTCTTCGGTGTGAAGTGGGTGCAGGTCCACTTGACCTTCGCCGTCGCGGGGCTGGTGGTGACCAGGCCCGCTAACAATGCCAAGGCCGCGAAGGCGACAAGCCCCCTAGTCAATTTTCCCAAGACCATTGCGTTCCTCCCGTTCTCTTGGAATGTCGATTTCGCAAAGATATCAATGTTGCCGGCGCGAGTATAGACGTATCGCGATCGGCCTGTCACCCTATCAGTGTCGATGTTTGGTAAAACTTTTTGGCGCGTCAATTCGGGCCCCTCTCCAAGCAGGGAGCCGACTTCGGGAGGGGATGGCGCGGCGCGGCGATACTTCCCGATAGCGATTTCCGGAGCGGGCACAGAGGGCACGGGGAGAACGAGATGAAACTGAGAATCCTCACCGAGGACGACGCGCGCGGCCTCGTCGCCATGGCCGACGCCATCGATCTGCAGGCGAAAGCCTTCACCATCCTCGCCGAGGGCGGCTCGATCGAGGGGCTCAGGAGCTTCGCCTTGTCGGAGGATCCGCCGGGCGGCGTCATTTTCAATCCGTCGTTCCTCAAGGGCGGCAAGGGCTACGGCATCAAGGTGGTCTCCGACTTCTACGAAAACCCGGAACTGGGCGTGCCCCGCATGTCGGCCATCGTCGCCTTGTTCGACGGAGAGACCGGGCTGCCGCGCACCATCATGGAGGCCGGCTACATGAGCGATCTCAGGACCGGCGCCGGCACCGCGCTGGCGGCCCGCCATCTGGCGCGCCGCGACAGCCGGGTCCTTACCCTGATCGGGGCCGGCCGCGTCGCCCGCAACCAGCTGGCGGCGCTCGCCGAGGTGTGCCGGCTGGAGAAGGTCCGCGTCGTCACGCGCTCCGAGGGGCGCGGACGCGAGTTCGTGGAACGCATGTCGGCGGCCGGCGGCAAGGTGCCGACGGATATCGAACTGGCGCCTGAGCGCGACGCGGCGGTGGGCGGCGCCGACATCGTGGTGTGCGCCACCACGGCGCGCCAGCCGGTAATCGACGGCGCCGCCTTGAGCGCCGGCACCTTCGTCGCCGCCGTCGGGGCTCACGACGTCGGTGCCCGCGAGGTCGACACCGAAACCATCCGCCGCGCCGCCAGGCGCGTCGTCGACAGCCCCGTCGACAGCCTCAAGAACGCCGGCGACCTGATGGTGCCGCTGGGCGAGGGCGTGATCGGCGAAGACGACATCGCCGGCATCGCCGACGTCGTCGCCGGGCGCCGCGCCGGCCGCCAATCGGACGACGAGATCACGTACTACAAAGGCATGGGCGTACCCATCCAGGACCTGGTGACGGCCCAGTACATAGAGAGCCGCGCCGAGGAGCGCGGCGTCGGCACCCTCATCGACATCGGCGGCGACCACGACTGAAGGGCGTGACCGAACCACGGGCGGCGCAATCAACACCTGACGGGCGCCCGGGAACGGCATAATATTCCTTGCAAGCCCAGGAACGGGGGAGGATCGCAGTGACCGATGGCGCCAGCGCCAGCCACACCGACGCCGAGACGGCGCAGATACGCGCCGCGGTACGCGCTCTGTGCGCCGATTTCCCCGGCGCCTACTGGCGCGCCCACGATAGCGCGCGCACCTATCCCGTGGAATTCGTCGAAGCGCTCACCAAGGCCGGCTACCTGGCCGCCCTGGTGCCCGAGGAATACGGCGGCAGCGGATTGGGCCTGGCCACCACCGCCGCCATCCTCGAGGAAGTCCACGCCAGCGGCGCCAACGGCGCCGCCTGCCACGCCCAGATGTACATCTTGGGGACCATCCTCCGTCACGGCAGCGACGCCCAGAAGGCCCAATGGCTGCCCGGGATCGCGTCCGGAGAATTGCGCCTGCAGGCCTTCGGCGTCACCGAGCCGACCAGCGGCACCGACACCCTGGCACTGCGCACCACCGCCGAGCGCCACGGCGACGACTACGTCATCAACGGCCAGAAGGTGTGGACCTCGCGGGCCGAGCATTCCGACCTCATGCTGGTGCTGGCCCGCACGACGCCCCGCGACGAGATCGAAAAGCGCACCGACGGCCTTTCGGTGCTGCTCGTCGACATGCGCGCCGCCCTCGACAATGGCCTAACCATCCGGCCCATCCGCACCATGATCAACCACGCCACCACCGAGGTCTTCTTCGACGACCTGAGAATCCCGACCGCCAACCTGATCGGCGAGGCCGACAAGGGATTTCGCTACATCCTTGACGGCATGAACGCCGAGCGCGTGCTGATCGCCGCCGAATGCATCGGTGATTGCCGCTGGTTCACCGAGAAATCCGTCGCCTATGCCGGCGAGCGCAAGGTCTTCGGCCGCCCCATCGGCCAGAACCAGGGCATCCAGTTCCCCATTGCCAGGGCCTATGCCCAAGGCGAGGCGGCGGCCTTGATGGTGCGCCGGGCGGCTGAACTGTTCGATGCCGGCGAGCCCTGCGGCGCCGAGGCCAACATGGCCAAGCTGTTGGCCGGCGAGGCCTCGTGGGCGGCCGCCGAGAGCTGCCTGCAAACCCACGGCGGCTATGGCTTCGCCGAGGAATACGACGTCGAGCGCAAGTTCCGCGAAACCAGGCTCTATCAGATCGCGCCGATCTCGACCAACCTGATCCTGGCCTACCTGGCCGAGCACGTCCTCGGCCTGCCCCGTTCGTACTGAGGGAATGGCCATGCGCGAGACGCTCAAGGGATTGTTGGTCATCGCCGTCGAACAGGCGGTGGCGGCGCCCTATTGTTCGTCGCGCCTGGCCGACGCCGGCGCCCGGGTGATCAAGGTCGAGCGGCCCGAGGGCGACTTCGCGCGCGGCTACGACCGGGTGGTGGGGGGCGAGAGCGCCTATTTCGTGTGGCTCAACCGGGGCAAGGAATCGATTGCGCTCAACCTCAAGGACTCGGCCGACCGCGACCTGCTGGCGCGCATGGTCGGCAAGGCCGACGTCTTCATCCAGAACCTGGCGCCGGGCGCCACGGGGCGCTTGGGCTTTGCCAGCGAGGCGTTGCGCGACCGCCACCGGGCGCTGATCACCTGCGACATCTCGGGCTACGGCGAGGACGGGCCTTACGCCGAGATGAAGGCCTATGACCTTTTGGTGCAGGCCGAAAGCGGCCTCGCCTCGGTCACCGGCCGGCCCGAGGGACCGGGGCGCGTCGGCGTTTCGGTCTGCGACGTCGGCGCCGGCATGTACGCCCAGGCCGCCATTTTGGAAGCCCTGATCGAACGGGGCCGCACCGGGCTGGGCAAAGGCATCCAGGTCTCCTTGTTCGACGCCATGGCCGATTGGATGACCGTGCCCCTTTTACACCAGGTCTATGGCGGCCAGGCGCCGGCCCGGGTCGGCCTCGCCCATCCGTCGATCGCGCCCTACGGCGCCTACGGGGCGAAGGACGGCGAGGTGGTGCTGTCGATCCAGAACCAGCGCGAATGGCGCAACTTCTGCGCCGAGGTGCTGGAACAGCCCGGCCTGGCCGACGATGAACGCTTCCACGACAACCCGGCGCGGGTTGCAAACCGCCCGGCGCTGGGCGCCGAGATCGACGCCGTTTTCGGCGCCCTGAGCCGCGCCCAACTGATCGAACGCCTGCGCCGGGGCGCCATCGCCTATGGCGCCGTCAACACGGTCGCCGATCTGGCCCAGCACCCGCAACTGCGCCGCCTCGCCGCCGATAGCCCCGGCGGCCCGGTCGAGTTGGTGGCGCCGGCGGCCCGCTTCGCCGACGAGGGCGCCGAGGTGCGCCCGGTCCCGGCGCTCGACGAACACGGCGCCGCCATCCGCGTGGAGTTTGCCGGGTGACGAGGTGGTGGCATTAGAGCAAATCCCGAGCGGATGGTTACATCCGCGACGACGTATTTGCGGCTAAAACAAGGAGTCAGAGAATTTTCGGTGAACGCATGTGAACGGAAAATGCTCTAGCCCCACGGACCCCGTCGTACCGGCGCCGTCTGGCTGAGGTGGCCGGCTCCGAACAGTCCGACGTGGCGCGACTTGAAGAAGGGGATCAGGGCGGCGGCGCAGAGCATGCCTCCGATATGGGCCCACCAGGCAACGTTGCTGGCACCGCCGCCGGTAAGGTTGAGGACCTGCAAGGCGAACCAGAAGCCGAGCACCAGCCACGCCGGCAGACGGAACGTGAACCACAGGATGCCGGGCCAAACCAGGATCCGGGCGCGGGGATAGAGCAGCACATAGGCCCCGAGGACGCCCGAGATGGCGCCGCTGGCGCCGACGGTGGGTATGGTCGACGAGGGGTCCGGCACGGCGTTGACGAGGACCGCCACGACGCCGCAGATCAGGTAGAAGACGACGAACCGGCCGTGACCCATGGCGTCCTCGACGTTGTCGCCGAAGATCCACAAGTACAGCATGTTGCCCAACAGGTGTCCCCAACCGCCGTGCAGAAACATCGACGTCACCAGGGTCAGAAGCTCCAGCGCCGGGGGCAGCATGGCGATGTGATCGGGCAGGGCCACGCGTTGAAAGAAGACGGCGGGGATGGCGCCCAGCGCGGCGATGGCGCGCCGCGCCTCATCTTGCGGCAACGAAACCTGCCACGCGAAGACGACGACCGAGGCCGCCATCAGCGCCCAGGTCACCATCGGCTTGATGTAGGTCGGGTTGTCGTCCTTGAGTGGAAGCATCGGGCCTGGCCGCCCCCTCGTCCGTCCCCTGATGATCTGCAATCTTACCCGATTGGGGGAACAAACACCCGTCCTTGCCGAAAGCGGCCCTGGCTTTCGGGTTATCTCGTTCCCTTGAATATCGTGGCTTGGTAAACTTGTTGCGCCATGAGAGTTTTTCTCCGACTCGCCGCGTTTGCGCTTGTCGCGGCGTTCCTGCCCTGCCACGCCGTGGCCGACACGAACGGGGTTCCCGTCAGCAGGCCTTTTGGCGCACCCGCGCCATACGGCGAAAGCCGCCATCCAGGAAATGATTTCGACGTGCCGAAAGGAACGCCGATCATCGCGGCGGCGGACGGAGTGGTCAAAAAGATCAAGACGCCTTGCCCGGGCGAACCGTATTGCGGCGGTCTGTATCTCCAAATAAATCATGTTGACGGCCCCTCCGGGAAGAAGCTCTTCATCGCGCTTTACGCCCATTTGCAGAAGGTTCTGGTCAACAAGCACGAGGCGGTGAAAAGAGGCCAGTTGATCGGCCTTTCAGGCAGCAGCAACAATGGCTATGCCCACCTGCATTTCGGCCTCATTCAGCCCGGTGGCCGGGGAATCCTCCATTCCGAGACCTACGACCCGGCTGATTACTGGCTGAACGGAAAACCCCAGTGCTATGACCCAACCAAGGATTACGCTGAAATAGGCGCAAATAAGCTAACCCATCCCGTGGCTTGCGCGGGGCATGCCGAAACCTTGCTGGAAAAAGGCGGAAACTGAACCTGGCCTGTTTTCCGCACTGACATCTCTTCCGGATCGATCTGCATCGTTATCCGAAAACGCCATCGAGGAATTGCCCCGGGCGCGGCGTCGGAATACAGTTCGGGGTGTGAAGGAATGGGGAAGCGCCGCCGTGCAAAAATATTCCATCTTTTCGCTGGCGCGTCATGCGCTGACCGGCCACCAAGGTTGGACCGAGGCGTGGCGCAGCCCCGAGCCCAAGGCGGCTTACGACGTGGTCATCGTCGGCGCCGGCGGGCACGGCCTGGGGGCCGCCTATTATCTGGCCAAGGAACACGGGATTACCAACGTCGCGGTCCTTGAGAAGGGCTGGCTCGGCGGCGGCAACACCGGGCGCAACACCACCATCGTGCGCTCGAACTATCTGTGGGACGAGAGCGCCCATCTCTATGAGCACGCCCTGAAACTGTGGGAGGGGCTGTCGCGCGAGCTTAACTTCAACGTCATGCTGAGCCAGCGCGGTGTCATGAACCTGGCCCACAACCAGCACGATCTGCGCGAGATCTCGCGGCGCGTCCACGCCAACCGCCTCAACGGCGTCGATTCGGAAATTCTCAATACGGCCCAGGTAAAAGATTTTTGCCCGCTCATTGACTGCTCGCCGGACGCCCGCTATCCGGTGCTGGGCGCCTCGTTGCAGCGCCGCGGCGGGGTGGCGCGCCACGACGCCATCGCCTGGGGTTTCGCCAGGGCCGCCGACGCACGCGGCGTCGATATCATCGAGAACTGCGCCGTCACCGCCATCCGGCGCTCCGGCGACGCCGTCGAGGGCGTCGAGACGACGCGGGGCTTCATCCGTGCGCCCAAGGTGGCGCTGGCCGTCTCGGCCCACACCAGCCACCTTGCCACCATGGCGGGCCTCAGGCTACCCATCGAAAGCCACCCCCTGCAGGCCATCGTCTCCGAGCCGGTGAAGCCGATTCTGCACACCGTGGTCATGTCGAATTCCGTCCACGCCTATGTCAGTCAGTCGGACAAGGGCGAACTGGTCATCGGCGCCGGCATCGACGGCACGGTTTCCTACGCCCAGCGCGGCGCCTTTCCCATCATCGAGGACATCTTGAAGGCCATCGTCCACGTCTTTCCCATGTTCAGCCGCCTGCGCATGCTGCGCCAATGGGCCGGCACCGTCGACATCTGCCCCGATGCCAGCCCCATCGTCGGCCTGACGCCGGTCGGCGGTCTTTATGTCAACGCCGGCTGGGGCACCGGCGGCTTCAAGTCGACACCGGGCTCGGCCCACGTCTATGCCCACACCATCGCCAGGAACGAACCGCACGCCTTGAACGCGCCCTTCAGCCTGGAGCGCTTCTCGACCGGCGCCCTGGTCGACGAGCACGGCGCGGCGGCGGTCTCCCACTAAGCAACGCGACGAAAGCAAAGCCGATGTTCCTCATCCCCTGTCCCTGGTGCGGCGAGCGCGATCAAAGCGAGTTCCGCTCGGGCGGCGAGGCCCATATCGTCCGCCCGCTTGAGCCCGAAGACCTGAACGACGGCGCCTGGGCCGACTATCTGTTCATGCGCGCCAACCCGATGGGCCTTTACCGCGAACGCTGGGTCCACGCCCACGGCTGCCGGCGCTGGTTCAACATGCTGCGCGATACCGTCAGCGACCGTATTCTGGCCGTCTACCGCATGGACGAGGCGCAGCCCAAAACCGAGGCCGAACCCGGAGGCGAGGCGTGAGCGACCAACCCCATCGCCTGGCCGCCGGCGGCCATATCGACCGCGCCCGGCCGCTGGCCTTCACCTTCAACGGCCGAGCCTACGGGGGCTTCGCCGGCGACACCTTGGCCTCGGCGCTGTTGGCCAACGGCGTCCATCTGGTCGGGCGCAGTTTCAAATACCACCGCCCGCGCGGCATCCTCTCGTCCGGGCCCGAGGAAACCAACGCCTTGGCGCAACTCGGTTCTGGCGCCGGCACCGATCCCAACCGCCCGGCGACCACCGTCGAGCTGTGGGACGGACTTGAGGCCCGAAGCCAAAACTGCTGGCCCGGCCCGCGCCTTGACATAGGATCCCTCGCCGAGGGCGCATCGCCGATCATCACCGCCGGTTTCTATTACAAGACCTTCATGTGGCCGCACCGTCTGTGGCCGCTTTACGAACGCGTCCTCCGCCATGCCGGCGGCCTTGGCCGTTCGCCCACCGAGCCCGACCCCGACACCTATGAGCACGTCAACGCCCTTTGCGACGTTCTGGTCGCCGGCGGCGGGCCGGCCGGCCTGGCCGCCGCGCTCGCAGCGGCCGGGGCCGGCGCCCGGGTCATGGTGGCCGAGCAAGGCCCGGCCTTCGGCGGCGTCCTGTTGGACGAAGTGCGGGAAACCACCATCGCCGGCGCGGCGCCCCTCGATTGGGTCGAACGGACGGCGGAGGACCTGGCCGCCGCCGAAGACGTGCGCCTTCTGCCGCGCACCACGGTCTTCGCCTATTACGACCACAACTACCTGGCCATGGTGGAGCGACTCGGCGACCATCTGGCGCCCGCCGAAAGGGCGGGGCGGCCGCGCCAACGCCTGTGGAAGGTGCGCGCCAAGCAGGTCGTGCTGGCCACCGGCGCCATCGAACGGCCCCTGGTCTTCGCCGACAACGACCGCCCGGGGATCATGCTGGCCGGCGCGGCGCGCGCCTATCTCAACCGTTATGGGGTCAGGCCCGGCAACCGCGCCGTGGTCTTTACCGGCAACGACGGCGCCTACCGCGCCGCCCTCGACATGGTGGCCGCCGGCGCCGCCGTCGAGGCGATCGTCGATCTGCGCCCCGAAGTCGCGGGCGAACTGCCGCGCCGGGCGATGGACGCCGGCATTGCGGTGCTTGCCGGCCACGCCGTCGTCGCCACCCACGGGCGCCATCGCGTCAAGGGCGTCAGCGTCATGGCGCTCAGCGACGACGCCAGCGGCGTTAGCGGGGCGGCCAGCGACCTGGCCTGCGACGTGGTGTTGATGTCGGGCGGCTGGGACCCGGCGGTGCATCTCTTTTCCCAATCCCGGGGCGGGCTCGGTTTCGACGCCGAGAGGGCGATCTTCATTCCCCAAACCTCGGCCCAGGCCGAACGTTCGGCCGGGGCGTGCAACGGCGCCTTCTCCCTTGCCGGGTGCCTGGCCGAAGGCGCCGCCGCCGGTCTTGGCGCGGCCCAGGCGGCGGGTTTCGACGGGACCGAGGAGGCGCCGTTCGAGGTCGCCGAGGCGCAAGAATCACCGCCGCGCACGGTCTGGGTGGTGCCCCCGCGCAAAGCACGCGGTGCCCGCATGTTCGTCGATTTCCAGGCCGACGTCACGGTCAAGGACCTGCGTCTGGCGGTGCGCGAGGGCTACCGCTCGGTCGAGCACGTCAAGCGCTACACCACCGCCGGCATGGGGCTGGACCAGGGCAAGACGGGCAACGTGGCCGCCCTGGCCGTGGTCGCCGAGGCGGTCGGCGCGTCCATTCCCGAGATCGGCACCACCACCTTCCGCCCGCCCTATACCCCGGTCGCCTTCGGCGCCATTGCCGGGCGCGACACCGGCGAGCGGTTCGATCCGATCCGCCAGACCCCCATGCACCGCTGGCACGCCGGCCACGGCGCCGAATTCGAGGACGTCGGGCAATGGCAGCGCGCCTGGTACTATCCCCGCGACGGCGAAACCATGCACGACGCCGTCCAGCGCGAATGCCTGGCCGCGCGCCGGTCGGTCGGCATCCTGGACTATTCGACCCTGGGCAAGATCGACATCCAGGGCCGCGACGCCGCCGAACTTCTCAACCGGGTCTACACCAATGCCTGGAGCAAGCTCGCCATCGGCCGCGCCCGCTATGGCCTGATGCTGGGCGAGGACGGCATGGTGATGGACGACGGGGTGACGTCGCGCCTTGGCGAGACCCACTACATCATGACCACCACGACGGGCAACGCGGCCGTGGTGCTGGGCTGGCTCGAGGAATGGTTGCAGACCGAATGGCCCGACCTCAAGGTCCACCTGACCTCGGTCAGCGAGCAATGGGCGACGGTCAGCCTGTGCGGTCCCAACAGCCGCGCCGTCGTGGCGGCGCTGGCCCCGGATTTCGCCCTCGACGGCGGTGCGTTCCCCCACATGAGCCTCAGGGAAGGCCACGTTCTGGGCGTCGCCGCGCGCGTCGCCCGGGTCAGTTTCACCGGCGAGCTTGGTTTCGAGATCAGCGTGCCGGCCAACCATGGCCTGGCCCTGTGGGAGGCCTGCATGGAAGCGGGCAAGGACCTGGACATCACGCCCTACGGCACCGAGGCCATGCACGTGCTGCGCGCCGAGAAGGGCTTCATCATCGTCGGCCAGGAAACCGACGGATCGATCACGCCGGGCGATCTCGGCATGGACTGGATCGTCAGTAAACGCAAGGCGGATTTCATCGGCAAGCGGTCCCTGGCGCGGAGCGCCATCGCCGGTGGCGAGCGCAAGCACCTGGTCGGCCTGTTGACCGACGATGCGGCGGAGGTCCTGGTCGAGGGCGCGCAGCTTGTCGAAACCCCCCCGTCGCGTCCGCCCGCGACCATGGTCGGCCACGTCACGTCGAGCTACATGAGCCCCAACGTCGGGCGCTCAATCGCCCTTGCCATGGTCAAGAACGGCCGCGAGCGCGTCGGCGGCCGCCTGTTCGCCGCCATGGAGAATAAAGCCATCCCGGTTTCCGTCGTGCGGCCGGTTTTCTTCGATCCTGAGGGAGGGCGGCTCGATGGCTGAGACCTTGTTCCGCGAAAGCCCCCTGGCCGGCCGGAATGCCGGGACCGACGAAGGCAACCCGCGTATTTCCGAACGCGCCGGCCTGGGCCAGGTCAACCTGCGCGGCGACGGCGCCGACGAGGGCTTTCGCCAGGCCGTCGAGGCGGCCCTCGGCCTGACCCTGCCCGAGGCCGGGCGCTCCGCCGGCGCCGGTCCGGTAACGGTGCTGTGGCTCGGTCCCGACGAATGGCTGGCGGTCACCGACGGCGGCGGCGACGAATTGGCAAGCTCCTTGCGCAAGGCGCTGAGCGGCGTCGACGCCGCCGTCACCGATGTCAGCGACGCGCGCGTCGTCATCCGTCTTGCCGGTTCCAGGGCCTCGGAAGTGCTGGCCAAGGGCTGCACCCTCGATCTCCACCCCCGCGCCTTCGGCCCCGGCCAGGTGGCCCAGAGCACCTTGGCCAAGGCCGACGTCATCCTTTTTCGCATCACGGGCGACGATCCGGCCTTCGACATCCTCGTCGGGCGCTCCTTCGCCGAATACCTGTGGCGCTGGATCGAGGACGCGGCAAACCACTAGGAGACATACCCATGCTGGCCGACAAGATCAGCGAACGCTTCGGCTTCGACACCGGTGTCGGCGGCGACGTCGCGGCGGAGGGTGCGCTGGCGGCGGTCCTGGGGCGCGCCACCCAGCGCCGCTTTCGTACCGAGCCGGTCGCCGATGGCCTGTTGAAGACGCTGCTCGCCTGTGCCCAATCGGCGCCCTCCAAGTCGGACCTCCAGCAGTATTCCATCGTCGTGGTGCGCGACAAGGAGTTGCGCCGCGCCATCGCCGAATTGTGCCGCGCCGGCCGCCAGATGGACGAGGCACCCGAGTTGCTGGTCTTCTGCGCCGACATCCGGCGCGGACAAAAGATCGCCGAATTGCGCCGACATCCTCACGCCAACAACAATATGGACACTTTTCTCAACGCCGTGGTGGACGCCGCCCCGGCCATGCAGGCCCTTATCCACTCGGCCGAGTCGGTGGGACTGGGGTGCTGCCCGATCAGTGCGCTGCGCAACGCCATAGAAGCGGTCTCGGAGGTGCTTGCCCTGCCGCCCGGGGTCTTCCCCATTGCCGGGCTCTGTCTGGGCTGGCCGGCCGAGCCGGCGCCCACCTCGATGCGCCTGCCGCCCTCGGTGGTCGTTCATTGGGACCGTTACGGCGACGACAAGCTGGCCGATGAGATCGACGCCTACGACCGGCGGCGTCACGAGCGCCAGCCTATCGCGCCGAACAAGCAGCGGAACGTCGACCTCTACGGCGCGGCCCCGTTTTGCGGCTGGTCGGAAAACGCGGCGCGCCAGCTTTCACAGCCCGAGCGCGCCGGGTTTCGGGATTTCCTCAAGGGTCATGGCTTCGACCTTGCCTGAGGGCGGCGCGGACCAGGGGTTTCCCGACGATCCGTTCTGGGACTTCTCCCTCGCCACCTACGACCGCCCGGGGGTCGCCGCCGCCTGTCTGGGCTTGCAGGACCGCCACGGCATCGACGTCAACATGGTGCTGTTTTGCTGTTGGGCGGGGGCGAGCGGCGCCGGCATGGTTGACCCGGCGGCGATGGCCGCGGCGCTCAACGCGGCACTTCCCTGGCAGCGCGACGTGGTCGTTCCCCTGCGCCGTATCCGCCGCGACCTGAAGGGCGCCGGACAGACGGGCGCTAGGTTGAGACGGCATGTCGCCAGCGCCGAGATCGACGCCGAACACGCCGAACAGTTGATGATCTCCGCCACCTGGGCGCCCCGCCCCGATGCGGCCCGCGACGAAGTTCGGCGGATCGGCGACGCCTGTGTCAACCTGAGGTGCTACTTCGACGCCCTCGACCTGACGCCGGGCGAGGCCGATCGCGCCGACCTGGCGGCACTTCTGGGTGGGGTGTTTCCCCTTCACGGCCGGTGGGATATGGACGCCACCGTGGAAAAAGAGTTTTATGGTGCTGCCTGACAGGGCCGCCGATCAACGGCCACTAGAGCAAATCCCGAGCAAACGTGATCGTTTGCGACGACGAATTTGCGCAAAACAAATATGTTAGAGCATTCTCCGTGAGCGCCAGCGATCGGAAAATGTTCCAACGAGAAGGAGAAAAGCCATGCGCGCGGTTTGGTATGAAGAGACGGGCCCGGCGGCGGACGTGTTGGTCACGGGCGATGTTGCGGACCCGCGCCCGGCCCCCGGCGAGGTGCTGGTGCGCGTCGCCGCGTCGGGCATCAACCCCATCGACGTGAAATGGCGCGGCGGCCTGCGGGCGCTCGAAGAGGGGGAAAAACTCATCCCCCATTTCGACGGCGCCGGGGTCATCGAGGACATCGGCGACGGGGTGGCCAAGGAACGCCTGGGCGAACGGGTGTGGCTTTTCGAGGCGGCGTGGCAGCGCCCCGGCGGCACCGCCGCCGAGTTCATCGCCCTTCCTTCCGATCTTGCCGTCGCGCTACCCGATGGCGCCGAGTTCGCCGTCGGCGCCTGCCTCGGCATCCCGGCGATGACGGCGCACCGTTGCGTTTTCGCCGATGGCCCGGTGACCGGCCAGACGGTCCTGGTCACCGGCGGCGCCGGGGCCGTCGGCGGGTATGCCGTTCAGTTCGCCAAGCTGGGCGGCGCCACCGTGATCGCGACCGTCAGCAACGACGACAAGGCGGCCCTGGCGACCCGGCTGGGGGCGGATCACGTCGTCAACTACAAGACCGGGGACCCGACCCAGCGGATCAAGGAGATCGGCGGCGACGGCGCCATCGATCGCCTCGTCGAGGTGGCGCTCGGCGTCAACTTTCCCCTCACCACCGAGGTCATCGCCAACAACGGCGTCGTCGCCGCCTATGCCTCGGACCTCCAGCCGGAGCCGGCGCTTCCGTTCCGCCCATTCCTTTACAAGAACGTCACCCTGCGCCACGTTCTGGTCTTTGGAATTCCGCCCCAAGCCAAGGCCGACGCCGTTGCCGACATCACCCGTTGGCTGGCGGCGGGCGACATGCAAGACGCCGTCGGTCAACGGTTTACCTTGGAGGACGCCGCCAAGGCCCACGAGTCGGTGGAGCAAGGCGCGCTTGGCAACGTGGTGATCGAGATCGGCGCGTGATTGCGTCCTTATTCGGCCCCGGTTGAGACCAGGCCGCGCTTTTCGAGACCCGCGACCAGGACCCGAATGTCTTCTTGGATGCGCGCCTTTTCGACCTTCGGGAAGGCTTGGTGAAGGACATCCACGGCGTCGTCCAGGCGGCACGGCTGGGCGAGGAGCCGCCATAGTGCGGCACCGACGGCGCTGAGCTGGTGAATGGACTGGTCGTCGGGGTCGACCAGGAACAATGCCTCGCCGACCGCCTTCTCCCTGACCCCCGGCGTTCTCGTCAGGCAGCCGGTGGTGGCGCCGACCTGCGACGTCGGCGCGGGGATGACGACGGGCCGGGCGGCGTCGGTCGCGGCGCCGCGTTGGCGCTCCGGCCAGTGGCGGAAGACGTCGCGCAACAGGCTCACCGCCCGGTCGACGTCGGAATAAATCAACTTGTAACAAGGCGCGGCGGCGACCAGGGCATGCAGGCGTTCCAGGATCTGGGTCGCCTGCACGTCGCGGGCGAAATTGCGCAAGATTACCTTGCCCAGCATCTCGCTTTCGGAAAGGGGGACAAGAACGGTGCGGGCGTCGGCCCGCCGTTCGAGGGTGACGAAGGCGCCGACGGGGGCCTCCTCGCCGTGCCGGGCCAGATGGTTGGGGTCCAGATCGAGGTATTGATAACTGCGGCTGGCCGGACCCCGGTGGGCGGCGACGAAGCGGCGCAACGCCGGACTCGCCTCGCCGCCCAGGGGTAGACGCAGCCGCGGTGCAATGCCCGGCGCCACGGCACGGTCGCCAGGCGACTTGATGGGCAGCACGTCGTCGGCGTGGACGCGGGTTCCGGCGGCGGCGAGCGACGCCATCAATATGCTCTTGCCCGACCTGTAGGCGGCGGGAACGATGACCAGGCGGCCACCGATTTCCGCCGCCGCGCAATGGAGACACAAGAGGGCCGGGTCGTCGGCGACGAAGGCGTGCACCAGATCGACGATGAAGGCGCAGACCGCATCGACGGCATTGCGATCGCGGGGCGGACCTTCCTGCCACGGCGATTCGAGGCGGTAGCGGCCGTTGGCCTCGGTCAACCGGATGAGAGGGTCCCCGGACCCGGTCCTCGACAGGGGCAGGAAGCGCCAGTCGCGAAGGACGGCCGAGAGAACCTCGACCAAACGGCCCTCGGGCAACTCGACGGATCTGGAAAGGCCCTTGAAAGCATAGAGCATCGGCCGTCGCCCACCAGTCTTGGACGCCTGTCCCGGCGGCGGCGGGCCCGCCGCCGCCCGCGTACGGGCCTTTCGCGCTACGTCGTGCCGCCCGTTGTCGGCGGGATTATCGGTGGCGCCGGCGGGGTGCCGCCGGTATCGCCGCCCGTGCCGCCGGCATCGCCGCCCGTGCCGTCGGTGTCGGCGACATCATCGCCGGAGGCGCCGTCGGAAGCGCCGGAAGCACCGGAGGCACCGGAAGCGCCGCTGCCGCCGGCATCGGCGGAATCGTCCCCGCTACCCGAATCACTGCCACTGCCGCCATCGGAGCCGGACGCTCCGCTGGCTCCCTTTGCTTCGCTCAAGGTGAGCAGGGCCGGGGCCGCGTAGGCCACGGTCGCGGCGAGTCCCAGTCGGGCAAGAATCTGCCTGCGGCTGACCTCGATTGACTCGGCATCGCTTCGAATTTTCATCGCTCTACGTTCCTATTCTAACGGTCCTTAATTATAACTCGGCGTTCGGAAAATTCAATTTTTCCGCCTAGGGTTTGCCGTTTGCCTGGGCTTCAGACTAGCCCGCCGCGCCGCGCCGCGCTGTGACCCGGGTCACTCAGTCAGACGGGTTTGTCCGCGGCCGCCGTCCGGTGGGCGGATACTGGGGATCGTTGTAACCGGGCGTCGAGGGGTGGCCCGACGCCACCAGGCCGTCGATCAGGGCCTCGTCCTCGGCGCTGAACGGGTGTTTCAAGGCGCCCATGTAGGCGCGCCACTGGGCCGCCGTTCTGGGCCCGGCGATTACCGACGTGACGTGGCGGCTGTTGAGCACCCAGTTGAGGGCGAAGTCGACCACCGTCATGCCGCGGGCCTCGGCATGGGCCTTGATGACCTGGGTCAGACGCAGGGATTCGTCGCGGTAGTCGACTTGCATCATTCGGGGGTCGCCGGCGCCCACCCGGCTCGACGGCGGCGGCGGCGCGTCGGGCCTGTACTTGCCGGTGAGAACTCCGGCCGACAGCGGGCTGAAGGGCACCACGCCTAGGCCGAAATGGCCGCAAGCCGGCAGAACTTCGACCTCGGCCATACGGTTCAAGGCGTTGTAATAGGGCTGACAGGCGATCGGCCGCGGCAGGCCCAGATGATCCGCCAGCGCGACGTATTGGGAAATGCGCCAGCCCGCCAGGTTGCTGAGACCGATGTAGCGGGCCTTGCCCTGGCGCACGATGTCGCCCATGGCCGCGACCGTCTCTTCCAGGGGCGTGTCCGGATCGTCGCGGTGCAGATAGTAGAGATCGACGTAATCGGTCCCCAGACGCCGCAGGCTGGCCTCCAACTGTTCCATGATCCACTTGCGGCCGAGGCCGGATCGATTGGGGGCCTCGTCCCAGGGCAGGCCAACCTTGGTTGCCAGCACCCATCGGTCGCGGTCGCGCCGGATGATCTTGCCGACCATTGTCTCGGAACGGCCGAGAACATACTTGTCGGCCGTGTCGAT
Source organism: Rhodospirillales bacterium (assembly GCA_030746775.1). Classification (GTDB taxonomy): domain Bacteria; phylum Pseudomonadota; class Alphaproteobacteria; order Rhodospirillales; family JASLLZ01; genus JASLLZ01. Next base: position 9,496 of record JASLLZ010000033.1, on the reverse strand, counting down.
GAAGTTGACGCCCGCCTCGCGGGCCATGGCGACGAGGCGCCGGGCGGTGACCTCGCTCACCCGGTCGCCGAACTTGGCGGTGCCGAGACAGATCGGCGATACCAATAGGCCACTTCTGCCGAGCCTGCGGTAGTCCATGTTTGGCCCTCCTTGTATGGCCCCGATCGGTCAGTGTTGAAAGCGGTCCGGGTCCATCGGCCGGGCCCAGGACGGCGTTTCACCCGAAAGTATCCTCTCGGCGGTCAGCCGCCCGACCAGTGCCCCGGCTGTGAAGCCGGCCTTGGCCGGAATGGCGGCGAAGAGACGGGGATGATCGCGAAATCCCCCGGCAATCGGCCAATGATCCGGGGTTTCCGCCTCGAACCCGGCCCATGATCTCAAGATAGCGGCGTCCCTCAAATGGGGCGCCACCTGACCATGCAGGCGCAAGTTCTGTTCAAGGCGGCCGAGGTGTAGGTCCTTCCGGCCCGTATCAATGCCGCCCCGGCCCCGCCAGCCGCCGCCCAGCAGGCATGAACCGTTCGGATATTGCTTGAGCGTCAACCGTCCCGCGATGTGGGTGACAACCTGGTTATCCATGAACTGCGCCATGCGCCGGGTGACGCTCAGCATGTTGACGTGGCACTCGACGGGGATGGTGACGCCGAGTTTGTCGCCCACCTGACCCGACCAGGGGCCGGCGGCGATGACGACGTCGCCGCAGTCTATGGGACCGGCCGATGTCTCAAGGCGGCAACCGTCATCGGTCGCCCGCTGTCCGAGAAAGGCGCGCTTCGTCGCGATGCCGACGCCCGCCCGCTTGGCCGCCTCGACCAGAGCGCGTCCGACGAGCAGCGGACTGGCGAAGCCGTCGCCGGCGCAATAGGTGGCACAGGCGATCGAGGGTCCCAGCCACGGGGCGTGGTGACGCAAGCGGTTGCCGTCCAGCCACTCTGTCTCGATACCGAGTTCCTTCTGACGGGCGACTTCGCGGCTCAGGGTCTCGGCCTCTTCTTCCGATTCGGCGACGCGCAGGCCGCCCCGCCCGACATAGCCCATATCCCCGCCCACGGCATCGCCAAGGCGGCGCCACTCGGCGAGCGCCGCGCGGTAAAACATAATCAGTTCGGATTTCTTGTTTTGCAGCGCCAAGGTGCCGGCATTGGCGCCGGAGCCGCCGCGAAAGGCATCGCCCTGATCGATGACGAGAACGGAACACCCGTCCTCGGCCAAATGCAAGGCCGCGGTCAGCCCCGCGACGCCGGCACCGATAATCGCGACATCGGCCTTTTCGGGCATGCCCCCAATCCGTCGGCGCGAGAGTTACCGCCTGGGGACTAGGCGTCCTTCTCCAAGATGGCACCCGCCGCGCCCCGAATGTCGGCGGCGCCATGGAAGCGGGCGAGGAACGACTTGGTCCTTTCGTTCTGCGGACTGTCGAGAATCTGGTCCGCTGTCCCCTGCTCAATAAACTTGCCCTGGTCCATCATCACAATGTGGTCGGCCGTTTCACGGGCGAACTGCATTTCGTGGGTGACGACGACCATGGTCGTCCCTTCCTCGGCAAGATTGCGCATGACGTGAAGCACTTCGCTTACCAACTCGGGGTCGAGCGCCGAGGTAACCTCGTCGAACAGCATCACCCGGGGCTGCATGGCAAGGGCCCGGGCAATGGCGACGCGCTGGGCCTGGCCACCGGAAAGCTGCATCGGGAAGACATCTTCCTTGTCCGACAGTCCGACCTTGGCAAGAAGGTCGACGGCTATCCCCTCGGCCTCCTTGGCCGGTTTCTTGAGGACGGTGACCGGCCCCTCCATGACATTTTCGATCGCCGTCATGTGGGGAAAGAGGTCGAACTGCTGGAACACCATTCCGATGTGGGTGCGATAGCGGGCCAGGACGCCGCCCGGCGGCATGCTCTTGCCGCCACCGAAGGAGTGCTTGTCTTCGCCCACCTGGATGGTGCCCTTGGTCGGGTGCTCCAACAGGTTGATGCAGCGTAGCGTCGTCGACTTGCCGCAGCCGCTGGGCCCGATGATGAAAAGGACTTCGCCCACGTTCACATCGATCGACACGCCGCGCACCGCCTGCACGTCACCAAAGTATTTGTGAAGATCCGTAATCCGGATCATCACTTCCTTGCCGTTTCCATCAGATGTCACGACGCGCCTCCATTCGTGCTGCAAACCTTTGCAGCGGGAAAAGCATGCAGAAGTACATGATCGCGACGCTGGTATAGACCTCGAGAGGCCGGAACGTCTCGGCGACGATGATCGCGCCCGTGTACATCAAATCAGGCACCGCCACCACATACAGCAGCGACGTATTCTTGAGTTGCAGGATCGACTGATTGACGAAGGGCGGCACCATGCGCCGCGACGCCTGGGGCAGAATGATACGGGACATCATCTGCTTGTAGGTCATGCCCAAGGCCCTGGCCGCCTGCCACTGGCCCTTGTCGATGGACATGATGCCGGCACGGAAAATTTCTGACGAGAAGGCCCCCATGTAAAGCATCAATCCCAAGCCCGAAGCCAGCCAGGCGGGCATCGCGGCCCCCCACAGGACCGGCAGGGCATAGTAGAACCACACGATTTGGACCAACAGCGGCGTACAGCGGAAGACCTGTACGTAGCCATAGACCGGAGAAGAAACGAGGGGCCCCATCCACGGGAATTTTCTCGATTCGAAAAGCAGCGCCATGCCGCAGAAAACGCCAATAATGAGACCGCCGAGGATGGTCCCGAACGCGTAAGCAAGGGTAATACTGGCGCCCTTCAGCCAGAAATCAGTGAACGCAAGGACGACATCAAAGTCCCATACGTAAGCCATGAATTACGCTCCTCAAGTGGTCCAAATTGGATAGGATTGGGGGGGCAACATTATTCCTTATTTTTCCGGCGGAATTATGCACATCTGTCAGCGGGTGTAAAGCGACTCTCTTTGGGCCAGGGGAATTCCGTCCGCCGCCTTTTTCGCTGCCTTCGGCGCGGCGCCGGGCGCTCAGGAGACTCGGCGCCGCGACGCCTCTTCCTCGAAGACGCCACACTGGTCCAGAATGCGCCGCACCGTCTCTTCCTCGGCCGGCGAAAGCGGCTCGACGGGTTCCCTCGGATAGCCGCCCGGCAGGCCGATCATGTTGATCGCCGCCTTGTAGGCGGCGGGGCGCGTGCCGGTCCACATGAGGACCTCGAAGATGCGGGTGACGCGGAAGTGAAGGTCACGCTTCTCCGCGCTGCCCAGTTTGTCCAGCTCCATGAGGCCGCGCGCCCGGGCGCCGAACAACTCCGGCGCCGTCGAGAGGTATCCCGCCGCTCCCAGTTCGAGCGCCGGAACGATATAGTGGCCGGAGCCCGCCAAGACCCCGATACGATCCCCGAAGGCTTCGATGATCTTTGTCAAATGGACGAAATTGCCGGTCGCCTCCTTGACCGCCACCACCGGGGCCACGTCGCAGATGGCGGCCAGGATGTCGGGTGTCACGTCGACGCCGGTGCGCGCCGGGTTGTTGTACACCATGACAGGCAGCGGCACGGCCTTGGCGACCGCCGCGTAGCGCGCCGCGACCTCGGCCAGCGTCGCGTTGAGCAAGTAGGACTGGGGCGTCACGCACAGGCCATCGGCGCCCGCCTCGGCGGCAATCTCGGAAAGGACGATGGTCGCGGCGGCGGTGATGGCGCCGGTGCCGGCGAACACGGGAACGCGGCCCTTGGCCGTTGCCACCGCCGTCGCCACCACCTGGCCCAGTTCGTCGGCCGTCAGGGCCCAGGCCTCGCCGTTGTCGCCGGCGACCAAGAATCCGTCGACGCCGCACGCCACATGCCACTCGATGATCTCGGCAAAAGCATCAAGCATGAGGCTGCCGTCGCGCCCGAACGGGGTTACAGGCGCCAGGTATTGTCCCCGCACAATCAATTTCGACATGATCCCTCCTCCCGGTCTGTCGGAAGCATGGTCTAAATCCGGGATGCGATCAACACCCGAACGACGATACGAACGATGCTAGTCCGTTCACATGCCTTCACCGGAAATTCTCTGACTCTTTGTTGTAACCGCAATTGTGTCGTCGCGGATGATTTTATCCGCTCGGAATTTGCGTTAAGGCCGGACCGCCTCTTCGATGCGCGAAAAGTATGTGTCGGCGGCGCGCGCCATGGCGGCGATCAGCTTGGCCCGGTAGCTCTTGCGCTTGAGAGCCGCCTCGTCCTGGCGATTGGAGAGGAATCCGAGTTCCATGAGCACCGAGGGAACATCGGGGGCCTTGAGGACGACAAAGCCGGCAAAGCGATGGGTGTTGCGTAACAGCTTGGTTTCGCGCGCCAATTCCTTGACCAGGCGCGCCGCGAAGCGGGCCGACTGGTTCATCGATTCGCGCTGTGCCAGGTCGATCAGAATGTTGGTGACCTCCGGCGTTTCCTTGGTCAGGTCGATGCCGGCGATAAGGTCGGCCTTGTTTTCCTTTTCAGCCAGGGCCGCGGCCTCCTTGTCAGACGCTTTTTCCGACAGGGTGTAGACCGAAAGTCCGCGGATCTTGCTGTTCTTTATGGCGTCGGCGTGAATCGAGATGAAAAGTTCCGCGCCCGCCTCGCGGGAAACGGCGATGCGGTCGCGCAGGCGCACGAAGACATCCCGATCGCGGGTCAACACGACCTTGTAGCGTCCCGTCGCCTGTAGCCGGTCGCGGATTTCACGGGCCATGGAAAGGGTAATATCCTTTTCGTATATGCCCGATCTGCCGACCGTACCGGGATCGACGCCGCCGTGGCCGGGATCGATGGCGATGACCCGTTTGACGCCACCCATTTCGGGTTTGCGCGGTGGCGTGGGGAAAAGCGGCCGGCGTGCCGTCGCAACGACGTCGCGGCGCGGGGTCCCGGTTGGCGAGGCTTGGACGCCAGCCGTCCCGGGAGCCGGCGCGACCTTGCCGACCGCAAGAAAGGCGGCGCGGGTCGCCGGCACCAGATCGAGGATCAAACGATAGCCGCGTCCACCCTCGGGATCCATAAGATAGGCCCGCCTGGCCGCCACCGGCCGCGTCAGGTCCACCACCACGCGCGAAAGGCCGGGCTTGAACAGGCCGTATCGCAAGGTTTTCAGCACGCCCGTCCGCCGCGGCAGGGGACGCGGCGGCAGCCGCCAGCCGACCTCGGGCAGATCGATGATCAGACGGTCGGGCTCGGCCAAGGTAAAAAGGGTGAATTCGACCTTATGGGTGAAGTCGAGGACGAAGCGGGTCACATCACCGTGCTGGCCGACGCGGACGTCGGTGACCACGATGGCCTCGGCCGAAGCCGGCCGGGGCACGCCGCCAAGAGCCGTCGACAGCACCAATATCGATACCGTCACCAGCCATCCCAGGTGTCCACGCAAGCTCGGAACAGTTCGTCCCATATCCCTATATAACGTATGTATTGCTTACGCCTCCCCCTAGATATACCGCGTTTGCGGTCATATTCGCAATCTCAATCCAATCCCCTCCAATCGCCATCGCCCCCTCCGTCGGTCCTCCGCGCCGCGAGAGAATTTGGGCATGGGCTATTGTGGATCGGCCGTCCGAACGCTATGTTAATGGGGCGTTTTACCGCAACCGCATGCTTCCGGCGTTTTTCCGCCGGCAGGGGTGCGGTTGCATATTCATCGCCTCGCAAGGTTTGAGGTTTTTTCATGCCGGTCAGAGCAGCGCGAACGACACTTCACGGAATCTTTCCGAACAGGAAAGGGATACCCGCGTTCGCATGCGCCACCGGCCATCTACACACAGTGCCCCGCCGTCCGCCGCGGTCGCCGCGGCTGGCGCGCCAGGGTTCTTGGAGACAACCATCTCATGGCTACGCAACACATGTTGATCGATGCCACCCACCGGGAGGAAACCCGGGTGGTGGTTCTGCACGAAGACCGTTTGAAGGAATATGATCTAGAGGTCGCCTCCCGCAAGCAGCTCAAGGGAAACATCTATCTCGCCAAAGTCACCCGGGTAGAGCCGTCCCTGCAGGCCGCTTTCATCGAATATGGCGGCAATCGCCACGGATTTCTGTCGTTTAGCGAAATTCATCCGGACTATTACCAGATCCCGGTCGCCGACCGCGAGGCCGTTGTGGCCGAGCACGACGCCGCCGAAAAGGTTGATGACGACGCCGGCGCCAGCGACGGCGAAGGCGCATCCAGCGACGTCGAAGTGGTGGGCGGCGACGACACCGAGGATGCCGAGGTCCGCCGGCGCAAGGCCCCGCCGCGCCGCTACCGCATCCAGGAAGTCATCAAGGCGCGCCAGATCCTGCTTGTCCAGGTGGTCAAGGAGGAACGCGGCAACAAGGGCGCGGCGCTGACCACCTATCTGTCGCTGGCCGGTCGCTATAGCGTGTTGATGCCGAACACGGCGCGGGGCGGCGGCATCTCGCGCAAGATCAACAACGGCGCCACCCGCCGGCGCCTGAAAACGATCCTCGGCGGCCTCGACATTCCCGACGGCATGGGGGTCATCGTCAGGACCGCCGGCGAGGAACGCAACAAGGCCGAGATCAAGCGCGATTACGATTACCTTCTGAGGCTATGGAGCAGCGTGCGCGACCTGACGCTGAAGTCCTCGGCGCCGACCATCGTCTACGAAGAAGCCAACCTGATCAAACGCACCATCCGCGACGTCTATAGCCGCGATATCGACGAAATCATCATCGAAGGCGAGGAAGCCTGCCAAACAGCCAAGGCTTTCATGAAGCTCTTGATGCCGAGCCACGTCAAACGGATCAAGCCGTGGCCGGACGGCAATACGCCTTTGTTCCGCCACTACAACGTGGAGAGCCAGCTGGACGCCATGCACGGCTCGGACGTGCAATTGAAGTCGGGCGGCTACATCACCATCAATCCGACCGAAGCCCTGGTCTCGATTGACGTCAACTCGGGGCGCTCGACGCGGGAACGAAACATCGAGGCGACGGCACTCAAGACCAACCTCGAGGCCGCCGACGAAGTCGCCCGCCAATTACGCCTGCGCGATTTGGCCGGCCTTATCGTCATCGATTTCATCGACATGGAGAACACGCGCAATCAAGTCCAGGTGGAGCGCCGCCTCAAGGACGCCATGCGCCATGACCAGGCGCGCATCCAGTTGGGACGCATCAGCCCCTTCGGTCTGATGGAGTTGTCGCGCCAGCGGCTGCGCCCGAGCCTCTTCGAAACCAGCTTTGGCCCGTGCCCGCACTGCGGCGGTTCGGGCTTCCGGCGCTCGACGGAATCGACGGCCCTCCATGTGCTGCGCGCCATCGAGGAAGAGGGCATGCGCCGTCCCAAGGGCTCGATGGTCGTCCATCTGCCGGTCACGGTGGCGCTTTACATCCTCAATGCAAAACGCCCCGCGGTGGCGGATCTGGAAAGCCGCTACGAGATAACGGTGAGCTTTGCCGGCGACGAATCGCTGATCCCGCCCCAACATCGGATCGAGCGCGAGAAAAGGACTGCCGCCGGCCAGGGCGAAGGGAACAAGGCCGGCGAGGAACAAGCCAGCGGCGAGAAGGACGGCAAACGGCGCCGGCGGCGCAAGTCCCGGCGGCGTGGCCGGGGCGAGGACGGCGGCGAAGGGGCCGCCGAGACCGCCGCCGAGACCGCCGCTGCCGACGCTTCGACCGAACCCGAGACGGCGGCCGAGGAAACCCCGGAGACGGCGGCCAAGGCCGGCGGCGAGGAAGGGCGCGCCAAGCGCCGACGCCGTGGCAGGCGCGGTGGACGCAAGCGGCAGCAAAAAACCGGTGAAGATCAGGGCGAAACCCGCGAGACCGCCGCGGCGCCCGTCGAAACGGCGCCCGAGAGTGCCAATTCCCGGACCACGGCGCAACCGGCGGCGACCGACCCGGCGCCAACCCCCGTGGAACCCGCCGCGGAACCCGCCGCGGAAATTCCGCCCGAGGGCAAAGTCGAGCCCAAGGCCAAGCAACCGCGGCGGCGGCGCGCCGCCCGATCGCCGGCCAAGAAGGACGCGCCGAAGGCCCGCCGGCCTGCTTCCAAGACCGCGGCCAAGCAGAAAAAACCGGTCGCGGAAAAAGCGGACGAAACGTCGGTCGGCGATGCACCTTCGCCGCCAGAGCCACGCCAATCCGAAATCCGGCGTCCCACGCCCGAGGCGGTACCGGCCATCACCGTGGCGGCATCGGGCAAGGACAGCGGGAATTCATCGTCGACCAACAAGCCAACGGTCATCGAAGTCGGCCCCGTGGAAGGCGGCAAACCTGCCGCCGGCGCGTCGCGCACCGGGTGGTGGAAACGCCTTACGGATTGATGTGCCGCCAGTCCCGTAGCACACGCGCCGCCGCCGCCATGTGCTCGGTCGAACCGGCGAAGGAAAAGCGCACGAAACGGTTGCCGCGCACGGGATCAAAATCGACGCCGGGCGTGGCCGCCACGCCGGTCTCGGTCAGCATGCGCTGACAGAATTCCTGGCTGTCGTTGGTCAGATGGCCGACGTCGGCATAAATGTAAAACGCGCCGTCGGCCGAAGCCAGCTTGTGAAAATTCGCCTTCGGCAACTCCGCCAGGAGAAGCGCCCGGTTGCGGCCATAGCGCACCACGTGGCCGTCCAATTCGTCGGCGCAGTCGAAGGCGGCGACCGCCGCGTGCTGGGACAGGCTGGGCGGCGAGATGAAGAGATTCTGAGCCAGGCATTCGACGGGCCGCAGCAGATTTTCGGGCACCACCATCCAGCCCAGGCGCCAACCTGTCATCGAAAAATACTTGGAGAAACTGTTAATCACCAGGGCGTCGTCGGTGAACGCCAGGGCCGAAGAGGCCGCCTCGTCATAGGTGATGCCGTGGTAAATTTCGTCGGACACGACACGGATGCCCGCCGCGGCGCAATAGGTGCACAAGGACTTCAGGTCGGCCTTGCCCATCATGGTCCCCGTCGGGTTGGACGGACTGGCGACGATCAATCCGTCCAACCCGCCGTCGACGGCGTCCAGGATCTCCGGTGTCGGCTGAAAATTGGTTTCCGGGCCGACCGCCAGATCGACCACGTCGACCCCCTGGGCCTGTAGGATATTGCGATAGGCGGGATAGCCGGGGCTGGCCAAGGCAACCCGGTCGCCAACGTCGAAAGCGGCCAGAAAGGCCAAAATAAATGCACCCGACGATCCCGTGGTGACGACGACGCGGCGCCAATCGACTTCCATGCCATAGGCCGTCCGATAGTGACCGGCGATGCCTTGGCGCAGGGCGGGGATGCCCAAGGCGTCGGTATAGCCGAGCCGTTCGCGACCCAGCGCCGCCTTGGCTCTCTCGACGACCAGGGCCGGGGCGCCGGTGCTGGGCTGCCCGACCTCCAGATGCAAAACCCGTTCGCCCCGCGCCTCGGCCTCGTTGGCGGCACGCATCACGTCCATGACGATAAATGGCGGCACCCGCCCGCGATCAGCTGTCTTCAAAGTCATGGTATTGGACTCAACCTAATCGGCACCAGCCCGCACCCCCACCCGGCCCACAGCATACAATGGCATTGGGTGGCCGGGTGGGGGTGCGGGCTGGTGCCGTA
>JASLLZ010000032.1 GCA_030746775.1 Rhodospirillales bacterium | reverse complement strand
TCATAACCGCCAACACGTCATAACCGCCAACACGTCCAAACACCGACTGACGGATCTGACCCGTCATGCCGTGCCGTCCGTTCTTACCGGTACGGTTGTCCTGAAAAACGGCCCCGGCAATCTCTGTCAGGCCAAGGGCGTCATCAAGTTCTCGATAGGCGAGAAAACCGCCGTCGGAGGTAATCTTGGAACCGTGGAATTCCAGCTTCAGTCGACGGTCAAAATCGACCCGCAAAGGGGGCTTTTTGCTTTCACCCGCCGGGTGACGTGAGGTGCGTCTGCTTTGATGTGTATATGTCATTGATTCTTATAGCAGAATCAGCCAAAAGCATCACCAAATCTGTGATCTATCTGGGGTATAGGGGTGAAAAGCAGACCAAACCAAAACATCGATCCCAAGATCGCCAAGGACCCTATCGCTCTAAATTTATGAGTCAGTTTCTGTGCGCCTGTCATCGAAGGTTCCTCCCTTTTCGATTGCCCTTTTGCTTTAACCCTACACTATCGAACAATTTCTGAATGATATTCTTCTAAAAGTGCATACTCGCGGTTATCTGGTCGTGGTTTTCTGATCCGGGGAGGCGCGACCGGACCGGACGCACAGGGAGATGAGAAAAATGAGAGGCGGCCTCGGTCGGGAGGCCGCCTCTCTTTTTTCATCGCTTCAAGGAAAGGGCGTTACTTGGCCTTGTGGATAGAGGTCCCCATGGTGTGGGAATCGATTCGCATGTCCACCGTCAGGCCGGGACGCGTCGCCCAGCTGTTGGCAACCCACAACACCCAAACGTTGCCCACGTCCTTGGTGACCAAGCCCCAAGCCCGGCGCAACAGATCCTCGCGCTTGGGAGCATCCATTTCCGCGTTCGACTGTTGCACCAACTCGTCGAAGTCGCGGTTGTTGTAGCGGCCCCAATTGGCGGCGCCCAGTTTCTTGCCGGGTTGATGGGAATGCAGGCCGTGGATGGGCACGCTGCCGGCGTCGCCGGTGGGTGTCTGCCAATAGCCGAGGTAGTACGCGAATTCCCCCTTGCTGGCGCGACTGGAAAAGACGGCGTTGGGAACGAGCGACAAATCCGCCTTGATGCCGATGCGGTTCAGCATCTGGACGACCGCTTCGGCGATTTTCTTGTCATTGGGGTAGCGATCCGCGGGACTGTGGACCGTCAATTGAAAGCCATCGCCGTAACCGGCCGAGGCAAGCAGCTTCTTGGCCTGCTCGGGGTCATAGGGATCGGGCTTCAGGTTCGGGTCATAGCCGTGTCCACCGGGCGGCTGACCCTGTCCCGCGGCAATGGCGTTGCCGGCCATGACGCGGTCGACGATGCGCTGACGATCGATGGCGAGCGAGAACGCCTTGCGCACGCGCCAGTCCTTGAGCGGGTTCGGAAAGAGGACCTTGCCGTTGTTGTCGCGCACGTGCGGGAATGTCATCCGCCCGTGGCCGAAGAGGAAGCGAACGATGCCGTTTGATGCCTCGATGTGAAGTTTGACCTTGGGATTTTTCCTCAGTCGCTCGATGTCTTCGGCCGGCACGTCGTTGATCACGTCGACCTCGCCCGACAACAGGGCCGCGAGCCGGGTCGGAGCCGAGGGGATGGCCCGCATGACGACCCGGTCCCATTCAGGCTTGCCGCCCCAATAGTCGGGGTTTGCTTCCAACACGATACGGTCGCCGCGGACGAACTCCACGAACTTGTACGGACCCGTGCCGATGGTGACCTTGCCCGAGTCGTAATCCTTGGTCGCCGCTCCGGTGCCGTTTTTCCGCGACAGGATCATCGGCTGTACCAAGTCGGTAACAAGAGTGGCGTAAGGTTTCGGGGTGATCACCTGGACCGTGTAGTCATCGATCTGCTTGTAGGTCTTGCCGCCCGCCAGGAACATCCGCGACGGCGTGGTTGGCGATCCCGGGATGCCGCCCTTGGCCCGCTCAACCGAATACATGACGTCGTCGGCCGTGAACGGCGAGCCATCGTGCCACTTCGCCCCCTTGCGCAGGTTGAACTGCCAAGTCTTGTCATCGATATTTTTCCACGATTCGGCGAGGCCCGGGATAAATTTCTGCTTGGCATCCTGACTGACCAGCGGATCGAAGATCTGATTGGCCACCTGATAGCTGTTCTTGAAGGCGTAGAAATAGGGGTCGATGGACGGCGTCTCCAGGGACACGCCGATGGTCAGCGTCTCCGACCAGGCGGATCCAGCCAGCACCGCGGCCATCGCCATGCCTGTAACGACTGTTCGGACGGGTTTCATTGCTTTTCCTCCTTGTTGCCCTCCCGGGTTTCACGCCGCGCGATATAGCGGCCGGGCTGGGTTGGTTATAGTTGACGGGGTTGGCCGCGACACCGCTCGCCGTCCTCTCCGGCTTTTGTCGGGGGCGAAGCTCCAACTCCAAGAGGAATTAGATCGGGCGACACCTCCGCTGTCAAGGAACGGCGCGGGGCAGGAATTTGACCACCGTTGCCTAGGCGCGGCACCGACACCATAATGCGTCTGTCGAAAAGACCACGGGCGATCGGGTCTCAACCCGGGGCCTAGAGTATGGTTTCGAGGTGTTGGAACCGGCTCTTCGGCAGGACTTCCAGTACGGGGACTGGGTCGGTATGGGAGACCAAGTTTGACGATCTACGTCGTCCGCCGGTTTTTGCAGAGCGTGGTCGTTCTATTCGTCATCACGCTCCTCGTTTTTCTGTCGGTCAACGTCATCGGCAATCCGGTGGACATCCTGATCGATCCGGAATGCGACCAAGCCTGCCGCGCCCAGGCGATGCGCAACTTCGGTCTCGATCGGCCGCTCCATGAACAGTACATGGTGTTCGTTTGGAACGCTCTCCATGGCGATCTGGGAGACTCCTTCATTAGCAAGGTTTCCGCCGTGAAGCTTATCTTGGAACGCCTTCCGGCATCACTGGAACTCACGATTTGCGCTCTCCTCCTAGCCCTGGTCGTCGGAATTCCGACCGGCATGTGGGCCGGGTTGAAGCCCGATACCACAAGCGCCAAGTTGATCATGGGGCTCTCGACCTTGGGTTTCAGCGTCCCCGGGTTCTGGATTGCTCTGATCATGATCATCGTTTTCGCCGTTGAACTGGGTTGGCTCCCCAGTAGCGGACGGGGCGAGACGGTCGAGGTCCTGGGTTTTAAGTTCAGCTTCCTTACCCCCAACGGTCTCTATCACCTCATTCTTCCAGCCGCCACGCTGTCGCTTTACCATATGGCGCTGATCACGCGCCTGGTGCGCGCCGGCGTGCGGGAGACGATATTTCTCGACTTCATCAAGTTCGCCTATGCCAAGGGCCTGAGCCGCCAACGGGTGCTGTTCATCCATCTTTTGAAGAACATCCTGATTCCCGTGGTAACGGTTTTGGGCCTCGAGTTCGGCGGCCTGCTGGCTTACGCCGTCGTCACGGAGACGGTGTTCGCTTGGCCGGGAATGGGCAAGCTGTTGCTGGAATCGATCAACGTCTTGGATCGACCGGTGATTGTCGCCTACGTCATGCTCATCGTTGTTATCTTCATCACCATCAACCTTTTGGTCGATATCCTCTATTCGCTGCTTGATCCCAGAGTCCGTCTGTCAGGAGCGCCCAAATGACCGTCGTCATGGAATCCAACCCGTCCGCGAAGAACACCGCGCTTCCCCTCGTCCGTAGGCCGGAGTCGCCGTTTCGCCGCATCGTTTCGGAGTTCTGCGAAAGTCGGACCGCTGTCGTTGGCTTCATTATCTTCGTGACCATACTTGGCGCCGCCGTTCTGGCACCCTGGATTTCGCCGACCGATCCCTACGACCTGCAAACGGTGGATATTCTGGACAACCGGATGCCCCCGGGCTCGCAAAGCATGACCGGTGTGGTGTACCTGTTAGGCACCGACGGCATGGGGCGCGATATGCTGAGCGCCATCCTGCACGGTGTTCGCATCAGCATCTTCGTCGGCGTCGTAAGCGGCGTGATTGCCCTATTGGTGGGCATGGTCATGGGTCTGGTGGCCGCTTTTTACGGCGGCGTGGTGGACACGCTGATTATGCGTCTGGTCGATCTTAAGCTGGGCTTCCCGGCCATCCTCATTGCCATGCTCTTGCTTGCCGTCCTGGGCAAGGGCGTGGACAAGATCATTCTTGCCCTGGTCATCGTGCAATGGGCCAATTACGCCCGGGTGGTCCGCGCCACGGCCCTGGTTGAGCGCAACAAGGAGTATGTCGAGGCATCGCACTGCCTGGCGCTAAGTGATTTCTCGGTGGTGTTTCGCCACATCCTGCCCAATTGCATGCCGCCGTTGATCGTCGTTGGCACCGTTCAGGTGGCCTATGCCATCGCTCTGGAAGCGACGTTGTCGTTTCTGGGCCTCGGCCTTCCCACCACCGAGCCGTCGCTGGGGCTGTTGATCGCCAACGGCTTCGAGTACCTGCTCAGCGGCATGTACTGGATCAGCATCTTTCCCGGCGTCGCGCTGATGATAACCATCGTCAGCATCAATCTTATCGGGGATCGGCTGCGCGATGTGCTCAACCCGAGGCTTCAACAATAGCGTCTGACCGAATGGCGGTTGAGGATTCACCGGCGCCCGCAGTCTACCTTCAGGTGGGCGCCCGTGATCGCTGAGGCGGCGTCACTGGCAAGGAAGAGCGCCGCTCCGGCCACATCCTCCGCCTCGACCAAGCGACGCAGCGCGGCGGTTTCGGTGAACATCGTCCTGCGAACTTGCGCCGCTTCCCGGCCCAGATCCCGTGCCATGGCTTCGAAGCTCCGGCGTGACATTTCAGTATCTACGACCCCGGGACAGACATCGTTGATGCGGATACCCAGCGGACCCAATTCCTGGGCCAGGGACTCCGTCAAACCGGTCACGGCAAACTTGCTGGCGACATAGTCTGTTGCCCCCGCCCGGCCACCGTGGAGACCGCCTCGCGATCCGATGTTGACGATGACACCGCCTGGGCGGTGGAGGAAAGGGATGGCTCCCTTGATGCAAAGCACGACGCCGCGCAGATTGACCGCGATGGTATGGTCCCAGGCGTCCATGTCCATGGCCGCGAGTTCCGACATGGCGCCGACGGTGCCCGCGTTGTTGACCAGTACGTCGAGACGCCCGTAGGCCTTGTCGCAGGCGCGGAAAAGGGCCGCCACATCGGCCTCGACAGAGACGTCGGCTACCACCGCCAAGCCCCCGATCTCCTTGGTCAAGCTTTCGATGGGCGCACGGCGGCGACCACAGACCACGACGTGGCATCCCTCAGCCGCAAACCGCTTGGCGATGGCCTCTCCGACGCCCGAGCCACCACCGGTCACCACGGCGACCTTCTCTGCAAGTATTCGGCCCATTCCACCTCTCCGCTTTCGGGAGTCATCATAGCAGAGCCTCGGGCGGTGGTTTGACTCGATATCGCGGTGCTCTTAGTCTCTCGCGGCGTAGCGACCGGGCCTCTTTCATGGCTCTGCGGCGGCTAACGGCCCTTGGGGTTTCCGACCATGAAACTCGACCCTGTCCTCCTCGAGATCCTTGGCAACAAGGCGGCCTCCGTCGCCGACGAGATGTCGGCGACTTTGCAGCGCGCCTCGCGCTCGACCTTCGTCAAGGAGGCCGCCGACTTCTGCACCGGCATCGTCGACCGCGACGGCCAAATATTCGCCTATCCGCCCTCGGCCAGCGTCCAGTTCCTGGTCGACGCGGACTGGGGGCCGACGATTCGCGCCGTCGCCGACGTGAAAGAGGGCGACGTCATCATCACCAACGACCCCTACCGCTCGCAGGCGTTGTCGACCCACCTCCCCGACATCCACATGATCAAACCCTACCACCACAAGGGCGAGATCGTGGCCTACGGGTGGTGCTTCATCCACTTCACGGACGTCGGCGGCTCGGTGCCCAGCTCGATCGCGCCGTCGCTCCGCGAGCTGTTCCAGGAGGGTCTCGTCATCCCGCCCATGAAGGTGGTGCGCCAGGGCGTCCTCAACGAGGACTTCGTGCGCCTCTTCCGCGCCAACTGCCGCATCCCCGACGTCAACATGGGCGACATCCATGCCATGCTGGGGGCGCTGGACCTGGGCCGGCGCCGCGTCGCCGACATGATCGAGCGCCACGGTCTGGCAACCTTCCTCGCCGGCCAGACGGCGCTCCAGGACTACGCCGCCGAGAAGGCGCGGGCCGTGTTCAGCCGGCTGCCCGACGGCGATTACGAGTTCTGGGACTTCATGGACGACGACCTGGTGAGCCGCATCCCGGTACGGGTACGCGTCAAGATGACGGTGAAGGGCGGCAGCGTGCACCTGGACGTCAGCGACACCGATCCGCAGGTAGCGGCGGCCTACAACGTTCCCACCATGGGCCGGCGCAACTATTGGCTCACCATGCGGCTCGCCAGCTTCGTCTGCACCCACGACAAGACGGCGCCCATGAACGCCGGGCTGTTCCGCCCGATCACCGTGACCAACCCGCCGGGAACCGTGCTCAACGCCGAGTTTCCCGACGCTGTCGGCATCCGCTCCGCGCCCAGTCGCCGGCTCTCGGACGCGCTCACCGGCGCCATCCTCAAGGCGGCGCCCGACCTGATGGCGGCTCCCACCTGCGGCGCCAGCGCCGCCATCGTCCTCGCCGAGTACGACGCAGAGGGCCGCAACCGCAACGTTATGGTGTTGGAGCCGACTCGCGGCGGGCTCGGCGCCGGCAAGGGTTTCGACGGCGTCGACGCCCGCGACCCCTCCATGTCGAACCTGCGCAACCACCCGGTGGAGGCCGTCGAGGCGGAGGCCGGCGTCCTCATCCGCGAATACGACATTCGTCCCGATTCGAGCGGCGCCGGCGAGTGGCGCGGCGGCGTCGGACAACACCTCACCGTGGAGATTCTGCGCGACGGCGGCTCCATCCTGTCGCGCGGCATGGAGCGCCTGCGCTTCCCCGCCTTCGGCGTTTGCGGCGGCCGCCCGGGAAAGACTTTGCGGGCCATCCTCAACAAGGGACGCGCCGACGAGCGGCCACTGACCAAGATCGACGAGCTCAAGGTGCAGGCCGGCGAGACGGTGACGTTCCTGATGCCGGGCGCCAGCGGCTACGGCGATCCTTACCGGAGGCCGGCCAAGAAGGTGCGGACCGACGTCGAGCAGGGTTTCGTCAGCCGGGCCGTGGCAAGGCGAGAGTACGGGGTTGTGATCGGAGATAACGGGCGCCTCGACGCCGCCGCCACGGAGCGCCTGCGCACCGCCCGGCCGCGCGCCGCCGCACGCCAGGGTTTCGATTTCGGGCCCGAGCGCGAGGCCTGGGAGGCGGTGTTCGACGACGCCTTGATGGGAGAACTCAATCGCCGTCTTTACGCGGTACCCAAATCGGTGCGCTACGAGACGCGCCGCCGCATCTTCGAGACGGCGCTGCCCGACCTCCCCGTCGCCGGCGACGGCACGGCGCTGGCTTCGGTGCTGGGCGACCCCGAGGGCATCCGGGCCCGCGTCCTCGCGGCCATGGAGGAGGCGTTCGGGGAAAGGCTGGCCACAGGTGCGGACCGTCGGCGTCGCCCGTCGGTCGACCGGTAAGGATCACGCACAGGCCTTTTCGAGACGGTCACCGATCCGCACCAGTTCACGTCGGGTCGGCAGTTTGCCGTCTGGCTGGGGCTGTCACCCAGAGCCAATTCCAGCGGCGGCAAGGAGCAGCGGTTGGGCCGAACCTCCAAGATGGGCGATCGGTATCTCCGCCGTCTGCTGGTGAACGGGATGGCGTCACAGCTTCGTTGGGCCCGGCTCAACCCGGACAAACGAACCAGCTGGTCGAGGTGATGAAGGCCTCGTCGACGGTATAGGCATCGTAGAGGTCCAGGTCCCTGACCGGAGGAAACAAAAGTTAACCATTCTTGATCCAGATCAACACACCGATCCAGGCTCTTGCTAATCTTACTGTTCATTGAGAAGCCTTCCTTTTCACCGGGTCGCAATGGCCCGGTGATTTTTTTCCCGCCGCCCGTCGAGTGCGCAAGAAACAAGCCTACGGACACGCCATCCCGTAGCCGCCGGCACGTCCATGGCAGCAAAAAGGAAAAGGGCGGCCCCGAAGGGCCGCCCGTCCAGTGTCGCTTGGATACTGGCGTCTACTTTTTCGACACCAGCATGGCCTTGGTCTTTTCGTTGGTGTGACCGGCATAGACCAGGTCCGGGCGGTGGGCCCAGACGTTCTTCTGATAATGGGTCGGGATGAAGCCCCAATCCATCATCACGATTTCGACCGAGTCCTGAATCAGCTTCTCGCGCTTGGGGAAATCGGTCTCTTCCATCGACTGAGCCAGGAGGGCGTCAACGATCATGTTGTTGTAGCGACCGCGGTTGCCGACCCCCATGTTCTTGAGGGGATAGTAAGAGTGGTGGCTGAACTGAAGCTGCGAGCCACCGTCACCCAGGTTCGAGCCCGACCCCATCATGAAGAAGCTGAAACTGGGCAAGCCGTGCTCGCCCCCCTTCCGGGTCTTTGAGAAGTAGGCCGATTTCGGTTGCACGACGACATCGGACTTGATGCCAATCTTGGTCAGCATCTGGGCCACCGTCTCGCATACCTTTTCGTCGTTGACGTAACGGTCGTTGGGGCCATGGATCGTCATCCTAAAGCCGTCCGGCCACCCCGCCTCGGCGAGGAGCTTCTTCGCCCGCTCGGGGTCATACTTCAGCTTCTTCAGCTTCGGGTTGGAGCCGAAGATGAACTCAGGCGACATCTGCTCGGCCTCGATCGCCGCGCCAGACATCACCCGCTCGACGATGGCCTTGCGGTTGATGGCAAGCGAGATGGCCTCGCGCACCTTGATGTTGCGAAGCGGGTTGGGGAAGGCGGGCTTGCCGTCGTTGGTTTTGACGAAAGGCGAAATGTGACGGCTCTGGTCCGGCCAGAAATAGATCACCCGGTTCGACGGATATTCCGTCAGCGCCACCTTCGGGTTCTTGCGCAGGCTCTCCAGGTCGTTGGTCGGGACGTAATCGATGATGTCGACCGCGCCGGACAGCAAGGCGGCCACACGCGCCGGCTCCGACTTAATCGGGCGGAATAACACCTTGCTCCACTTCGCCTTCTTGCCCCAATAATTAGGGTTGGCTTCGAAGACGACGCGCTCGCCCTGCACCCACTCGACGAACTTGTACGGACCCGTGCCAACGGCCGCCTTGCCGGCGTTGTAATCGCCCGTCTTCATGGTTTCGGCCACCTTCTTCGAGACGACGTGGACCATCGCCATTTCCTTCACCATTAACGGGTAGGCCGACCCGGTCGTGATGTGAAGAGTATAGTCATCGATTTTCTTAAAGGTCTTGTTGCGCTGATAGCGCCCCACGGGCGAAGAACTTCCCTTGAGCGTCAGGGCGTATTTGTTCGTGGCCAGGACGTCGTCCGCCGTAAAGTCCGAGCCGTCGGAAAACTTCACGCCCTTGCGCAGCTTGAACTCCCACACCTTGTTGTCGTTCGGCAAAGTTTTCCACGACGTCGCCAAGAGAGGCTTCGCGTTCTGCTGGTTGTCCTTCAGCACCAAGGTCTCGGACCAGTGATCCCCGTTGGCATGGTTTTGGGGAAAATTTTGCCAATTGGGGTCGATGGAAGATGGTTCCGTCATGATCCCCAACTTCAGCTCTTCCGAGACCGCCGCGCCGGACATCAAAGCCAGCGCCGCGATGCTGCAAATGGTTCCACATATGCGTCTCATTGATCAGCCTCCCTCTCAGTTGAAAAAATATCACAGATATTTGGCAGCGGAGGCAGCACATCCGACCCCTCGCCGGGGGCCTTCATTCCGTGCCACTCTCATCGTACTGGCGAATTTAACACGATATTCCCCATATAACCTTCAGATGCATGGCAATCATATCTAAACTGCATCGCCATTGGAATGGGTTTTTCTCCGCAACCTTCCGTTAGCCGATATCTCTCCTTGGTCGATACTGTTGATAAAGTCCCTTGTGACGGGACTCGAAGCTTGATTCGATCTTCCTGGTATTTTTCGCTGGGAGGGCTTCGCCATCGATGCCTCGGTGATGGAGGCCGACGCCAGCCGCTATCGTGGTGTGCCGGGCAGCGACGAGATCGACTGGTCCAATCCCAGGCTCGATACCCGCGCGGCGCGGGAACATGTCGCGGCGCTCGTTCCGGAACCGGAGAACAACCGCAAGACGCCGAAGGTGATCTCGCTGTCGGAGCCCTACGAGCGATCCCGCCAAGAACGCAAGAAGGTCGAGATGCTGTTCGCCCACCTGAAGCGCCACATGGGCTTCGACCTTCCACTTGCCAGGGGGCGAGTACCCCCCCCGTCTTTTGGAGCCGTTCTAGACTTCGGCACACGTCACCTTCCTCATGTCGGCCAACAGCCCCATTGGATCGACGAGCACCTGGTCCAGCCCCGGCGTTGACAGTCCGGTGCGCGTCCATCAGGCTGGCTTCGGGCGTGAATGAACGAGGGGAGGGCAAGCGATGAGCGGGCTGTTGATTCAAAACGGCCGCGTCGTCACGGCGGTCGACGATTACCGCGCCGACATCCTGTGCCGCGACGGCCGCATCGTGCAAATCGGCGAGGATCTGAGCGTTGGCGAGGATGTCGAGACGGTCGATGCGGACGGTAAGTTGGTGCTTCCCGGCGGGGTCGACGTGCACACCCACATGGAGAACACTTTCGGCGGCGCCACCACCGCCGATACCTACGAAAGCGGAACCATAGCGGCGGCCTTCGGGGGGACGACGACCATCGTCGACTTCGCCATGCAGGGCCAAGGCGAGCGGCTGCCCGAGGCCTTGGGCCGGACCTTGGAGCGGGCCGAACCCCAGGCCGGGATCGACTTCGGCCTGCATATCATCACGACCGACGTCAACGACCAGGCCTTGGCCGACATGAAGGACCTGATCCGCCACGAAGGGGTCACCAGCTTCAAGATGTTCATGGCCTATCCCGGCGTCGTCATGGTCGATGACGCGGCCATCTTCCGCGCCATGCGCCTGGTCGGTCAGCACGGCGGCATGATCACGCTGCATGCCGAGAACGGCCTGGTCATCGATCAGCTTGTCCGCGAGGCGCTGGATCAGGGGCACACGGCGCCCAAGTACCACGAATTGACCCGACCGGCGCTCATGGAAGGCGAGGCGACCCACCGCGGCATCAAGCTCGCCGAATTGGCGGAGGCGCCGGTCTACTTCGTCCATCTGTCGTGCCGCGAGGCCCTGAAGAGCGTGATCGAGGCGCGTGACCTGCGCATCCCGGTGTTCGCCGAAACCTGCCCCCATTACCTTTTCCTCGACCGCTCGCTCTATGCCGACGAGAGCTTCGAGATCGCCAAGTACGTCATGACACCGCCGTTGCGCGAGAAAGAGGACCAGGAACACCTTTGGCAGGCCCTCAAGTTCGACGACCTGCAGGTCATTTCGACCGATCACTGCCCGTTCTGCCTGCGCGAAGGCCACCTTGGGCTCAAGAACCAGAAAACCCGCGGCAAGGACGACTTCTCGCAGATCCCGAACGGCGCCCCCGGGGTCGAGACCCGCATGTCGATGGTCTTCGACGGCGGCGTCCACGGTCAGCGCATGTCGCTTAACCGCTTCGTCCAGCTCACCGCCACGGCGCCGGCCAAGATTTTTGGTCTCTTCCCGCGCAAGGGCACCATCGCGGTCGGCAGCGACGCCGATATCGTGCTCTTCGATCCCGACGAGGAGTTCGTCATCTCGGCCGCCAGCCACCACAGCCGCGTCGACTACACCTTGTTCGAAGGACGCAAGATCCGCGGCCGGGTCAAGAAAGTGTGGTCGCGCGGAACCAAGGTCGTGGACGGAGACGAATGGTTGGGGCGGCCCGGCCACGGCCGCTACGTCAAGCGTGGCGAGGTCGGCGGCTTCTAACCCCCGTCGGGTGCGAAGATCACCTTGGCCTCAAGCAGTCGGTCGATGTCGGACTTGCCGTATCCCAGTTCGGCGAGGACCTCGCGACTGTGCTGTCCCGCCTCCAAGGGAATCCCCTTGAATTCGGGTATCTTCCCGTCATAGCGCAGCGGATGGTTGACGAGGGTGGCGGTGCCTTCCTTGACCTCGATCTTACGGAAGACCTGGTTGTGGTGGACTTGCGGATCGTTGCCAAGGTCGTCGTAGTCCTGGACCCGTTCGTACCAGATGCCGTTCTCATCGAAGGCATGGGCCACGTCGGCGAAGCGCCGCGGCGCCAGTTCCTCGGCCACGACCCCGGCGTAACGGTCGCGCTCGTCGTAGCGGTCGATGCCGTCGAGGGCGGCAAGCCGGGAACTGTCGAGCGCCTTGGCCAGCTTGACGGGATCGTTCATGGACAGCGCGATGGTGCCGTCGGACAGCCGATAAACGCCGTAGGGCGCGTCGTGGTACCAGCTTCCGACGTGGCGGTCGCGCTCCAGGGCATTGCCGTCGCCCGACCGCGCCATGTACTTGGTCAGGGCTTCGGTCTGAAGGTCGATGGCGGAACTGAAGAGATCGGCCTCGATCCGCGTCCCCTCGCCCGTGGTCAGCCGCTTCACGAAGGCGCCCAGGATCCCCATGGCCATCAGGGCGCCGCCATGCTGGTCGACCACCGCCGCCCCGACCGCCACGGGGCCGGTCTCGTGGTTGCCGGTCACCGCCATCAGGCCCGAGCGCGCCTGCATCAGGAGGTCCTGGCCGGGACGCTCGCTGGCCGGGCCGGTGGCGCCAAGGCCGGTGGCGGAGACGTAAATGATGTCGGGCTTGCGGGCCATCACGGTGTCATAGCCGAGACCCAGGCGATCCATGACGCCAGGGCGGAAGTTCTCGACAACGACGTCGGCGCCGTCGATCAGGCTGAGGGCGATCTCCCGGCCCTCCGGCTGCTTAAGGTCGATGGCCAGGCTGCGTTTGTTGCGGTTGGCGCTGAGGAGGAAGGCACTCACGCCGTCGACGTAGGATTTGCCGCCCGACCAATGGCGCTCGAACGCGCCCTGCGGCGGTTCCAGCTTGATCACGTCGGCACCCATGTCGGCCAGGTACTGGGTACACGCCGGTCCCTGCAGATAGTGACAAAAACTTACCACGCGCATCTTGATCAGCATGGGTCGAGACTTTCCCTGTTCAGTCGGTCTCGGCGCCGTGGGACCGCACCACGTCCGTCGACTCAAGTTTGCGGATGTGGTCCTCTCCGTAGCCTAACTCGGCGAGGATTTCCCGGGTCTGGGCGCCGAGCAATTGAGGCGCCAGGCGCATCGCCGGCGTCTCGCCGTCATACTTAACCGGGTGCATGACCAGCGAGATGGGCGCCCCGGTCGCCCCCTCCGCGGTCTGGATGGTGGCGTTGTGCAGGACCTGGGGATCGGTCATGACCGCGTCGTAGTCCTGTACCTCGGCATGCCACACCTTGTGCTCCTCAAGAACGCCGAGCCAATCGGCCGTCCGGCGCGTCGATATGGCTTCGCGCACCTGGTCGATAATCTCCTGGCGACGGGTGAAGGCCTCGGCCTCGGGAATAGCGGCCAGTCCGGGCAAGGAGAGGGCCTTGGACAGGAGTTCGAGCGGCGCCATGGAAAGGGCGACGTGTCCGTCCTTGGTGGCGTAGACGCCATAGGGCGCCGGGCTGAACCATGCCGCCAGGTTGTCCGGCCCACGGGACGTTTCGGAGCGCCCGCCGTTGAGATAGCAGGTCAGGGATTCGAACTGAATATCCAGCGCCGCGGAGAGCAGGTTGACGTCCACTCGACGGCCGCGGCCCGATTTCCGTCGGCCAAGCAGCGCGGCCAGAATTCCCAGGGCGTAAAAGGCGGCGGCGTGTTGGTCGACTACGGTCGGCCCGACCGGGGTCGGCGGTCCGTCCGCGTTGCCGGTGCGCGCCGCCAAGCCCGAAAGGGCCTGTGCCAGGAGGTCCTGTCCCGGCCGGTCGCGGTATGGCCCGTCAATACCGAAGCCGGTGGCCGACGCATAGATAATGCCGGGATTGATGGCCGCCATGTCCTCGTATCCGAGGCCCAGCTTCTCCATGGTGCCGGGGCGGAAATTCTCCATCATCACGTCGGCCCCTTGCACCAGCTTACGCGCTACCTCGTGGCCCGCCGGCGCCTTGAGGTCGAGGGCGATGCTGCGCTTGTTGCGTCCCGTGCTCAGGTGGTTGACGCTCTGGCCGTCGACAAATTGGTCGCCCACCGCCCAGTTGCGCTGGAAGGCGCCGCCCAGGGGCTCTACGGCGATGACGTCGGCGCCCAAGTCGCCCAGAATCTGGGCGCCCGTGGGACCGACGAGGAAATGGTTGAAGCTGACAACCTTGGTTCCCGCGAGTAAATCCATTGCAACATTCCTTCTCGGCTGGACCCACTTTTATCCCAAGCCCAGGCCTTGGTACAGGGGCGTCACGCGGCCCGGAATCGATCGGGACGATAGGGCGCCAGGTCCAGTGACGGCGGCCGGCCGGCGACCATCTCGGCGATCACCTTGCCGGTGACGGCGGCCCAGGCCAGGCCCATGTGGCTGTGCCCGAAGGCGAAGTAGACCGACCGGTGGCGCGGTGTCGGGCCGATCAAGGGCAGGGAATCCGGTGTCGAGGGCCTGGGCCCCATCCAGCGCGTCATGCCCGTCGTTCGAAGGCCGGGAAGAAATTCTCCGGCTTGGCGCGCGATCCTGTCGGTGCGTTCCTCGTTGGGCGGGGCGTCGAGGGCGGCGAACTCCGAAATGCCGGTGATTCGCAACCCCTCTTCCATCGGCGTGAGCACGACGTTGCGGTCCGACAGCGTCACCGGGGCCCGCAAGGCGACGCCCGGCGAGGCGACCATGGCATGATAGCCCCGCTCGGCCGCCAACGGAACGTCGCAACCCAAGGCGGCGGCGAAGCGGCGCGACCACGCCCCGGTGGCAAGGACGACCGCATCGGCGGCGTGGGTTTGCGTATTCGTATCCACCTGCGGCTTGCCGTCGTCCGCGATGCGGATCGATACGACGGTCTCGTGCCGCAACTTGCCGCCCCTCTCGGCGAAGCGCCGCGCCAGGACCTGCACAAGACGCAAGGGATTGACCGTGTGACCGTTGTCGGGGAAGAGGACGCCGTGGCGGACGTTGGGGCCCAGGGCGGGCTCGAGGTCGCGGGCTTCGGCGCCGTCGATCTCGTGAACCTTGACGCCGAAACGCCGCGCCATGTCCCAGGCGTAACGGGCGCGCTCCAGGGAGCGGCGGGACTCGTAGACGAACAGCATGCCGTCACGGCGTAGCAGGGACTGCGCGCCGGCGTCTTCCAGCAAGGGATCGAGGGCGTTGAAGGCCTGGGCCGACAACTGGTGACGGGCGGCGGCGATCTCCGCCACGCGGCCGGGCCTGCTGTTGGCGAGGAACCTGATGAACCAAGGCAGCAGCCGTACGAACTGGCTCGGCGCCACCGAAAGGGGCTGGCGCGGATCGAGGAGGAGGCGTGGAATGCGAAGCAGTTGCCCCGGCGTCGACAGAGGCGCCACCAGGCCGACACCGAAGCCTCCGGAATTGCCGAGCGAACAGCCCTCGCCCGGCGCGCCGCGGTCGACCAGCACGACATCGTGCCCTTGGCGTTGCAGATATGCGGCGCAGCACACCCCGACTATGCCGGCGCCGACCACGATGACCTTGCCGGGTGCTTCCACTACGTTCCACCGAAGCGGGGTTTGCGCTTTTCGACGAAGGCCCGCATTCCTTCCTTCTGGTCGTCGCTGTCGAAGGCGAGGGCGAGGTTGCGGCGTTCGAATTCAAGCCCGGCGGAAAGCGGCGTCTCGAAGGCCGTCAGCACCGCTTCCTTGGCAAGTCGAAGCGCGATGGGGCTTTTCTCGGCGATCACCGCCGCCAGGTCGAGGGCGCGGCCGACCGTCTTCCCCGCCGCCGCCACCTCGGCGACCAATCCTATCGCCTTGGCCTCGGCGGCATCGATCATCTCGCCCGAGAGAACCATCTTCATGGCCATCGACTTGCCGACTGAGCGCGCCAGGCGCTGGGTGGCGCCGTCGCCGGGAAAGATGCCGATGTTGATCTCCGGCTGGCCGAAGCGCGCCGTCTCGCCGGCGATGACGATATCGGCGAGCATGGCCAGCTCGCATCCGCCGCCAAGGGCATAGCCCTCGACCGCCGCCACCAGGGGCTTCGGGAACCGTTCGACCGTGCGCCAGGCATCCAGGCGCTCGTCCGAGAACACCGCATCCAGCCCGCGTTCCAGCTGGTCGTTGATGTCGGCGCCGGCGGAGAAAGCGCGCTCGTCGCCGGTGATGACCACTGAACGGACCCCGTCATCGGCGGCCGCCTGGTCGAGGACCGCCGCTAGTTCGCCCATCAGCGCGATGCTCAACGCGTTGCGCTTGGCCGGTCGATTGAGGGTGACGAGGGTCACGCCCGGCCGGGGTCCGGTGACAAGGACGAATTCCATGCGCTTCTCCTTTATCCGGCCGGGGGCGGCTCGGCGGCCATCGCGCCCACCTTGAACAGCATCGCCGGGTTTTCAGCCACCATGCGGCGGATGTCGTCGCGGGAGAATCCCTCGCTCTCGATCATCAGCAGCCACTCGCGCAGGGCCTCGACGGGGGGCGGAAGGATGAACGAGCCCGAGTCGCTGGACAGCACCGTGTGCTCGGGACCGACGGCCCTGATCTTCTCCACCACCGTATCAAGGGTTACGGGGGGAAAGCAGTGCTTCTCGGAATCGATCATGGTGGTGCCCACCTGGGTGGCGTGGCTCATGACGAAGAAGGCGAACTCGACGAACGCGCCCAGGCCGACGATCTCGCGCGCCTCGTCGGTGGTGAAATAGGAGGCCGGACAGAGGATGCGCCGGACGCCCCTCTTGGCGGCCTCCTCGACTACGCGGATCGTCTCCTCGCCCGTCAGATGACCGGTGTTGAAGACCACGTCCCTGTCGGCGACGCGTTCCATGATCTCGCCCAAGGGGTCCGGCAGGGCCCCTTTGGCCGGGATGGCGAGGCAGGTTTCCACGAAGACCGGGCTGCGGCCCTCGGACCGGGCGACGAATTGGGTGTGGTGGCAAGGCAACGAGATGAAACGCGCCCCGGTTCCCGGACCGTATCCCATGTCGAGGGCCGTCTCGACGACCCGTGTCGAGAGACCGCCAACGTAGGGCTCGAGGATAATCCCGCCGAAGACCTCGACGCCAAGCTCGTCGAGTTCCCTCATCGCCAAGGCGGCAAGCCCCGAGGTGTTGGCGAAGACGTCCAGCAGGCCAATGCCGGCGAGGCCAGCCTTCGCCGCCTCCCGCACCGCCTCGAACACGGTGACGGTGCGGCCGTTTATGTGCGGGCAGCAGTGGACATGGGAGTCGATGGCGCCCCGCAGCATTTCCATTCCCGGCATGGACATGGGTGTTTTCTCCTAAGGCCGCGGCGCCGCCAAGCCCGGCGGACGGCGGCGGAACATTTGAACGTGCTGCCCATGCTGCACGACGCCGCGGCCTTCCGCAATCAAGGAGATGGCCTGGGCGATGACGCCGCGGTCGGTCTTGGAGCGGCTGGCCCGCTTGCCCTGGACCGTGACCTCCGCGAGCAGGGTGTCTCCGGGATGGATGGGCGCCGCCTGGCGCCAGCGCCACGAAAGCGAGGCCATGGGGATGCCGACGCCGTGGTCGGGGGCGAGGCTGTACTTGAGCCCCTCGACCAGGGCCAGCCCAAAGAGAGGGGCGACGACGCGGGCGCCGAGCCCGGCCGCCTGGGCGGCGGACTCGGCGTGAAACCAAGGGCCCCTCTCACCGCTCAGGCCGGCAAAGGCACCGGCCTCGTATTCGCCAACCGTGAAGGCGGGGGTGCGGAAGCCATCACCCACCGCCAGGTCTTCGAAGAAAACGCCGGTTTCGTCAGAGAATTCTTTCTCCGTCGTCGACGGTGGAACGGGCTCGGTATCGCTGGCCTGGAACTCCTCGAAACCGGGCGCCGGACCGTTCAAGGCTTTTTCTGCCCAGTCCGGACCCTCGCCGTCACGCGGCCGGGCCAACAGATGCCGCCCCCGCTGCACGACCTCGTTCCTCTGGTTGAAGACGGTGACCGTCTCCTCGGCGACGCTTAACGTGGCGCCGTCCTCGATCGTCTCGGCCTCGGCTTCGGCGCGGAGTGTATCGCCGATGAAAAACGGCGCCGCGAACTCCCATTCCCATGCGAAGACGATGGCATTGGACGGACGCCGCCGGCTCAGCAGGCCCTCGGCCAGGCACATGCCGAGAAGTCCGTGGCCGACCCTTTGGCCGAAGAGGCCGCGGGCGGCATAGGCGGCGTCGGTGTGAAGACGGCTGAAATCAGTGCTGACGGCGGCGAAAAGGACAATGTCGGCCTCGCCGACGGTGTAGCCCGCCGACCGGGTCACGTCGTTTCTGGAGGCCTGGTCCTGGGGCGCGGGAATTTCAGCGTCGCCCAGGCCTTGAGGACCTCCAGCCCGTCTTGATTGCGGGCGCTGGCCTCCCACACCACTGTCCGGTTTTCAGGGTTTTTCTCGGCGATCCAGACCTCGACGTTAACGGTGTCGCCATAAAAAACGGGCCCTGTGAACCAGAAGCGGTCCTCGATGGAAACGCCGAGGACACCGACCAGATGGCTGGTCAAGATCGAGGTGCAGATGCCGGCGACCATGATGCCGGGCGCCAGGCGCTTTTCGAAGCGGGTGCCGGCGGCGTACCCGTCGTCGATGTGAACCGGCCCGAAGTCCCCGGTCGAAGCGATATAAAGCGCCCCGTCGGCCTCGGTGACCGTCTTGGCGATGGAGGCGCGGTCGCCGACCTCGATCTCGTCGATGGTCTTGACCTGATACATGCTATCGGCTTTCGACGCGTACCAGGTCCGCCGTGCCCTCGGCGACCACCGGGCCGCCGTCGCGCTCGCACCTCACGGCGCAGCGGAGGCGCGCTTCGCCGGCCTCGATCACCTCGACGCGGGCCGCGACCGTGTCGCCAATTCGGGTCGGGGCGGGGAAGCTGAGGTCTATGGCGGCCAGGCGGACGTTGGGGCCGCCGACTTCGGCAAGCGCCGTCGTGGCAAGGGCGGCAACGGCAAGCTCGAAAGCCAGGCGCCCGCCGGCCTCGGTGGCGGCGGCATGGACCTCGTTGACGTAAAGCGGATGCATGTTGCCGCTGATGCCCGTGAACAGGGCCTGCTCGGCCACCGTCATGGTCTTGCGGAATTCGGCCGTCTCCCCAATTTCGGGGAGGCGCGAAGAGGCGGAATTATCGGTGTTCATGGCGTCAATATCCTAAAGTGTCAGTCCGTTCTTGAGCACTTGGCGGGCGATAAGCATGCGGTGAATCTCGGACGTGCCATCGTAGATGCGGAGCACCCGGCAGTCGCGATAAATCCGCTCCAGCGGCATCTCCTTGCTGAATCCCATGCCGCCGAAGATCTGCAGTCCGCAATCGGCGACACGGCCCATCATTTCGGACGCAAACAGCTTGACCATCGATAGCTTGCGGCGCGGATCGTTCCCCTGGTCGATTTCCCAAGCGGTATTCAGGACCATCGACCGGGTGGCGAAAATGTCGGTGGCCATGTCGGCCAGCATCTGCTGGACCATCTGGAACTGGCCGATGGGCTGGCCGAAATGCTGGCGCTCGTTGGCGTAAGTGCGCGCCAGTTCGAGCACGCGGCCCGCCATGCCCACCGAGCGGGCACCGATATGGGCCAGCCGCACGCGAGAGATCGTGCTCATGATGAGTCGGAAGCCCTCGCCCAGTTGGCCCAGGATCTTGTCGGCGCTGACCCGGCAGTCCTCGAAGACCAGTTCCGCGTGCCCATATCCGCGGTGCCCCATCATGGCCTGGACGCGCCCGACGCTGAATCCCGGCGTGTCGCGGTCGACCAGGAAGAGCGTGATGCCCCCGCGGGCGCGTTTTTCGCGATCGGTGAGGGTCATGACAATGGCGTAGTCGGCGATGTCGCCGTCGCTGATGAAGTGCTTGCGCCCGTTGATGACGAAGGTATCGCCGTCGCGGTCGGCGGTGGTGCTGATGTTGGCCGCGTCCGAGCCGGCGCCCGGCTCGGTGATCGCCATGGCGCAGATCTTGTCGCCCCGCACCGTGGGCAAAAGGTAGTCTTCGCGCTGTTGTCCCTCGCAGGCCAGCAGCATGTCGTAGACCTGGCCGAAGACGCGGCGAATCAAGGCGTCCGAGGTGGTTCCCAACTGCTCCTCGGCGAAGCAAGTGTCGATGGCGCTCAACCCGCCGCCGCCGACATCGGCCGGCATGTTCATGGCATAAAGACCGAGGGCCTGGGCCTTTCCCTTCACGTCCGCCAATTTGTCGGGGGGGATATGGCCCAGCGCCTCGACCTCGTCCTCGAGAGGTTGAACCTCGGCCTCGACAAACTTGCGCACGGTGTCGATCAGCAGCCGGGTCTCTTCCGGTATCTCAAAATCGATCATTCGCGTCTCCGAAGCGCCCTAGAAGAATTTCGCCATCAACAGCTTCGGCAGGAACAGCGTGACCTCGGGCACCAGCACGGCGAAAATGATTACGGCCAGGCTGACGCCGCCGAACATCAGGGTCATGACTATGGCTTGGCGGGGGTGGATACCGATTATCTTCGAGGCCACCAGAAGGCACACGCCATAAGGCGGCGTGACCAAGCCCAGGGCGCCGGTCAGGACCACCACGACTCCCATCTGGACCGGGTGGATGCCGGCGGCATCGCCCAGGGCCTGAACGATGGGCAGGAACATGATGATGGCGGGAACCGTGTCGAGGAAGCAGCCGAGGATGAGAAAGGCAAACACCACGCTGGCCAGCACGCCATAGCGGGTGGCGCCGAACTCCTCCATCAACCCGACCATGGCCTGGGGAAATTGATAAAAGGCGAGGAGCCAGGCGAAGACCGCCGCCGCCGCGGTCATGATCAGCGGCAGGGCGACAAAACGGCCGCCCTCCTGCAACAATCCGCGCAGGGACTTGAGGGTCAGTTCGCGGTATACGAACGTGCTGAGGACAAGAACGTAGAAGATGGCAATGGCGGCGGATTCGGTGGGCGTGAACACGCCGCCGACGATGCCGCCGATGATAACCAGCGGTACGCCGAGCGGTAGCGCGCCTTGCAGCAGGCTGCGTCCCACGGGCGGGCGCTCGCTCTTGTCTTCGACGCCAAAGTCGTAGCGTCGCGCGAGCACATAGACCAGCGCCATCTGGCCGAAGCCGAGCAGCAAACCGGGAATGAAGCCTCCGAGGAACAACATTCCGATAGAGACATTGCCGAAGGCGCCGTAGATGACCATCAGGATCGAGGGCGGGATGATGTTGCCCATGGTCGACGAACAGGCCGTCACCGCGACGGTGAAGGGCTTGGAATACCCGGCCTTGAGCATCTGCGGCATGATCACCGATCCGATGCCGGCGGTGTCGGCGGTGCTCGACCCCGAGATGCCGGCGAACAGCATGCTGGCGACGATGTTGACGTGCGCCAGGCCGGCCCTGACTCCGCCGACCAGGGCGCGGGCGAGCATCATGATGCGTTCGGTAAAGCCGCTGGAGTTGCACAGCAGGCCGAGGGAATAGAAGAGCGGGATGGCGAGGATGGGAAAGGGTGTCAGACCCTCGTAGAGCCTTAGCGCGACGAGATTGGGAGGCAGGCCTTCGACGAAGATGACCAAGGTCGAGGATAGGATAAGGGCGAACCCGACCGGAATTCTGAGCAAGATCAGGCCGAAGAAGGAGACGAACAGCAGCGTAATCACGGCGCCGTGTCCCCGACCCACAAGGCATGGTAGCGCTCGATAAGAAACAGCAACATCACGGCGCCCGTAATCGGCAGGGAGATATAGACGTAGAACATGGGAAATCCCATGGAAAACGACAGCCGCGTCATGCCGAGGATGGCGTAATCCAAGCCGTACCAAAGAAAGACAAGCGCGGTGACCGTCACCATCCCATGGCTGAAGACCATCAGGGTCTTGTCCCAGAACGGTCCCATTGTATCGGGTAACAGGTCGGCGACCAGATGGGCGTGGTCCCGCACGCCAAGGCCGGTGCCCAGGAACACGACCCAGATAAAACAGTAGACCGCGATCTCCTCCGACCACGGCGTCGAGGCCAGGAAGACGTAACGCGCCAGCACCTGGACGAATATCGTCGTCACCATAACCGTGAGCAGGACGGCGCAGACAACGGAGAGGACGCGGTCCAGACGGTCGTTAAATCGTTTGAGGTGCGACCACGATTGTGTTGGCGGCAATTCTCCCTCCCCTATGGCGCCGCGGCGTCTGCGGATCTCGTTTGGCCGACGTCCGCTGGACGCGCGGTGTCAGTACATAGGCTCGCCAATCGCTGGTCAAGATATCTTTGCGGGCCGGTTGTGCGCCGTCGGGCGGTTCTGTAGAAAACCATGGCAGGGGAGTGCCTGGCGCATTATTCACGGGATCCCACCATGGAATACAGAAGACTGGGCGCCAGTGGGCTGAAAGTGTCTCCGCTCTGCCTGGGCACGATGGACTTCGGCGAAGGGGCCTCCGAGAGGACCGCGGGCCGCATCGTCGCCATGGCCCGCGCGGCCAGCGTCAACTTCATCGACACGGCCGACGTCAACGCCGGCGGCCTTTCGGAGGGCATCGTCGGACGGGCCGTGCGCCGCGACCGCGACCGCTGGGTCCTGGCCACGAAATCAGGCAATGCCATGGGGCCGGGTCCGAATCAAACCGGCATGGGCCGGAAATGGATCATGGAAGCCATCGATGGCAGCCTAAGGCGTCTCGGCACCGACTACGTCGATATCTATTATCTTGATATTGACGACGGGGCGACGCCCCTGGAGGAGACCATCGCGACCCTTGGCGACCTGATCCGCCTGGGCAAGGTGCGCGGCTGGGGGTTCAGCAACTTTCCCGCCTGGCGCATCGCCGAGATGATCGGCATTTGCGCCAAAATCGGTGTTGCCCGGCCGGTGGCGGCGCAACCGTGCTACAACGCCGTGACCCGCATGGCCGAGCGCGACACCTTGCCCGCCTGCGCCCATTTCGGCGTCGGAGTGGTGAGCTACAGCCCGCTTGCGCGCGGCGTGTTGACCGGCAAGTACGCGCCCGGCGCGGCGCCCCCAAAACAGTCCCGCGCCGGGCGCCGAGACAAGCGCATGCTGGAGACCGAATTCCGCCAGGAATCCCTAACCATCGCACGGAAAATAGAGGCGCGGGCAGGAAAGCGCGCCATGACGGCGGGCCAGTTCGCCGTCAACTGGATCCTCAACAATGCCCTGGTCACATCGGTGGTCGCCGGACCGCGCACCGTGCGCCAGTGGAGCGGCTATCTCGGCGCCCTGAAACATTCCTTCACCGCCGCCGACGAAGCCTTCGTCGATGGCCTTGTCCGGCCCGGTCACGCCTCGACGCCGGGGTATACCGATCCCCGCTATCCGGTGACGGGAAGGCGGCCAAGGGTGGGATCGCGTTTGGCTCCGGATTTCTTCTAGCCACGGATGCGTTGAACCTATAGAGTCTGCGGCTTCCAAATCGGCAGCACCTAAATACAAGGGAGGTAAACATGATTGGATTGAAACGGTTTGTCTTTGGAAGCGTGGCGGCGGCCGCATTCGCGGCGGTCAACGCGACTCCGGCGCCGGCGGCGGATTTTACCCTTCGTTGCGCCCACGATCAGGCGAAGACCGGTTTCTACGAGGTCATCTGGCAGACCTTCAAGACCTTGGTCGAACCGCTTTCGGGCGGCCGCATTGAGGTCAAGATCTTCGGCGGCGCCCAGCTCGGCGACGAGGCCCAGCTTCTCGAGAACATGAAAATCGGCACCGTCGACTGCGCCGGTTCGTCGGTCGGCAACATCGGCGGGCACATTCCGAAAGCGGGATTGCTCGGCGTTCCCTACATCATCCAGAACGACAAGCACCGCATGCGGGTCGTCGACGGCAAGGGCAAGTTCTTCAAGGCGCTCTCCGACGTCGTCAAGGAGACCGGCAACTTCCGCGCCCTCGGCATGACCACGGCCGGCGTGCGTAGCGTCTACAACAAGAAGCACCCGATTAAGACGCCTGACGACCTGAAAGGCATGAAAATTCGGGTGATGACTTCCGAAACCCAGGTCAAGAGCTGGAAAGCCCTGGGCGCGGTTCCGACGGCCATGGCCTTCGCCGAGGTCTATACCGGCCTCATGACCGGCGCCGTGGACGCCGCCGAGAACTCGCCCATGTTCCTGTGGAACATGAAGCATTACGAGGGCGTCAAGTACTACTCGCTCACCGCCCACATGGTCGCCACCGGCGTCACCATGATCAGCGAGAAGGCTTACCAGAAACTGCCCGAGGACCTGCGCGACATCGTCATGGCGGCCGGCGACAAGGCCACCGAGGTGGGGCGGGCCTACGACGAAGAGGCGAACAAGGGCTTCATGAAAAAAGTCCTCGCCGCGGGCATCAAGGTCAACAAGGTGGACACCGCTCCGTTCGTCGCCAAGACCGCCAGCCTGCACGACCAATTCGCCAAGTCATTGAAGGCGGAAGGTCTGCTCAAGGTCCTGCGTTCGGAGGCGATGGCCGCCAAGTAGCGACCGTTACGCGAACCTAGCGACTTCGTTGGAACTGGCGCCGCCAAGCGGCGCCAGTTTCACGTTGTGGCACGCAATATGTCTTTCATGAAGCGGCGCGGCGGTGATCGGGGATGTACTGCGAAAGCCCGGCTTCATCGACCGTCGCCCGAACCCGGGCCGCGATGTCGTCGGCGACGGGCAGCAGCGGCGGCCGCGGCCGCGCGCAGGCGATGACGCCCAGGTGTTGCAAAGCCACCTTGATCCGCGTGTGCATGTCCATTTTGGGCGGAGCCCCGTAGATACTGCGTACCACCGGATGAAGACGGTCGCTGGCGGCGCGCATGGCGTGCAGGTCCTCGTCCTCGGTGGCGCGCCACAGATCGACCAGGAAATGCGGCGTGAGGCTGGCCAGCCCCGAAAGAATCCCGTCCGCGCCGACGGCGCATTGGGCCAGGAACCAATCGAAGTTGGACGGCAGCATCGCGACCTCGGGCGCCGCCGCCTTCACCTGGCGCCAGTTTTCCTCATAGGCGAGCATGGTGTCGCTGCCTTCCTTGATGGCCAGGACGCGCGGGCGCTTCGCCATCTCGACCAGGGTCTCGGTCGTATAACCCTGTCCCGAGGCCAAGGGGTATTGGAAGATCGACACCGGTATGTCGACGGCGTCTAGGACAGCATCCACATAGGCCAGGGGCACCTTCGGGGTCAGGGTGCCGCCGGCGCCGAAGGGCGGTTGCGGAAACAGTACCGCCACGTCCGCTCCGGCTTGCATGGCATCGCGCGCCTGATCTATCGCTTCGGCGGTCGAATAGGGGATGATGCCGGCCAGGAGCGGCTTGCCCGTTCCTTTCACATAGTCGCGCGTGAATTCGATCACTTCGATACGTTCGGCCGGGCTCAGGGACGCGCCCTCGCCGGCGTGGCCGTTGACGAACACCGACGAGATGCCGTCGGGCGTCGCGCAATAATCCAACAGGCGGCGGAAGCTCTCCCAATCAATGGCGCCGTCTTCGGCAAACGGAAGCACCGTTGCCACAACGACATCGTTCAAGCGTATCTCGGCCATGGTCTTCTCCCAACGGTTCTTCGATCGATCCTAGCAAAGCGGCGAGGGACGTCAATATTCCGACATCAGCCACGGCTTGTCCGCCGGGATGGTCCTTTCTCCGCCGTCACAGGCGAGGGCGCCGCCGTGGGCTACCTGGTCCTTGGGCGCATCGAGGACGTAGACCGTGACCGTCTCGGGCGCAACGTCGTAGGCCTTGCAGGTGACCTCGGTGATGCCTTCGATGAGCTGACGCCGCTTTTCGGCGCTGCGCGTGAATCCGTGGAAATGGATGATGGGCATGGGAATCCCTTCGATGCGCGGCGTCAGGGTTTGCCTTCCGCCTCGGACGCCAGGACGCCGGCGTGGGCGGCGTTCTCCTTCGGCACGTCGAAGATGTAGACGGTGACGATCTCGGGCGGCACGTCGTAGGCTTTGCAGGTGACCTCGGTGATGCCCTGGGCGATCTCGCGTTTCTGTTCCAGGGATCGTTCGAAGGCATAGACATGGATGATGGGCATAGCGGCTCCTATTCTATGTGGATCAAGGGCGGATGCGGCGCCATAGCGAAACTGTTAGCATATGTTCGAGTTGCCGATAAGGCGCGATGACGGGGACGGGACCGTGAAACCGAAAGCGGCGCACAACCTTTCGCTCGAGGAGATGGATCGCCAATCCCTGATCCATCCCTTCACCAACCTCAAGGACCACGCCAGCGGCGCGGCGGCGGGGCCGTCGATCATCGAATCGGGCCACGGCATGCGGGTCCGCGACCGGCACGGCGCCGAATTCATCGACGCCTTCGCCGGCCTCTATTGCGTCCATATCGGCTATGGGCGGACCGAGGTCGCCGACGCCATCCACGAACAGGCCACCAAGCTCGCCTATTTCCACGCCAATGCCGGCCATTCCAACGAGCCCGCGATCCGCCTCGCCGACCGGCTTGTGCGCATGGCGCCGGCCAACATGAGCAAGGTGTTTTTCGGCATGTCCGGATCCGACGCCAACGACACCAACATCAAGCTGGTCTGGTATTACAACCACGTCCTGGGGCGGCCCGAGAAACGCAAGATCATCGCCCGCCATATGGGCTATCACGGCGGTACGGTCCTGGCCAGCAGCCTGTCCGGCATCCCGTCCATCCACCAGGGCTTCGGCCTGCCCCTGGGTCCCATCCTCCACACCGCCACGCCCCATTACTATCGCCACGCCCAAGCCGGGGAGAGCGAGCGCGAATTCGCGCGCCGCTGTGCCAATGAACTCGACGCCTTGATCGAGGCCGAGGGGCCCGACACCGTCGCCGCCTTCATCGCCGAGCCGGTCATGGGCACGGGCGGCATCATTCCGCCGCCCGAGGGATACTGGGAGGACGTTCAGGGCGTGCTTGACCGTCACGACATTCTGTTGATTTCGGACGAGATCGTCTGCGCCTTCGGGCGCCTGGGTGCCGACTTCGCCGCCGACGTCTTGCCCCTGAAACCGGACCTGATCACCGTCGCCAAGGGCCTGACAAGCGGCGCCGTGCCGCTTTCCGCCTCGATCATCGGCGAGGAGGTTTGGAAGGCCTTGGAACGGGGCGCCGAGCGTTTCGGCCCCTTTGCCCATACCTTCACTTATTCCGCCCATCCGGTGGCCGCGGCGGCGGCCCTGGCCAACCTCGACATCATCGAAGGCGAAGGTCTGGCCGTCAACGCCCGCGACACGGGGGCCTACTTCCAAGAGCGCCTTGGCGCCGTCTTCGCGGACCACCCGATGGTCGGCGAGGTGCGCGGCATGGCCATGCTGGCGGCCCTTGAGTTCGTTGCCGACAAGACCCGAAAAACGCCCTTCGATGTGGACTTGGGTGTCGGACAGCGGGTATCCGCCGCCTGCCGCGACGAAGGCTTGATCGCCCGTGCCATGCCGGGCGGCGATATCCTGGGTTTCGCGCCGCCCCTGATCATGACAACCGCCGACGCCGACGAAGTGGTCGAACGGACGCGGCGCGCCGTCGAACGGGTGGCCGCCGATCTGCGGCGCGACAACCAAATATGAGCCCCAAGGAGAGCATGACATGATTCCTTCCGGCGACGCGCCGTTCAACGGCATCTATCCGGCCACCCTGTGCCCGATGGGCGCCGACTATTCCATCGACGAGGATGCCCTGGCGGAGCACGTTTCGTCGATGGCCGACGTGGCGGGCAACGTCGGCGTCCTGTGCAACGGGCACGCCGGCGAGAACTTCGTCCTCGGCCGCGAGGAAAAGCGGCACGTCGTCGAGATTGTCCGCGCCGCCATCGGCGAGCGCGCCATCGTCGTCTCGGGCGTCAATTGCGAGGCCACCTTGGAGGCGGTCGAGCACGCCCGCGACGCCCAGGCGGCCGGCGCCGACGTGATCATGGTCTTTCCGCCCAATTCCTGGGCGCTCTTTCAGGACGATGCCATGGCGCTTGACCACCACCGCGCCGTTGTCGAGGCCGTGGACCTTCCCGTCATGCTGTACCAGGCTTCGGTCAACGCCGGCCAGATGGCCTACCGGCCCGAGGTGCTGGCCGGGCTTGTGCGCCTGCCCCGGATAGTGGCGATCAAAGACGGCAGTTGGGAGGTGGCGCGCTACGAGGCCAACCGCCGGCTGGTCAAGGAAGTGGCGCCACACGTTGCGGTCATGGGCTCGGGAGACGAGCATCTGCTGGCCAGCTACCTGGTCGGCAGCGAGGGTAGCCTGGTCAGCCTGTCGGTGGTCATCCCCGAGACCATCGTCGCGCTCTACGAGGCGGTTCGGCGCGACGACATGGAGGCGGCGCGCGCCGCTCATGAGATCATCTATCCCCTGGCCAAGGCCATCTACGGAACGCCGCCGGGCGGCTACGCCACGGCGCGGCTCAAGACCTGCCTCAGACTTCTCGGCGAGCTGGACAACGACCTCGTCCGCCCGCCCATCGGGCCCCTGCCCGCCGAAGAGGTGGCGATGCTGCGCTCCGTCCTGGGGGAGGTCGGCCTCTTGTCTTAGGCGGCCTTGTCGGCGAGGAGGCCGATTTCGACCAGCATCCGGCGCAGCATCTCGACGTCTTCGGCGGTCGCCGGCAGGCGTGGTGCCCGCGGCCGGCCCGACGGCATTCCGACCAGTTCGAGGGCTGCCTTGGTCCTCGCAATGTAGCCGTCGGTGGCGTTGATCAGGGGCAGCATGCGGTCGTAAAGGGCCAGTCCCGCCACAGGATCGGACTGCCCGACGGTCACATCGAACAGCTGCGCCGACAGCCGCGGCATGAAGTTGCCGGAGACCGAGACCCAGCCCTTGGCACCGAGCAGGAACGCATCGTAGGCATGGTAGCCGGCGAAGACGGTCATGTTCTCGCCGGCGAGGCGCATGATAGCCTGGACGCGGGCAATGTCGCCGCTCGATTCCTTGATGTAGCGGATGGTGTCGATCTCGGCCAGCCGCGCCACCATCTCAGGTCTAAGATCGACGTTGGAATAGAACGGGTTATTGTAGAGCATTATGGGGATCGAGACCGCCTCGCCGATGCGCCGGTAGTGGGTGAAGATTTCTTCGTCCTTGGGCTCGCAATAATAGGGCGGCACGATCATCAGGCCGTCGGCACCCAGGTCCTCGGCCTCCTTGCTGTAGCGGATGGCGACCTCGGTCCACTCGGCGGCGGTGCCCATGATGACCGGGATGCGGCCCTTGATCTGGTCCACGGTGGCCTCAACGATGCACGTCCGCTCGTCGTCGGTGACGCACAGGAACTCGCCGGTGCTGCCCAGCATGATGATGCCGGGCGCGCCTTGCTCGACCTGCCACTCGACGAGGCTTCTGAGCGCCTTTTCGTCGACCGCCGAGCCGTCTTCCGTAAACGGCGTCACCAGCACGGAATAGCTGCCCCGAAAATCCTTCATCGTCCCACCTCCACGCCTATACGTTTCTGGGCGCCCGCCGACGGTCCGGCGCCACGCCGTCGCTCCGAAGGTCGGCACGGCCCGGTCGGCCGACATTTCCCTCGGATTGGCTTCAAATGCGTGGAAACCGTACCACCGACCCATCGCCAAGGAAACTCCATACCTGTAGGACACTCAGGGACCAGACACTTCTTCTATTTCGTGAAAAGCACCCGCCAAGTGGTCTCGCTTTCGCCGAATAGTCACACGGAGAAAAACTTGAAGGGAATGGCCGACACTACTGAATGGGCAAATTACTATCGTCGCCCCAACATAATCGACTGGAACGAAGTGGCCGAAAGCCTGATGGCTCACTGCCGAGAGGCAGGGATATATGACCCATCAAGAGTTCGCGGTCTAGGCGCATGGAGAGATGGAGCCGACACCGTCTTTCACGCAGGCGGCAAGCTCTACCTAAACGGCGAAGAAACCTCCTTCGAGGAATACACTGACACCAGCTATCAATACCTTGCCGAACGCTCCATCACAGCGCCCTCCGCCACCGCTGCAACACCGGCTGATGTCCAATCCTTCACCTCGGTTCTAGAATCTTGGGACTGGGAACACTCCGATCTAGCTCCAAAACTCGTTCTCGGGTGGATAGGCTGTGGTCTTGTCTGTGGTGCGCTGTCATGGCGACCGCATTTGTGGATCACAGGCAGTAAGGGCACCGGTAAAAGCACCCTCGACACTCTCGTCGCCAATGTTCTGGGCAAGCTGTGTTTGTCTGTTCAAGGCAGCACCACAGAACCAGGTCTTCGCCAAGCCCTAAACGGTAACGCCATACCCGTCCTCTTCGATGAGTTCGAAGGATCGACCCAAGTTGCAACTCGCGTCATCGAGGCGGCACGAGCCGCCGCCAGCGACAACGCAGCCAAGATTATCAAGGGCACCCCCGAAGGAAAGGCGATCACGTACCGGCTTCGTTTCGCCGCGATGTTCTCAGGCATCATCGCCAACGTCCAGAATGGCGCTGACCGATCCCGCATCGTCTTCCTCGAAATTCAACCTAAGAAACACGACGAGACTGGTCGGCGTCGGATGCTTGAGGCACTCGCTCGATACCAGGAGGATATTGGAGCGGCGCTGCTGCGACGGATGCTTGACGCCCTAGCGGAAGGTTTATTCGAGGCAACCATGTCGGTTTTTCGCACCGAAATCCGTCTTAACGGTGGAGACGACCGAAAGGCTGACGTGTTCGCCCACCTTCTCGCCTCATACCACGTTCTGAGCCATGACGCCGAGATCACCGAGGCTGAAGCAAAACAGCTGGTTAAGCTGCTCGACGCCTTCGATGATGAAGGCCAATCGGACGAGGAAGAATGCTGGTCACACCTTCTCGGCTTCATGGCTACCGTTGACCGCGGCGACATCAAATCAATCCGGGAATGGATCGCATGCGTTGACCGCGGTGATACACAACGCACGTCGATCAAGGCAATCATCGAGGAACTGGCACGACACGGCGTGGCCCTCGACGGGCGTACCGTCAAAGTCTCCAACACGGCCCCCGGCATCCAAACGGTGTATGCAAGAACCAAGTGGGCGCAAGGAGGCCATGCACGGGTTCTCAGGAGGCTCTCAAAGGCCACCGCAGGCGGCAATGCCAGGTTCGCGGGCCACCAGAGCAGGACCACGGCAATCCCCCTGGGAGCCGTGGTTGGCCCTGAGGAGGCGTGATCCCCACCACCAAACAGCAGTGTCCCAACCGTAGGCGCTCAATGCGCTTGTCATTTACATGCCAGCCAGCATCTCTCAACAAAGCTGCGACCCGGCGGTATCCATATC
>JASLLZ010000031.1 GCA_030746775.1 Rhodospirillales bacterium | reverse complement strand
GTCTGGACCGCCGATCCCCACAAGATCATTGAAAAGGTCAATCGTGGGAAACAAGCGTTGGAGTCAATCCACTAGGTATGGTTCTCCAGCTCGCGTTTCTATCGCCGCAGATAGTCGAGGATGTTATATACGGGCGGCAGGCGGAGGGCGTGAGTGTCTATAGACTCCGGCGTCTCTCCTCCGTTCCATTCAATTGGGCAGAGCAGGCCGAATTGCTTGCGAATCTTCGATAGATATGCCCCAAATTACCGCCGGAAACTGGCATAGTCTGGCTGTCGAAAGTACCCAACAGAGACTTTTGGTCGATTCCCGTGGTTTTGTCTCTGCTCCTTAGTCTCTGCTGATCAGTAAACGTGCCAATGCCCCCGGAACCGCGGGCTTTGGGCCCGGTTCCAGTCTGGCTATGGGTTCGCTGTAGTAAGAATGGTGGTCCGCGAAGGACTCGAACTCCCAACCAGATCGCAATTTTATCTCTTTGAATTCTTGAGAGAATTCCGGCCCAGAATCGTCTCTCGGAAAAGCGGAGACGGAGTTTGGGTATTATGGAAAATCTCTCACCATACTGAGAGGGTCGGGACCACGTTCTGGTTGGCGGTTTGCATCGAACTCACTGCCTCAAAACGAAATAATCGTTTGGAAACAGTGGACTGGGTGGTGGGCCCGGCAGGACTCGAACCTGCAACCAGACCGTTATGAGCGGCCGGCTCTAACCAGTTGAGCTACGGGCCCCCGCCGCCTGATGGCGCGGCAAGTTCCCCATCAGATATCAGAAATTGCGGCGCCGATACAGCCCGCCGGATGCCCCTCAATAATCCAGGAAGCTGCGCAGCTTCCGCGACCGGCTCGGGTGCTTGAGCTTGCGCAGGGCCTTGGCCTCGATCTGGCGGATGCGCTCGCGGGTTACCGAGAACTGCCGGCCGACCTCTTCGAGCGTATGATCGGTGTTCATGCCGATGCCGAAGCGCATGCGCAATACGCGTTCCTCGCGCGCCGTCAGGCTGGCCAGCACCCGCGTCGTCGTCTCGCGCAGATTGGCGTGGATGGCGACATCCAGGGGCTGCACGGCGTTCTTGTCCTCGATGAAGTCGCCGAGATGGGAGTCCTCTTCGTCGCCGATCGGGGTTTCGAGGGATATGGGCTCCTTGGCGATCTTCATCACCTTGCGCACCCTTTCCAGCGGCATGCCCAGCTTTTCCGCCATTTCCTCGGGCGTCGGCTCGCGGCCGATCTCGTGCAGCATCTGACGCGACGTGCGCACCAGTTTGTTGATCGTTTCGATCATGTGCACGGGAATGCGGATGGTGCGCGCCTGGTCGGCGATGGAGCGCGTGATGGCCTGGCGGATCCACCAGGTGGCATAGGTCGAGAACTTGTAGCCGCGGCGGTACTCGAACTTATCAACCGCCTTCATCAGGCCGATGTTGCCTTCCTGGATCAAATCGAGGAACTGCAGCCCGCGGTTGGTGTACTTCTTGGCGATCGAGATGACGAGGCGCAGATTGGCTTCGATCATTTCCCGCTTCGCCTTGGCGGCCTCGCGCTCGCCCTTCTGCACGGTGGCGACGATGCGGCGGAACTCGCCCACCGGCAGTCCCGCCTCGGCCGAGATTTCGGCCACCGCCTGGCGGATGACCTTGATGTCGTCGCCGTGCTTGGCCGAAAAGTTCTTCCACGCCTTGTTCGACAGCCGCGAGATGCGGCGCCGCCACCCAGGGTCGAGTTCGCTGCCGAAATAGTGCTCCAGGAAGTCCTCGCGCTTGACCTTGCAATTGATGGCCAGGCGCAGGAGCTTGCCCTCAAGGCCGATCAGCGCCCGGTTGAGGTCATAGAGCTGTTCCACCAATTGCTCGATGCGCGCGTTGTTGAGGTGGACGTTCTCCATCAGCTCGACCATCTCGTGGCGCAGCTTGGTGTAGCGCCGCTCCTGCGAGGTGCTCAGGTTGTCGCCCTTCTGCATGGCTTCCAGGCGCAGCATCTGAAGCCTGTGCAATTTGGTGTGGGTGGAAGTGATTTTCTCGAAGGTCTCGATGACTTCGGGCTTGAGCTTTTCTTCCATGACGGCCAGGGTCAGATTGATCTCTTCCGCCTCGCCGTCGGCGTCGTTCGAACCATCACCCGGCGTCGACCCATTATCCTTGCCGTCTTTGCCGTCCCCGCTCGCCCCGCTCGCCTTGTCGGTCTTGATTTCCTTTGTTTCCTGGCCGTCCGTTGCCGCCGCCCGGTCCTTGCTGTTGCCGCCGTCCTGTGCTCCGGCCTCGGTTTCGTCGGTCTTGGCCGTCTGGGCGTCGCCGTTGCCGGGACCGCCGCCGTAGGTGGTCTCCAGGTCGATGATGTCGCGCAGCAGCATTCGCCCTTCGGCGAGCATGTCATGCCACATGACGATGGCGCGAATGGTGAGGGGGCTTTCGCAAATGCCCCCAATCATCATTTCGCGGCCCGCCTCGATGCGCTTGGCGATGGCGATCTCGCCCTCGCGCGACAACAGCTCGACACTGCCCATCTCGCGCAGATACATGCGCACCGGGTCGTCGGTGCGGCCCAGATCGTCCTCGTTGACGTTGCCCGCCGGGGCGGCTGCCTCCTCGACGACTTCGGCCTTTTCGCCCTGCTCTTCGGTTTCCTCGCTCTCGACGACGTTTACTCCCATCTCCGAGAGCATGACCATGGTGTCCTCGATCTGTTCCGAAGACACTTGGTCGGGCGGCAGGGCCGCGTTCAGTTCCTCATAGGTGACGTGGCCCCGTTCCTTGCCGCGCGCGATCATCTTCTTGACCTTGGCGCCAAGCGTGTCCAGAAGCGGCCCTTCCGTTCGTTCTTCCCGGGTATCCTCGGCTTCGGCCGTACTCGTCCCTTTGCTCGCCATATTCCCCGATCTTCCTGTCAACTGCGGTAGCGGCACCTGTGCGGGGCCCCCCCGTCAAAGTGCCGTATCCTAGACCCCCGCCGGCCAAACGAAAATGGCGTGGTCACCCAACCACGCGCCCGACCGTCCGACCAAGGCCGCCATAATAAATTGTTATGCCTCAAGTGGCGTCCAAAGCCCGTTCTGTCAAGGGTTATATCCGGTTCCTCGTCTTTCGGTCCACCCGGTCGAAGGGGTTGGGGGGAAGGCTGACTCATGGCACCGCAACGGAG
Organism: Rhodospirillales bacterium; assembly: GCA_030746775.1. Taxonomy (GTDB): domain Bacteria; phylum Pseudomonadota; class Alphaproteobacteria; order Rhodospirillales; family JASLLZ01; genus JASLLZ01. Next base: position 28,041 of record JASLLZ010000031.1, on the reverse strand, counting down.
TTTCAGGTCAGGGAGTGCGCCTTCGGGGCGGCGCCACCTCGGGCTCCTCGCTTTCGGGTTTGTCTTGCGACGCCTTGATCAAAGCGCGCTGGCGCTGCCAGTCCTCGTCGGAATAGCCTTCGGCGCCGACCGTCCTGCCGGCTTCGATCTGGGCGCGCACGGCGCTGTCTTGGAGAAGGGCGAAGTTTTCGTTCCAGGTGGCGCGTACCTGGTCCGCCGACGCCGCCGACCCGATAAGGCGGTGGCGGCTGATGAGAGGATCGCCGAAAAGGCCGCGCAGGGTCGCGGCGTGCCCGCGTTCCCTGAGCGCTTCCCTGACGCGGTGGGAATCGAGTTCCTGGCCTTCGTTGATCACCGTGATCAGGTCCTGGCGCAGCGCGTCCAGGGGACCGTCCGAATAGGCGACGGAGCCCAGGTCTTCCTCGAAATGGTCGAAAAGACCCAGATGGTTGATGACGATGGCGATGAGTACGCGCTGGGCAAGAAGCAGGGAATCGACGTGGATTGCCGCCTCGACGCCGGTCGCGGTCGTCGTCGGCTGGCGCCGTCCGGCGCCGCGCAGCTCGCGCCACAGGCGGTCCTTGAAGGCGGACAGGAAATGGCTTCGCACGGTGGCGTCGTCGATGCGCAGGGCATGCTTTTTGAGCCGATCGTCCAGCGCCGCGCATTCCTCGGGTGTCTTGATGTTCCGCCCTCCGCTTTCAAGCAGCCACAAGGCGTCGGAAAGCGGCATGGCGGCGGCCAGGGTGCGCGCCAGGGCGTCCCGTCCCTGGCCCTCGATCAGGCTGTCGGGGTCCTCGCCTTGGGGCAGGATGGCGAAGCGCAGACTGAACCCGGGTTTGAGCAGGGGCAGGACGCGTTCGGCGGCGCGCGCCTGGGCCCGCGCCCCGGCGGCGTCGCCGTCGAAGCACACCACCGGTTCGGGCGCCAAGCGCCACAAGAGGGTGATTTGATCTTCGGTCAGGGCGGTGCCGAGTGGCGCCACGGCGGCCTCGAAACCGGCCCGGTTGAGGGCGATGACATCCATGTAGCCCTCGGCAACCACGACCTCGCCCGATTTATGCGCCGTCGGCGCCGCCTGGGCCAGTCCGTAGAGCACGCGCCCCTTGTTGAACAGGGGCGTGTCGGGCGAATTAAGATACTTGGGCTCGCCCTCGCCCAGGATGCGCCCGCCGAAGGCAATCGTGCGCCCGCGCTTGTCGGTGATCGGGAACATGATGCGGCGGCGGAAATAATCGAAGGGATCACGCCCGTCGTCGGGGCGCTTCATCAGGCCGGCGGCGACAAGCTGGTCCTCATCGATGCCGGCCCGCGCCACGGCGCCCTTCAGCGCGCCGCGGGTGTCGGGGGCGAAGCCGAGACCGAAGCGGGCGATGATCGGGTCGTCGAGACCACGGCCGCGCAGGTAATCGAGCGCCGCCTTGCCTTCGGGCATGCGAAGGGCGCGGGCATAGAAGGCGGCGGCGGCCTCCATGACCTCAAACAGGGTTTGTCGGCGGCGCGCCCGTTCGCGTTCCTCAGGGCTGTCGACGGGCACTTCCATGCCGGCCTCGGCGGCCAGGCGCTCGACCGCCTCGGGGAACGACAGGCCCTCGGTCTTCATGACGAAATCGATGGCGCTGCCGTGCTCGCCGCAACCGAAGCAATGGTAGAAGCCCTTTTCCTCGTTGACCGTAAACGACGGCGTCTTTTCCTTGTGGAAGGGACACAGGCCCAGATGCTCGCGCCCCTTGCGCGTCAGCCGCACGCGCCGCCCGATAACATCGGCAAGGCCGACGCGTGTACGCAATTCGTCAAGAAACTGGGGCGAAAAGGCCATGCACCGTTTCTTCGTTGCCCCAGGGTATCAGATGAATATTTTTTCAGAGATGGCCGGCTTGCGTCATCTTATTCGGAGCCGTCTTGCGGAACCATAAAAAAAGGAACAAAAACAGAATTTTTGTCCCCACTAAATCCACATTTCTACCCACAGACAACGACCCTACCACACCTCCAGCTCCAATCTCTCCCTATTTGAACGTGACAATCTAAGTAACAACAGCACGATGGCAAGGATTGAACCAAAACCAAAGGCCCAGATCGCCCAAGCGTTTATATCTGTGCCTGTCTTTATGTGGCCCGCTCCAAATGCTGCAATTGCTGTACCCACGTATTCCCCAACCTGTCCTGCAATTGACCAAGGGCCAGGCTGACTTTGGCGAGGCGAACCTGACATAGTTGCGGCTGCAAGATGGACGTGCTTATGGTTCACCTCGATAGGGAGACCTGGAGCTTTATCCCCTTTAGCAAGTTCGGCTGACGTTCTTCTCAACCTTTTTGCAAATTCTTCTATTGTATTTTTGAAATTCTGCACTCCAGACGGAACGAATCCGTCAGAAAGCAAATCATCTTGATCCAGTTTGAACAATGTAAGTGGTTCGCTTGATCGTGGGTGGTCCTTATTTTCAGTAAGGACACACATTGGAGTAACCTGCTGGGCAATAGGTATCGTCATATTCGCTTGTGATGCGAGCTTTTCGACCGCATTGGGAAATGAAAGCCGTTCGGTCTTCATGACGAAATCGATGGCGCTGCCGTGCTCGCCGCAACCGAAGCAATGGTAGAAGCCCTTTTCCTCGTTGACCATGAATGACGGTGTCTTTTCCTTGTGGAAGGGGCACAGGCCCAGATGCTCGCGCCCCTTGCGCGTCAGCTGTGCGCGCCGCCCAGCGACGTCGGCAATGCTGACGCGGGCACGCAGTTCATCAAGAAACTGGGGCGAAAAGGCCATACGACCCTATCCGTACTAAGGAACCAAACCAGTTCATTATAGATTAGGTAGGACAGACACAAAGTGTGCGAGGCAAGGATATCGGGGATAAATCAGCCCAACTGTGCCTTGACCGTGGCGCTGGCCTTGGCGAAGTCCATGCGTCCGGCATAGCGCTCCTTCAACGCCGCCATGACGCGGCCCATGTCTTTCAGGCTCGTGGCTTCGGCCTCGGCGATGACGTCGGTGATCGCCGCCGTCATTTCTTCTTCGCCCAGCTGCTCGGGCAGGAAGCGCTGAATGATATTGATCTCGTCGGCCTCTTCCTCGGCCAGTTCCAACCGTCCGCCTTTTTCGTAAAGGGCTATGCTCTCGCGGCGCTGCTTGATCATGGATTGCAGCATGAGACGAATATCGTCGTCGCCGATGCCGTCCAGGTTTCCCTTTCCCCGCGCCGCGATGTCGCGATCCTTGAGCGCCGCCAGGATCAGGCGAATCGTGGCGACCGTGCGTCCCTCCTTGGCTTTCATGCCAATTTTCAGGGCGTCGCTAAGCTCCGATCGGAGCATGTCTCCTCCCCACCCATGTTTGGAATGCACAGACGTTACCCAAAAACGCACCAAAAGGCAAATTCTTGAATCAAAATAAAGCATTGAAAAACAAGGATTATTCGATCACGGGTCTTGACGCCGCCTCAGCCATTGCTTATGACAACGCCGGTTGGCCGGCGGCTCTGTCCTCGGCGCCGCCGAGTCCCGGGCCATTGCGGCGCCCGGGCCGGGGTCAAGACCAAGTCATGATTGATTTTCCGAGGGATCGCCGCCCATGCCCCAGACCCTCTCTTCCCCCCGGGCGGCAGCATCGGCGGCGAGGCCGCCGGGCGCCGACGCGGCCCTGGTGCTGGCCGACGGCTCGGTGTTCTGGGGGCAGGGCGCCGGGGCCGTCGGCGAAGCGGTGGGCGAGGTCTGCTTCAACACCGCGATGACCGGCTATCAGGAAATTCTCACCGATCCCTCTTATGCCGGCCAGATCATCACCTTTACCTTCCCTCACGTCGGCAATGTCGGGACCAACGCCGAAGACATCGAGACGACGACACCGGCGGTCCGCGGCTGTGTGCTGCGCGAGGCCATCACCCAGCCGTCAAACTGGCGGGCGGCGGGGTCATTGGACGCCTGGCTCAGGTCGCACGGCCTGGCCGCCGTCACCGGTATCGATACGCGCCGGTTGACACGGCTCATCCGTGACGGCGGTGCTCCCAATGGCGCGCTGATCAACGCCGGTGACGGTGATATCGACTTGGGTCGCCTGGCCGCCGCCGCCACCGCCTGGCCCGGCCTTGAGGGCATGGACCTGGTCCCCGAGGTGACCTGCCGCCAGACCTATGCCTGGGACGAGACGACCTGGTCCCTGGGCTCGGGTTACGGCCGCCAGGCGCGGCCCCGCCATCACGTGGTGGCGGTGGATTATGGCGCCAAGCGCAATATCCTGCGCTGCCTGGCCGGCGCCGGCTGCCGCGTCACCGTGGTCCCGGCCGACACCGGCGCCGACGAGATTTTGGCCCACCAGCCGGACGGCGTCTTCCTTTCCAACGGCCCCGGCGATCCGGCGGCGACGGCGGCCTATGCCGTACCCGCCATCCAGGACCTGTTGAAGTGCGGTCTGCCCATGTTCGGCATCTGCATTGGCCACCAGTTGCTCGCCCTGGCGCTCGGAGGCAGCACCTTCAAGATGCACATGGGCCACCGCGGCGCCAACCAGCCGGTCAAGGACCTGGAAACGGGAAAGGTGGAGATCACGAGCCAGAACCATGGCTTCGTGGTCGACGGCAAATCGCTGCCGGCAGGCGTCGTCGAGACCCACCGCTCATTGTTCGACGGCACCTTGGAAGGCCTCAGGGTCGAGGGCCAGCCGGTTTTTTCGGTGCAATACCACCCCGAGGCGTCGCCCGGACCCCAGGACAGCCATTACCTGTTCCAACGCTTCGTCGAAATGATCGAAGCGAGGGCCTGACTTTTAGCGGGTGTATGGACCACAGAGGCACAGAGACAGTGAGGGAGAAAACAGATAAGGGAAGCAAAGGCGCTGCGCGCCAAGTCCGAAAAGGCCTGCGCAAAGAGGTTCTTTGACTATCACGGGCTCGGCATCTCCGTGCCGCTGTTGTTAATGAAGAGACTGAACGAACGAAGTGAGTTATGGACAAGGAGAAGGACCCACTTACGGAGCAAATCATCGGCTTGGCTATCGAGGTTCATCGTGGATTGGGACCGGGTTTGTTGGAATCGGCCTACGAGGCATGCATTTGCTACGAACTCGATCAATCTGGAATCGCCTTCAAACGCCAAGTGCCCCTGCCCGTGGTTCACAAGTCGGTCAGGTTGGATTGCGGCTACCGCATGGACTTAGTCGTTGCAGACAGTCTGATTATCGAGTTGAAGACGGTTGAAAGAATATTGCCTGTGCACGAAGCCCAATTGCTGACTTATCTCAAGCTGAGCGGACTCCATACAGCCTTGCTTCTGAACTTCAATGAGGCCGTCTTGAAGGACGGTATAAGAAGGATCGTACTTTAATGACCTCATCTCTGTGTCTCTGTGCCTCTGTGGTCAATACCCTGTTTGAGGTTGAGGCTTAAATTGCCCAAGCGCACCGACATTTCGTCCGTTCTTATCATCGGCGCCGGGCCGATCGTTATCGGCCAGGCCTGCGAGTTCGACTATTCGGGCGCCCAGGCCTGCAAGGCGCTGAAGGAAGAAGGGTACCGGGTGGTGCTCATCAACTCCAACCCGGCGACCATCATGACCGACCCGGAGATGGCCGACGCCACCTATGTCGAGCCCATCACGCCGGAAGTCCTGGAACGGGTCATCGCGCGCGAAAAGCCCGATGCCATCTTGCCCACCATGGGCGGCCAGACGGGCCTCAACGCGGCCATGGACCTGGAAAGCGCCGGGGCGCTTGAACGTCACGGCGTCGAGTTGATCGGCGCCCGCGCCGAGGTCATCGCCAAGGCCGAGGATCGCCAGCAATTTCGCGATGCCATGACCCGTATCGGGCTCGAATGTCCGAAGAGCCGGTCGGTCCATTCCCTGGCCGAGGCCCGCCAGGCACTGGCCGCCATCGGGTTGCCGGCGATCATCCGTCCTTCGTTCACGCTCGGCGGTATCGGCGGCGGCATTGCCTACAACAAAGAGGAATTCGAGGCGACCGTCGCCGCCGGCATGGCGGCCTCGCCGGTGCACGAGGTTCTGGTCGAGGAATCCGTCCTCGGCTGGAAGGAGTTCGAGATGGAGGTCGTGCGCGACCGCGCCGACAACTGCATCATCGTCTGCTCGATTGAAAACGTCGATCCCATGGGCGTGCATACCGGCGATTCCATCACCGTGGCGCCGGCGTTGACCCTGACCGACAAGGAATATCAAATCCTGCGCAACGCCTCGATCGCGGTGCTGCGCGAAATCGGCGTCGATACCGGCGGTTCCAACGTGCAGTTCGCCATCGACCCCGTGAGCGGGCGCATGGTCATCATCGAAATGAACCCCCGGGTGTCGCGTTCTTCGGCGCTGGCCTCGAAGGCAACAGGATTTCCGATCGCCAAGGTGGCGGCAAAACTGGCCGTCGGCTATACGCTTGATGAGTTGATGAACGATATCACCGGCGTCACCCCGGCCTCGTTCGAGCCGACCATCGACTACGTGGTCACCAAAATTCCACGCTTCACCTTCGAGAAATTCCCCGGCACCGAGCCCCTGCTGACCACCGCCATGAAATCGGTCGGCGAAGCCATGGCCATCGGGCGCTCCTTCGCCGAATCGCTGCAAAAGGGTTTGCGGTCTTTGGAAACGGGGCTGACGGGGCTTAACGAGGTGGTTGTCGAGGGCGACAGCGATGCCATGCACGCCGCCCTGGCGATGCCGCGCCACGATCGGGTGCTGGTCATTGCCCAGGCCTTTCGCCGCGGCCTCGACCTCGACGAGGTTCGCGAGGCCTGCCATTACGATCCCTGGTTTCTCGAGGAAATCCGCCTTCTCGTCGCCGCCGAGGCGGCGATTGGCGCCGACGGTCTGCCCAACGACGTGCCTGGACTATTGGCCCTCAAGAAATTGGGGTTCTCCGATGAACGCCTGGGTGAACTGGCCGGCATGGACGCGGGCGCCGTGACGGCGCGGCGCCATGCGCTGGACGTGCGGCCAACCTTCAAGCGGGTCGATACCTGCGCCGGTGAGTTCCCATCGCAAACCCCTTACATGTATTCGGCCTATGAAGGCGACGGCCTGGGCGCCGCCGAATGCGAGGCCGATCCTTCGGCGAGGACCAAGGTGGTGATCCTGGGCGGCGGACCCAACCGCATCGGCCAGGGCATCGAATTCGACTACTGCTGCGTCCACGCGGCCTATGCGTTGAGGGAGGCCGGATTCGAGACCATCATGGTCAACTGCAACCCCGAAACCGTATCGACCGACTATGACACCTCGGACCGGCTCTATTTCGAGCCCTTGACCGCCGAGGATGTCATCGAACTCATCCGCGCCGAGCAACAGAAAGGCCAACTGCTGGGTGTGATCGTCCAGCTTGGCGGACAGACGCCGCTCAAGCTTGCCGCCGATCTCGAGGCCGCCCGCATCCCCATCCTCGGCACCTCGCCCGATGCCATCGACCTGGCCGAGGACCGCGAGCGTTTTCAGGTGCTGCTCAAGGACCTTGGTCTGCGCCAGCCGGCCAACGGCATCGCGCGCTCGGCCGAGGAGGCGCGGAAAGTGGCGGAGCGCATCGGTTATCCCCTGGTCATTCGACCGTCCTACGTGCTCGGCGGACGCGCCATGGAGATCATTCACGACGCCCCGGCCTTGAAACGATACGTCGCAGAGGCGGTCAGGGTGTCCGGCACCAGCCCGGTGCTTTTGGACTCATATCTTCAAGATGCCATAGAGGTCGACGTCGACGCCATCGCCGACGGAAACGACGTTTACGTCGCCGGCGTCATGGAACACATAGAGGAAGCCGGCATCCATTCCGGCGACTCGGCGTGCTCGTTGCCGCCCCATTCCCTGTCCCGCGACATCGTGGCGGAGCTGGACAGGCAGACCGCGATCCTGGCCCGGGCTCTCAAGGTGATCGGCCTGATGAATGTCCAATTCGCGGTCAAGGACGGTGCCATCTATATCATCGAGGTCAATCCCCGGGGCAGCCGCACCGTTCCCTTCGTCGCCAAGGCCACCGGCGTGCCGATTGCCAAGATCGCGGCTCGCGTCATGGCCGGCGAGAAGTTGGCTGGATTCAGGCTCGCCGAGCCCCCGCGCGCCGCCCACGTCGCGGTGAAGGAGGCGGTTTTTCCCTTTGCCCGCTTTCCCGGCGTCGATGCCATCTTGGGCCCGGAAATGAAGTCGACCGGCGAGGTCATGGGAATCGATGCCGATTTCCGGCTTGCCTTCGCCAAGTCGCAACTGGGCGCCGGTACTCACCTGCCGACCGAGGGCACGGTCTTCATTTCGGTCAAGGGCCGCGATAAGCCGTTGGCCGCTCGTCTGGCGCGGCGCCTGACGGAACTCGGCTTCCAATTGGTGGCCACCGGCGGCACCTGCGGGCACCTGCGCGAACAGGGGCTTGAGGTAAAACGCATCAACAAGGTGCTTCAAGGCAGGCCCCATTGCGTCGACGCCATCATCAGCGGCGATTTCGGCCTGGTCGTCAACACCTCCGAGGGCGCCCAGTCGATCGCCGACAGTTTCTCCATCCGGCGCTCGGCCCTGACCCACGCCGTTCCCTACTACACCACCATGGCCGGCGCCTTTGCCGCCGTCGACGCGATCGAGGCGTTGGGCAGCGGAAGGCTTGAAGTGGCGCCGCTACAGTCCTATTTTACTCGATCATTCTAACCACCCAGGCTGCTTGACCCGCGTGACCCTCCGAATGCGGGGTCGCAGTATGTTTCTGTTACCGAGATTTCGGGAAGACTGACAATGAACAAGATGCCAATGACCAAGAAAGGCCAGGACGAGCTGGAATCGGAGCTGTGGCGCCTCAAATCCGAGGAACGGCCGGCCATCATCCGTGCCATTGCCGAGGCCCGCGAGCACGGCGATCTTTCCGAAAACGCCGAATACCACGCGGCGCGCGACCGTCAAAGCTTCGTCGAGGGCCGTATCGTCGAATTGGAGGACGTGGTCAGCCGCGCCGAGGTCATCGACACCTCCAATTTTTCCGGCGATACGGTGCGCTTCGGCGCCGAGGTCATCGTGGCTGACGCCGACACCGACGAGGAGGCGAGCTACCGCATCGTCGGCGCCCACGAAGCGGACGCCGCGGCGGGCCGGCTCTCCGTCACCTCGCCCTTGTCACGGGCCCTGATCGGCAAGTCGATCGGCGACGTGGTCGAGGTGTCGACCCCGGGCGGCGGCAAATCCTACGAAGTCGTCAAGGTCAGGTATTCCTGAACGGCGCGGCGGTGGGGGGAGGCGTTAACCTTCTCGCGGCTCGTCCGTCCCGATGGGGACGCCGGGCTCCGACTTGGAAGCCCGGATCGACAGCGCCGATTTGACGTGACTGACGTTTGGCGCCGCCGTCAATTGGGTGGTCAGGAAGCGCTGATAGGCGTCCCAGTCCTCGGCCACCACCTTGAGCAGGAAATCGGTCTCGCCGGCCAGCATGTGGCACGCGCGCACCTCGGGCCAGCCGCGCACCAGGTCTTCGAAGGCCTCCAGGTCGGGCTCGGCCTGGCTCGACAAACCGACCTGGGCAAAGACGGTGACGTTGAACCCCAAGTGCTTGGGTTCCAAATCGGCGTGGTAGCCCCGGATGAAGCCTGCTTCTTCCAGCACCCGCACCCGGCGCAGGCACGGCGGCGCCGAGATGCCGGCGCGGCGCGCCAGCTCGACGTTGGTGATGCGCCCGTCGGCCTGTAGATCGTGGAGGATACGACGGTCTATGGCGTCCAACTTCACCCGCGCCATGAAATTCTACTCCGTTTGACCCCTGCTCGAGTGAAATTATATTACAATGCCGGGCGTTCCACGCCAAGGCGGCGCGTCGGACATCGGTTTGCCGGAACAGGCCGCCGCGCCGCTTGCGCCCTGCCGACGCCGTTCGTATCTTATACCAAGGATCGCGTCCCGGCCCAATTGCCGCAAGAAAGCCATGCCGCCATGTCCAATCACCACCACAGCAAGGTCCTGATCATCGGTTCCGGGCCGGCCGGGTATACGGCCGCCATCTATGCCGCCCGCGCCAACCTGAACCCCATCCTGATCAAGGGCTTGGAGCCCGGCGGACAGCTGACCATCACCACCGAGGTGGAGAACTATCCCGGTTTCGCCGAACCCGTGCAGGGGCCGTGGCTGATGGAACGGATGCTGGCCCAAGCGGCGGCCGTCGGCACCGACGCCATCGACGACATCATCGTCAAGGCCGACTTGGGGCAACGCCCATTCGCCCTCGATGGCGATACGGGCGACACCTACTCCGGCGATGCCCTGATCATCTGCACCGGCGCCTCGGCCCGCTGGCTGGGGTTGGAGAGTGAGCGGCGCCTGACCGGGTTCGGTGTCTCGGCCTGCGCCACCTGCGACGGCTTTTTCTTCCGCGGCAAGGAAGTGGCGGTCATCGGCGGCGGCAACACGGCGGCCGAGGAGGCCTTGTTCCTGACCAACTTCGCGACCAAGGTGATCTTGGTCCACCGGCGCGACCAACTGCGCGCCGAAAAGATTCTGCAGGACCGGGTGTTCGCCAACGACAAGATCGAAATCCTGTGGGACCACGTGGTCGACGACATCCGGGGCGACGACGATCCGCCGGGGGTCAGCGCCATCGCGGTAAGAAACGTCAAGACCGGGGCGACCGCCGACCTCGCCGTCGACGGCGTCTTCATCGCCATCGGCCATACCCCCAACACAGAGCTGTTCAAGGGGCAATTGAAGATGGATGAAGAGGGCTACATCGTGACCGCCCCGGACAGCACGGCGACCGATGTGCCCGGAGTTTTCGCCACCGGCGATGTCCAGGACAAGGTCTATCGCCAGGCGGTTACCGCCGCCGGCAGCGGCTGCATGGGGGCCTTGGAGGCGGAGCGTTTTCTAGCCGAGAGCGAGATGGCGGCCGAGGCCGCCGATTAGCCGGTCGGGGGAAATGGCGGCGGAAACGACAAGGCGAGGACATGGACTGGGATAAACTCCGCGTATTCCACGTTGTGGCCGAAGCGGGAAGTTTTACCCATGCCGCGGAAAGCCTGAACCTGAGCCAGTCGGCGGTCAGCCGGCAGATCAGCGGGCTCGAGGACAGCCTCAACATGTCCTTGTTTCACCGCCACGCCCGCGGTCTCATCCTCACCGAACAGGGCGAGCTTTTGTTTCGCACGGCGCGCGAGGTGTTCGCCAAGGTGACGACGGCGGAATCGCGCATTCGCGAGAGCAAGGAGCGCCCCCAGGGACCGCTTCGGATAACGACGACGGTGGCCTTCGGTTCGGTCTGGCTGACCCCGCGCATCAAGGAATTCAACGACCACTACCCCGAAATCTCGCTCAGCCTGGTGCTCAACGACGGGGAATTGGATCTCGGCATGCGCGAGGCCGACGTCGCCATACGCATGGCGCCGCCGCGCCAGCCCGATCTGATCCAGCGTCACCTGATGACCATGCGCTACCACATTTACGCGACGCCCGAATACCTGCGCAAACACGGAATGCCGAAAACGCCCGAGGACCTGGATCATCATCAAATCATCGCCTTCGGCGAAGACGCGGAACCACCGGTGGAACGTGCCAACTGGCTCTTGGAGGAGGGGCCGTCATCGGGCAAGCAGCGCCGCGCAACCCTTAAAGTCAACAATGTCTATGGCATTTACCGCGCCGTGCAAAGCGGCCTGGGAATCGCCGCGCTGCCCGATTACATGAGCAAGGAAGCGAGCAACCTGGTCGAGGTCTTGCCCGAATTGCGGGGGCCCAGCTATGACGCCTATTTCGTCTATCCCGAAGAACTGCGCCAATTGAAGCGAATCGCCGTTTTCCGCGATTTCTTGATGCGTGAAATCGCCGAAGCCGGATTCTAGCCGCCTCGAGAGGACCAAGTAAGCGGAACCTTCCCGATCTACGCCATGCAAATATTGCATAGGTGGGATGCCATCATATATGTGGTATCCGCTGATCGAACGTCCTATATTCGTTATATGAGTTTCTGGTTATGTTGCACAGCAACAGAGGCTGTGGAACTTTCGGTTTCGGGCGCAATGCCCGGAAGAAGGGTCTGTTGCCGAGCTTAGCGCGACGGATCCTACGTCTCCCAGACGTGAAGCCTCCCTGTTAAACTCGCCGGGCCCTGGTGGCCCGGCTTTTTTTGTCGATTCCAGGGGTCCGCCGGGGGCACCCTCCCTTAGCCAATATCTCACCACTTGCCGGCCCTCGCCGCCGAGGATAGATTTTGTCCCTCGAAACCGCACCGGGAGGCGACGTCATGGGTAGGCAGATCACCATCGCGGTAGCGCAAACGGGACCGGTTCTGGGCGAAGACATGCGACCGGGCGCCGAAGCCGCCTGCGCCATGATCGAGCAGGCCGCCGGACAAGGCGTCGAAATCGTCTGCTTTCCCGAGGTGTTCCTGACGCCGTTCTTCCCCGCCCAATTGCGCGCCGACTACGAACAATTCTTCATCGAGCTGCCGAACCCGGTCACCGATCTGTTCCTTGACCTGGCGCGCGAGAAGGGCATCGGCGTTATTTTTGGATTCGGCGAGCGGGCCGGCAGTTACCTCTATAATTCAGCCGCCATATTCGACCGCGGTGGTCGCCATGTCGGCACCTACCGCAAGGCCCATCTGCCGGCAATATTGCCGTCCAACCGCAAGGGCGGCACCGGCAGTTACGAGAAGATGTATTTTTCCCCGGGCGGGGAACTGCCGGTGTACGAAATGGATGGCCTGCGCTTCGGCATCCAGATCTGCTACGAACGCAAATTCCCGGAGGCGTCGCGGGCCCTGGCTCTGAAGGGCGCCGAGATCATTTTCATGCCGATTTGCGCCGCCACTTACGGCGAATCCACGCTGCGCGACCAAACCTGGGCATTGCCGCTGCAATGCCGCGCCTATGAGAACGGCGTTTTCGTGGCGGCCGCCAACCGTTGCGGCGACGAAAAAGGCCGCCGCCATATCGGCCAGAGCATGATCGTCAATCCCGTCGGCGCCGATATCATGATCCAGGGCGACCGCGACGAGCCGGCGCTGTTGGCCGCAACCCTCGACCTCGACGACACGGCGGCGGCGCAAAAGAGCCTGCCCTGGTGGCGCGACCGTCGCCCCGATCTCTATGGCGGATTGGCGGAGCAATAACTTTCGATCAACGGGGCGCGCCGGCTCGACGGCGGGGACCTTTGCGACGGCATGTCGGGGATGAACATCAAGGTTACGGCCCACACCCTACCCCAGGCCCTTGCCGAGCTGGGCGACAGGGACCCCGACATGGCGGTTGCCCGGGCCCGGGCCGGTGAACCTCCGCTGCGCCGGCGCCCGGCGGGCTTCGCCACCTTGTTGCGGATCATCATTGCCCAGCAGGTTTCCACGGCGTCGGCCCGGGCCATCTCGAGCCGGCTGGATAAGGCGGCTCGCCCCTTGACGCCCGAGACTTTCCTGGCCCTCGACGACCACGCGCTGGGCGCCATCGGCTTCAGCCGTCAGAAGGTCGGTTACGGGCGCGGATTGGCGATTGAGGTGTCGGAGGGGCGCCTGGCCCTCGACCAACTGGCGCGCCTGGACGACGAAGCGGCGATCACGGAGCTGACGGCGGTCAAGGGCATCGGCCGGTGGACGGCCGAGATCTACTTGATGTTCGCCCTCGGCCGTCGCGACGTGTGGCCGGCGGCCGATCTGGGGTTGGCTCAGGCCGCCCAGCACCTCAAGGGCATGAAAGAGCGCCCCGACCCGAAGAAAATGATGGAACTGGGGGAGGCTTGGCGGCCGTGGCGGAGCGTTGCCAGCCTGCTGCTCTGGCACTATCTCCACGAGGTCCCGGCCGACTCGAAAGGCCCCTAATTCACATGAAGTTTGAAAAATTTTCCGGCGCTGGCGATGGCGTCTCGCGCTTCGGGCAAGACGTTGGCGAAACCATGCCAGCCGTGGATCATGTCTTGCCACGGCTCGAACGTCACGTCGGTGCCGGCGGCCTGGGCGCGTTCGGCGAACAGGCGGCTGTCGTCAAACAAAACCTCGGCGGTGCCGACCTGGATCAGGAGCGGCGGCAAGCCGTCAAGCTCGCCGTAATAGGGCGAGGCAAGCGGTGTCCGGGGATCGGCGCCGTTCAGATAGTAGGCCGCCGTGGTGTCGAGGTAGCCCTTGCTGAGGGAGGGGTCGGAATAATCGTTGGTAATGAAACTCTGTCCTGATTGGGTGAGGTCGGTCCAGGCGCTCATGGGGACGGCGGCGGCGGGCATGGGATCGCCCAGTTCCTTGAGCTTCAGCAGCAAGGAAAGCGTCAAGCCGCCGCCCGCCGAGATACCGCCGACCACGACGCGTTTTGGATCGATGCCCTGCGCCAGCAACCATCGATAGGCGCCGTGCACGTCATCGATAGCGGCCGGGAAGGGGTTTTCGGGCGCCAGTCTGTAACCAATCGATAGCGTCGTCGCGCCGCAAGCGGCGGATATCAGGGCGGCGGTCACACGGTTCGCAACCACCGCGCCGCGGATGTAACCGCCACCGTGGATGAAGAGAAACACGCGGTCGGTGGCGGCGCCCGGCGCCGAAGTCCATTCCGCCGCCACCTCCCCGGCATCGACCTCGGTGAGGGCCGTTCCCTTGGGCATGGCCTCGACATTGATGGTGGAACTGTACTCCTGGCGCAGTTGCTCGACCGATTTGTCGGGCGAGAACGGGTTTGCGCGCTTTGCCGCTATGATCGCATCCAATGCCGGACTGGCCATGAAATCGTTTCCTTTCGGAGCGTGACCTGACTTGTTGCGCCGTGACGAACGATTTTTTTTAGATCGTCCCGAATTTCAGGAGTATCGTACCCCCCAACCCACCACAAAGGGAATTGCGGACATGAAGAACGCCATCAAGGGGGTCGACCATCCGGTCATCGCCGTTCGCGACATGGAAAGCGCCCACGCAGATTACCAGCGCCTGGGCTTTACCATGCCGCCGCGCGGCAGCCATATCGAGTGGGGAACCGGCAACTGGTGCATCATGTTCGCCGACGACTATCTGGAACTGCGCGGCATCATCGATGCCAACAAGGAGTGCCACGGCCTGGATCGTTTTCTTGAACGCCGCCAGGGCCTGATGGGCGTCGCCCTGGCCACCGATGACATCGAGGAATGCCATGCCCGCTTGGTCGACAGCGGCCTGCACCCGGGATCGGTGCGCCAACTGAAGCGCAACTTCGAGCTTGAGGAAGGCACGGTCCAGCCCCGATTCTCGCTCTGCTTCCTCGACGAGGCCGAGGCGCCGGGATTGATGTCGGTGGTCATGCTCCAACACATGACGCCGGAGCTTATTCGCCGGCCGGACTGGCTCAACCACGCCAACGGTGCCCGGGGGGTCGCCTCGATGACCGCCGTGGTCGAGGACCTGGAGGCGGCGGCCGTCGCCCATGCCCGGCTATTCGGTGCCGAGGCGATACGCCGCGACGGTCCGTGCCTGGTGATCGAAGGGCACGGGAACGCCGCCATCCGCGTCGTCGAACCGTTGGGCCTGGAGAAACTTTCGCCGGGCCTTGCGGCGGGTGGCGCCGCCGAAGTGCCGGGCTTGGTCTCGATCACCTTGGCGGTTGACGACGTCGAGACAACGGCGCGCCATTTCAGCGCCGGACGGATTGATTTCAAGCGCGCCGGGGAGGCAAGCATCCGCGTCGCTGCCGAGGCGGCCTGCGGGGTAAATCTCCTGTTCGAGGAACGCGCTTAGTTGGGGCGCGTCTTCAGCATTCGTTAACGGCTTTGCGCTATCCTTCACGCCTCGTTGGTTCGCCTCCGCCAGAAAACCGGGGTGGGACCGTAAACACAGATCGCCGACAACCCAGAAGGGAACGACGCGCATGTCCATGACAGGTCTTATTCGGCAAGCGGAACAGGCCTCGGACGATTCCCAGGCCATGGCTCTTTACCGGGAAGCCATCGACCGAACGGGCACCGTCTCGGAAACCGTCAAGCAGCAATTGAAGGCGCTTATCGACGATTCAGGCACGACCCTGAATGGCGGCCAGTGAAAGGAGAGACGGAATGCTTGAAATCAGAAACCTGTTGAGGTCGCTGGTCCGGAGTTTGGGACTGAGAAAGTCCCGTCAGCCCATGGTCGTCATACAGCTTCCGCCCTACGCCCTGCGCCAGCCCTGAGCCACAAGGCGCGTCTCGCCGCGACGCAACAAATCAGGTGCTGAGGTCGAATGCCGGGTGGGGGTCGTGCTTCTGCCCGCCTGCGTGCTCGTAGGCGGCGGTCTCGGTCAAGGCGATCCGGTTCGAGTCGGCCTTCGGGTCATCGTCGTCCGCCCTAAAGGGATTGGGCGCACCGCTAGAGGGATTTGGCGCGCCAGGCGTTGCTTGGGTTTCATCCCTCTCCTCGGCCTTCTCTGCGTTGACGGCCTTTTGTCTGATCTGCCAGGCCAGGACGGCGGCGGCACGGTCCTCCATTGACGGATTCAACGGCGCCAGGGCAGCGCGGATGATGGTATCCATCTTACGGACCGTGGCAGCGGGCGAAGCCGCCGGCGCGACGTCGATGGAGACCCGGCCGCCGACGGCGTAAAGCTTGCCGTCCGGACCGCGCTGGTACTTGTACTCTGCGACGCCGATATGGGGGCCTCCAACCGACGCATGAGCCAATTCATGGCGCCGGACCTCGGCGTCGCGCGCGGCCATCCGGCGCACTTCCAATTCCTCCTCCTGAGTCAATTCTCGCGGGTCCGTCGGTGGTCCATGACGGTGGGCGGGATCTTCGCGCGCTTCCTGGGCCGCCAAGAGCGTTACACCGGTGATGGCATGGGAAAAGGGGCCCTTCAAAGGTCGCGCCACTTCTCCACCGGCCGCCACCCGATTGCCGGAATCGGGCGACTTCGACACCGTATCGCGGACGCCGCCCGGCAAGGCGCGTTCAAGGAAAAGGGGGTGGGTCGCCGCTGGTACAAGCATACTGCTCTCGTCCCCGGATTCTTCCAGGCATTCGGGTTACTTATAACGTCTTTGATAGCTTATCGCATTATAATGACGGGGTCAATCCTGGCTCCGATCGGTCGGGATACTATGTCACGGCGTGCTTTCGCATTCGGCCGCGCAACTGATGATAGGTGAGCCCGAGATGGCGGGCCGCCGCCTTTTGGTTGTGGCGGTTGGCGCGCAAGGCCTGCTCGATGAGCCGTTTTTCCGTTTCCGCCATGGCGGCGCCGAGGTCGACCGGCGCCATGGCGTCGAGGGGCGGAGAAGGGGTGGGCTCCTTCGGCGGCTTCGGGATGGCCGTCGGTGGGCGAAAGGGCGAGGCGAAGGGATCGAATGAAATGGCGTCGATGAGGCTTTCATCCGGCGGGTGGCGATAGACGGCCCGCTCAACGACGTTGCGCAGTTCGCGCACGTTACCCGGCCAATCGTGGTCGAGGAGCGCGTCTCGGGCGCGGCCCGTAAAGCCGGGGAAGGCGCCGCGGCCTAGCTCGCCGGTGAAGGCGGCGCCGAAGTGGGTGGCCAGAAGCGGGATGTCTCCGGGCCGCGCCCGCAACGGCGGCACGGTCAGGACGTCGAAGGCGAGGCGGTCGAGAAGATCGTGGCGAAAGCGTCCGGCCTCGGCCTCGGCCGGCAGGTCCACGTTGGTGACCCCGATGACCCGGGCGTCGACGTGGCGGGTCTCGTTGCCGCCGACTCGCTCGAAGGCGCCGTATTCGATGGCGCGCAGCATCTTTTCCTGGGTCTGGGGAGAGGCGTTGGCAATCTCGTCGAGCAGCAAGGTCCCCGCGTCGGCAAGCTCGAAGCGTCCCAACCGGCGCCGCACGGCGCCGGTGAAGGCGCCGGCCTCGTGGCCGAACAATTCGGATTCGAGAAGCGATTCGGCAAGGGCCGCGCAATTGACCCGCACAAAGGGGCCTTCCCAACGCCGCGACAGGAAATGAAGCCGCGCCCCGATGAGCTCCTTGCCCGTGCCGCGCTCGCCGATAAGCAGGACCGGGCGATCCAGCGGTGCGGCGCGCGACACCCGTTCCATGAGGTCGAGGAAGAGAGGCGATTCGCCGATCAGAGGGGGCAGATCCTGGGGCTCGGCCATGATCGTATTTTATACTAAAAAGTGGTTTAATAAATAAAAAAATAGTGAAATAAACCATCAACAAGTGTGGATAAAACTTCGACCGAATCCCATATTCATCTGTCTGGCCAATGGGATAGCGTTATTTCGACAATCTGGCACGCATTCTGCACAATCAAAGGCAACATCGCATCTGCATGACTAACCAAGGAGTGGGACATGGGTATCTTTTCGCGGCTTGCCGACATCATCAATTCCAATCTGACCGCCATCCTGGACCGAGCCGAGGATCCGGAAAAAATCATCCGCCTGATGATCCAGGAGATGGAGGAAACCCTGGTCGAGGTCCGTTCGACGGCGGCCCGGCTCATCGCCGACAGGAAAGAGACCAAGCGCACCTTGGACCGGCTGGCCGAGGCCCAGGCCGAGTGGCAACGCAAGGCCGAGCTGGCGGTAAGCCGCGGCCGCGAGGACTTGGCCAAGGGGGCCTTGGTGGAGAGGGCCAAGCTGGAGCGTACGGCCGAGGTCCTGGCGGCAGACGTCGGCGGTCTCGACGCCGCCCTGACCCGCCACGAAGACGACATCGCCAAGCTGGAGGCCAAGCTGCGCGAAGCGCGCGCCAAGCAGAAAACCATTCAGGCGCGCCAGGAGACCGCCACCTCGCAGCTCAAGGTGCGCTGGCGCATCGACGACAAGCGCATCGAGGACGCCTTCGCCCGCTTCGAGCACATGGAAAGGCGGATCGACGCGGTCGAGGGCGAGGTCGAATCCTTCGACCTCGGCAAGGGCAAGAGCCTGTCCGAAGAGATCGCCGAACTGGAGGCTGAATCGGCCATCATGAACGAACTGGAGAGCCTCAAGACCCGGGTCGGCGGCAAGGACGCCGCCACGGGCCGCAAGTAGGCCGCCGCCATGTGGTACTTTCCCATCGCCATGGTCTTCGTGGTCGTGGTCCTGCCGATCTGGATCATCGCCCATTACGTTACCCGCTGGCGCACCGCCAAGACCCTTTCCGGAGGCGAGGAAACCATGCTCTCCGAGCTGCGCGAAACGGCCGAAAAGATGGACGCCCGCATGCGTAGCCTGGAGAGGATCCTGGACGCCGAGGCCCCGGATTGGAGGACCCGGACATGACCGATCCCTTCGCAAGCCGCCGCCACGACAGCCCCAACCGCCTTTACCGCGATCCCGACAATGGGCCGGTCCTGGGGGTTTGCGCCGGCCTTGCCGAGTATTTCGGCGTGACGCCCCTGGCGGTGCGCGTCGCGGCCGTCTTCGGGCTCGTCTTTTTCACCCTGCCGACGGTCATTGCCTATGGCGCCGCCGGCATGTTCCTCGACAAGAAGCCGGCCGGCCTGTTCGCCAGCTCCGCCGAAGAAGACTTCTGGCGTTCCGTACGCGTCGATCCGAGCCGGACGGTCGCCGACCTGGGCCACAGGTTCCGCGACATGGAGCGCCGCCTGCGCGCCGCCGAGGCCCACGTTACGTCGAGCGAGTTCAAGCTCAACCGGGATTACCGCGACCTGTGAGCGCCGCCGGGTGTTCCGACGGCCGGCCCGTGCTAGTATTGCCGCGAGTTAAGCGCTTCATGAGGATCACCGATAGCATGGTTCAAGACACTTTCGCGACCACCGGCCAGTGGCGCCGGCCATGACGGTGCCCGAGCGCCTGATTGTCGGCATCAGCGGCGCGTCCGGCGTCATTTACGGCGTTCGATTGCTTGAGGCGCTGCGCCCCTTGGCCGTCGAAAGTCACCTTGTCATGAGCCCGGCGGCGGAGAAAACCCTGGCCCTGGAAACCCGCCTCAAGGTCGCCCAGGTCCGCGATCTGGCCGACGTCTGGTATCCGGTCTCCGACATCGCCGCCGCGCCGTCGAGCGGCTCGTTCAAGACCTTGGGCATGATCATCGCGCCGTGTTCCATGCGCACCCTGGCCGAGATCGCCGGCGGCACCACGTCCAATCTTCTTAGCCGTGCCGCCGACGTGGTCCTCAAGGAACGACGCCGCCTGGTCCTGATGGCGCGCGAGACACCCCTCAACGGGGTCCATCTGCGCAACATGCTGACCCTGACCGAGCTTGGCGCCATCGTCGCACCGCCGGTGCCGGCGTTTTACTCACAACCGAAAAGCGTCGGCGACATCGTCGATCATAGCGTCGGCCGGGTGCTCGATCTGTTCGATCTCGAGACGGGCAAAGTGCGCCGCTGGGGCGAACCTCGGGCCAAGGGAACGTCCCGGCGGTCATCAAAGAAGCCTTAGAAAAAACGGTTTCACGACGCTAGCCCAAGGGAAATTCAATTGGCGGCGGCGCGTCGGCGCGATATAGCTCACGCCATGCGCCGTCCCGCCCCTTCACCCGCCGTTGCCGCCGTTCTCGGCGGTGCCCTTTGGATCATCGGCTCGATGTTTTGTTTTACCGTCATGTGGTTGGCGGTGCGTTTCGCGTCGCGCGAACTGGACGCCCTTCAGATTCTGTTTTTCCGGTTTTTCTTCGGTTTCCTGTTCCTGGTGCCGATCCTACTGCGTTCCGGCGGCGTCAACCTTGGCACGCGGCGCCTTGGCCTGCATTTTCTCAACGGTTTGTTTCAGGTCATGGCGACCGCCTGCACGTTCGTCGGGCTGTCGCTCATACAGATCGCCGAGGTGACGGCGTTGACCTTCACGGCGCCGCTGTTCGTTACCGCGGGCGCCGCGCTCTTTCTCGGCGAAACCGTGCGCCGGCGCCGCTGGACGGCGACCGCCGTCGGTTTCCTTGGTGCCCTGATCATCCTCAGGCCCGGGGTTCAGGCGATCTCTCCGCCCGCCCTCGTCGTGCTTGCCGGCTCGGCCTTCATCGCCGGCGGCATCTTGTCCACCAAGTCGTTGAGCCGCACCGAAGCGCCCGATACCATCGCCCTTTATCTGACCGTTCTGATGACGGTGATGTCGCTGCCTGTGGCGCTTACGGTGTGGGCGGCGCCGTCGATGGCAATTCTCGGTTGGCTGGCGCTGACCGGGCTGTCGGGCTCCTTGGGCCTGATGGCCATGGCCCGTGCCTACCGGGCGGCGGATGCCTCGCTGGTCATGCCTTTCCGCTATGTCTCCTTGTTGTTCGCCGCCGCGTTCGGCTATCTCCTGTTCGACGAGCGGCCGGACCTGTGGACTTGGGTCGGAGCGGCGGTAATCATTTCGGCGGCGCTTTACACGGC
Organism: Rhodospirillales bacterium; assembly: GCA_030746775.1. GTDB lineage: Bacteria > Pseudomonadota > Alphaproteobacteria > Rhodospirillales > JASLLZ01 > JASLLZ01. The sequence continues at coordinate 6,909 of JASLLZ010000031.1, read as the reverse complement.
GCGGCGCGAGGTTCGGTTGACCCGCCAAGCCAGGCAAAGGCAAGCCCGTTGACAGGGCGTCCCGCCTGGGGGTTGATTGCGGCGCCGAAAGAGGAACTGATCGCGCAATGAGCGAAACCGAAACCTTCGACGTCGCCGTCATCGGCGGCGGCATCATGGGATGTACGACGGCGCTATGGCTGGCGCGCGGCGGCATGCGCTGCGTCCTCGTCGAGCGCGGCGGTCTGTGCATGGAGGCCTCGGGGCGCAACGCCGGCACCCTGACAATGATGTTCACCCGCGCCGCCCTCGTTCCCTATGCCATGCGCGGGCGGGAACTGTGGCAGGACGCGGCGGACTGGTTGGGCCGTGACGTCGGCTTCCGCTCGACCCCCGGCCTGGGCCTGGCCTTGAACGAGGCGGACGGCGAGCGGATGCGCGTCGAGACCGACGAACGCCGCGACGCCGGCGCCCCCATCGAGATCATCGGCGCCAACCGGGCGCGCGAGATCGAGCCGGCCATTTCCGACCGCCCCGTGTTGGCCGCCCATTGCCCGATCGACGGCTACGCCTATTCGTACCGCATCGGCGCCGCCTATCGCCGCGCCTTGGTCGCCGACGGCGTGGCGTTGTTCGAGGGGCACGCCGTCGAGGGCATCGAGCCGGTTGGCCAAGGCTTCAACATCGCCACCGGGGCGGGTTGTGTAAAAGCGCGGCGCATCGTTCTTGCCGGCGGCGTCTGGCTGGACAAGATGGCGGCTTGGTTCGGCCTCGATATGCCCATCATCTGCCGCGTCAACCAGGGCACCATCACCGAACGTCTGCCACCCATCCTGAGAACGGTGATCGAGGTCTTCGGACACCTGTCGCTCAAACAGGCGACCAACGGCACCGCCCTCATCGGCACCGTCCTGCACTGGATCGACGACGCCTCGCGCGCCGCCGAACAGATCGATCAAGACCGCCTGGTCGACAACCTGACGCAGGCGGTGAACATCGCGGCCTCGGTCATCCCGGCCCTGGCGGTGGGGCGGGCGGTGCGTACCTGGACCGGCCTCGAGGCCTATACCCCGGACAACCAGCCGGTGATCGGCCCCGTGCCCGGCGTCGCCGATGCCTATATCATCGGTGCCATGCGCAGCGGCTTCACGGCCGGACCCTTCATGGGAAGATTGTTGGCCGACACCTTGCTTGGTCGCGCGCCCGAGATGCCGATCTTCGAGGCGGCCTTCGATCCGGCGCGTCTGCTGGGCATGGAAGGCGGCGAGGAAGCCCTGGCCAAGCTGGCCTTCGCGTGAGGCCGCCGGCGAACGCTGGAAATTAGGATGTTGCTATTCGGCAGGGGTTGGCGTCGCCAATCGGGACGGGATTTCAACCATCGAGTTTGAAAACCCGCCTGGCGTTGCCGCCCCCTATCTTTTCTCGAACCTCGCCGGAAAAGTGTTCAAGGATCGACCAAGTCTTCTCGAAGGATGCCGCCAATTTCGCCTTTTCACCCGGCCCCACGAATTCGTCCGCGCCGAGCATGATTCTGTCCGGGAAATCCAGGATCAGTCGCTTCCATTCCGGTTTGATGGTCCTGCCGGTGATATCGAAGATGCGGTTGGGAAACGGTTTGCCGTCGCGAGTCTTGGTTTGTTGCGGCGCCCGCAGACTCAGATAAAGATTGGGGTGCGCCGGCAACAGGCGGCGCATCAGACGGGGGGTCATCTGGCGCGTATTGTCCCAGCCGATATGCTCCCAAACCACACGGGCCTTGCGGTTGTGGCGTAGCAGAACCTCTAGTCCGGGGATCGTCGGCACAAACCTGTCCGGGTTCTTGTCACACCTTTTTTTGAGTTGTTTTGGCATTGGGCCGCCTTTTTCGATGGCTTCCATATGCAGATCGATGGGCACATCCCTTTCCGCCGCGATATCCGCCAGCAGCAGGTACAAGGGATGGTCGGGCGCCGCGTACTTGAAGCTGTGCTTCGGGTTCATGCACAAGTGATAGGAAAGCATCTCGCCGAAACCGACGGCGCCTTCATCGAGCAACTTTTCCGCCGTGGCGCGGAAACGCCGTTTGATATCGTCGGTGACCGCCCCGGGATCGGTTTGCTGAAGCGTCGGGCCGAGCAGAGCCCCGCCGGCCAACAGGCGCAGACGGTCGGGGTGCTTGCGGACCGTATCGCGCTGCAGCTCGTAAGATTTTTCCGGTCCGCTTTTGGCCGACGGCACGACGACGATCAAAGCGAATTTTACAAGCTGTTCGTCCATGCGCTTAATCAGTTTTTTCGCCGCCTTGGCCAGGTTGCCGGCCTCGTCGTCCCTGGAGCCTGAAAACGCTTGCCCGCCAAAAGTCGTGTCCAGGCCCAAGGCATGCAAATGGGTATGGGTATCGACGAAACGCGCCGCCCCTGTGGGCGGCTGCCTGGAGGAGACATCTTTATCCGGCGGGCGTCCTGGCGTGCCCTTTTTCCGACTGGGGCCGGATTGATTGCCTTGGACCCCCTGTTTACCACCACCCTTGTTCTTGGAGGCGAAGAAAACCCTGAACTCATTGACAGTGAGAAAGCCGTCGCCGTTTTTGTCGATTTTTTCGAAATTCCCGGGCTGGCCGCGGAACTCTTCCCGCGACACCTTTTTATCGCCGTCGGCATCCTCTCTTTCGACAACCTTGGCAGGATTCTGAGCGTTTGAAGCCGGCGCCGCCAAGGCAGCGAAAATTAACAGCAGCGCGGCCGTCTTGATAACCCTGTACAACATTTCCATTCCCCATCAATTGCCAATATTCACATTCATATCGACGCTCAGGTTCTTGGCCAGGACGCCGCGTTATCTGTCATTAGCCCGTTCATCGATGATCGACTGCATTTCCCCGTTGCCTTCGTCGATGCCAGACATTTATTGGCCCGCGGTTATCCGTTATATTTTGGTGCGATCGCCGAGTTTAGACTAATTATAAACGGACCTTCAAGCGGCGCTCCCTCGACGTGGCGTAGTGAAACGGATCACACAAGGAGAGCAGGCATGAGCAATCGGACCATCGCCATACTCAGTCCAGGCGACATGGGGCACCGCATCGGCCGGGCATTGGGCGAGCATGGCCACGACCTCATCACGTGCCTGGCAGGGCGCAGCGAACGCTCCCGTGGCTTGGCCGAAAAGGGGGGTTTCGAAGACGCCAAGGACCTGGAGACCGTGACCTGCCGGGCCGACCTGATCCTCTCCATCATTCCGCCGTCGGATGGGCCGGCCATGGCGCAGTAGGTCGCGGCGGCCATGGGACAGAGCGGTCACCGGCCGCCCTATGCCGATTGCAACGCCCTGGCGCCGGCGACGGCGCGCCGGATCGCGGGTATTATCGAGGCGGCGGGGGCGCCCTTCATCGACGCCAGCATCTGTAGTCTCGCCCCGTCGCCCGGGGATTTACCCCGCATCTATGCCTCCGGCGCCGATACGTCGCCCCTGGAAGTCCTCGACGGCCAGGGCATCGCCGTCAAACCCCTGGGCAGCGAAGTGGGCCGGGCATCGGGTATCAAGATGTGCTATGGCGGGCTGACCAAGGGAATTGCCACGCTCCATACCGCCGTCCTTTTGGCCGCCGAGGGGATGGGCCTGAGCGACGCGTTGCGCGACGAACTCATGTACAGCCAGAAAGACACCTACGCCGCCATGCAGTACAAAGTGCCCCGCCTGCCGGCCGATTCCGCGCGCTGGATCGGCGAGATGGAGGAAGGCGCCGAGTCGTTCGCCGCCGTCGGCGTGACTCCCAACTTTCACCGCGGGGCGGCCGACGTTTATACCCTGCTGTCGCAAACGCCGCTCGCCCGGGAAACGCGCGAGACCATCGACGGCAGCCGCACGCTCGAGGAATCGGTAAGCATTTTTGCCTCTCGCCTGTCACCGCCGGGCGGCTGACGTGCCCGGCATGGATGCCCGGCTGAGAAATCGCCCAACTCCCGTGGCTTGACCAAAAGCCGTCAGGCGGTCTCATCTTCTTCAGGCGTTTGCCTCAGCACCATGTCCCTCAGGGTCACAATGCCCACGGGCGAGCGGTCCGAACCAACGACAATGGCGCGCGACGGGCCAAATTCGACCAGCATGCGCGCCGCGTACTTGATGTTCATGTCGGCGGGGACGGTCAGCACCGGCTTGGACATGACTTCATAAACGTTGACCCGGTCCGGCGCCTGATCCGGGGCGATTACCTCGCGGGCGATGTCGTTGATGGTGATGACGCCAAACTCGTCCGCATCGTCGCGACGCTCGACGATCAGGGAACTCACCCCAAGGCGACGCATGTTCTGGATAGCCTCGGCCACGGTGGCCGTACGGCTGATGACGTGCATCGATGAGGTCATGACGTCGCTGACCTTGACATACGTACTGTCGCTCATACCTCTTCCTCAACTTCTTCAAGTAATGTCGGCAATTGGGTTTTCAGGCCCACCGCGTCGTCAATGGAGATTTCAAGGGCGATTCCGGAGCCGGGCTGGGTATCAAACTCTCCGGCCTCGGAGATGGTCTCGAGAATGTACCGCGCTTTCTCGGCGGCAACCATGAAAAGCACCACGTCGCGCTGGTCGCTGAGTTCCAGGCCGAGGAAGGTCTTTTGCGGCTTCAGACCCTCCCCGCGAACGCTCGTGATGATGGTTGCTCCGGTGGCGCCAGCCTCGCGTGCGGCCTCGATGACCGTGTCGGTGCGTTCGTCGCCGACCAGGGCAATGATCAGCTTCAGTTTCATATGGATACCTCCCCCTCAGAGGCTTCCTTGCGGCGCTTAATCCACGCCGCCAGCAAGGCATACCCCATAACGGAAATTATTGGAAACAAACTGGCGAAGGCGATCAGGCCAAAACCGTCGATCAGCGGGCTTCGGCCCTCGATTGTGGTCGACAGGCCCAGGCCCAGGGCCGCCACCACAGGCACCGTGACGGTGGAGGTCGTGACGCCGCCGGAATCATAGGCCAGCGGGACGATCCGTTTCGATGAGAACGCCGTTTGAATAATGACGATCGCGTAGCCAGCCATGATGTAATAGGGCAACGGCGTTCCCGACACGATCCTGAACGCGCCGATGGCGACGCCGATGGCAACGCCGATGCGCAATCCGAAGGCGCTGACACTTCCACCGGAGATGTCTTGGGCCTTGAGCGACACGGCAATCAGGGCGGGCTCGGCAACGGTGGTGGCGAAACCGATGGCGGCGGCGAAGATATAGACCCAGTAGTAGTCCCACCAGCTTGGCGCCTGTTCTCCACCGTTCAAGAAGCCGGGTGCCGTCAGCTGGGTGGCCATGGTTTTTCCAATTGGGAAAAGGGCTTTGTCCAAGCCGACCAGAAAAGGGTCAGGCCGATCACCACATAGACAAAACCGATGGCAATCTTGTGCTGGTTGGCCACCCGCTTGCGAATAACCAACAACTGAGAGCCGAATATGATGACGGCGATGGGCAGCACCTCAAACAGGATGCCACGGGCCGTCCTCGTTGCGTCCATCAGAAGGGTGCTGAACAGTTCCACGGCGCTAGACGATCATTCCGTAAACAAGGACGAAGATCATCGGCGAAAGACTGGCGAAGGCGATCAGTCCGAAGCCATCGATCATGGGGTTGCGGCCGCGAATGGCGGTGGCAAGGCCGACGCCGAGCGCGGTGACAAGCGGCACGGTAATAGTCGAGGTGGTCACGCCCCCGGAATCATAGGCAATACCGATGATCTCGTCTGGCGCAAAGGTGGTCAGGATAACGACGAGAACATAACCACCGATGATCAGATAATGAATGGGCCAGCCCTTGAGGATGCGAAAGACGCCCAGCACTAGGGCCGAGCCCACCGAGAGGGCAACCGTATAGCGCAGTCCGTCGGCGTAGTGTTGGCGTGCGTCGGCCGTGTTTTCGATGGTGCCGCTGTCGGTCGCCGCCTTGGCCGCCTCCGCCGTCACCGCGATCAGAGCCGGCTCGGCCACGGTGGTACCGAATCCGAGGCAGAAGGAAAAAGCAAACAGCGCGATAAGACTGCCTTTGTTGGCGAAAGCGTGGGCAAGGGACTCGCCTATGGGGAACAGTCCCATCTCCAGACCCTGGACAAAAAACGCCAGACCGGCCACGACGAACACCAGTCCGACCAAGGTCTCGGCCAGGTTGGGGAAGGGTTGTTGGAGAACCGCTACCTGGAAAAAAGCGATAACCAGAATGATGGGAAGCAGGTCCCTAAAAGCCTCTTTAAACAGCCGAAGGAAATTGCGAATTCCTTCCATCGGTCTTCATACCCTTCGTTAAACGACACCCAGGATCATCGACAGGAATGTTAAGACGGCACAATAGAGGCGCGCGAGCAATCCCTGTGCGCCGCCATTCCTCCGCGCCCGCGGTCGTGCCCCGGCATAGCCTCGACGACCTTTGAGCCGCCGCGATGGTACCCAAGTCCCATCGCCATTGGAACAGTTTCGCCTCCTCAGCATTCGACGCCCTGTCCATCTCCGGTTAGACTGCCAAGCGACGGGAGATTGGTCCCGCTGTCACAGTAGGATAAATCGTGTGACCGACGTTCTGTTGCGCAACTTCGCCATGCTGGGGCCCCGCGACGGCGCCTTGCGGTCGGGATACCAGCTCCTGGTCCGGGGCCGACACATCGCCGAGCTTCGTCACGGCGCCATTGACGAGGGTGGGGCGTCGGTCGTCGACCTGGGCGGGCGGACCCTCATGCCGGGGCTTATCGACTGCCATCTCCATATCATGGTGCCCGCCATGGGCGGGCGCATTTCGGCCTATCCAGATGTTTTGCCGTCGTTCCAGGCGGCGGTCGCGGGTGAGGTCCTGCGCGGCATCCTGATGCGCGGCTTCACCACGGTTCGCGATGCCGCCGGCGCCGACGCGGGCCACCGCGCGGCGGTCGAGCAGGGTCTGTTCACCGGACCGCGCTTGTTCGTCTGCGGTCGCGCCCTCAG
>JASLLZ010000030.1 GCA_030746775.1 Rhodospirillales bacterium | reverse complement strand
TTCCCTCCTACCCGACGAACCGCATGGACGATCCTTAGGGGTCTTTATCCCCGATCCTTGGTATTATTGTGCATGATCGTTCGCGCCGAAACCCGCCATGACGTAGCGGCCGTTCGCAAGGTCGTCGAAGCCGCTTTCGATCAGGTGGCGGAGGCCGATCTGGTGGACGCATTGAGGGCGACCGGCGCGGCGGCGATTTCGATGGTGGCCGATGACGGGGGGGAAATCGTCGGTCACGTTTTGTTTTCGAAACTTCAAGCGCCCGAGTCGTGTCTGGCGCTGGCCCCCGTATCGGTAACGCCAAGGCGCCAGAACCAGGGCGTCGGATCGATGCTCGTTCGCGCCGGCCTGGCCGCCGCGAAAGGCGACGGTTGGCGGGCCGTGTTCGTTTTGGGCGAACCGGAATACTACGAACGCTTTGGCTTCCGGGCCGCCACCGCCGACAAGTTCGAAACGGTCTATCCAAAGCCCTTCTTCATGGCGCTGGAACTCACCGCGCATGCTCTTGGCGGACACACCGGGGCGGTGATTTACGCTCCGCCGTTCCGGGCACTGGATTGAGCCTTTCTTGAACCGCCTGGAAGCATGGGCGTCACGGCGTGGAGGGGACAATCTTCTAAGATGTAGTACAATGCCGTCCGATGGTTTATGAGTCCATTTCCGGCAAGGAGGTATCGTCATGACCACGATTCCCGTCGGCCGCTATCCGGCGCCGGTGGCGCCGTTCTCGGCCCAGGGCGACTTCATGCCCGACGCTTTTACCGAGCTTCTCCGCTACTTCATCGACAACGGGGCCAAGGGCCTGCTGATCGCCGGCGACAACGCCGAGGCGTGGTCCCTGTCCCCGGACGAGATCGCCCAGATGACCCGGCTCGCCATGGACGCGGCCCAGGGCAAGCCCGTCTACGTCAGCGCCTGGGCGATCACCGAGCGCGAGACCGTCGAGCGCGCCCGCGCCGCCGCCGACGCCGGCGCCTATGGCCTGTGCGTCAAGCCGCCCCACTACATCCACAGTTGGGCCGACGCGCCCGCCGACGCCATCGTGCGCCGTTTCGAAGTGGTGGCCAAGGCGGTGCCCTTGCCGATGATGGTCTACAACTCGCCCAACCGGACCAACGTTTCGATCACGCCCGACGTGCTCGAATCCATCTGCGGCGTTGCCGAGGTGGAAGCGCTGAAGGACACCAACCACGACGCCGGGCACCTGTTGGAGAACGTGCTCCGCTTCCACGACCGCATGGCGGTGCTGGTCAGCGGCCCGGCCTTCATACCGGCCATGATGATGGGGGCCGGCGGCACCATCGGCACCGGCATGGATCTCTTCGCCGACGCCGACCGCATGTTCGACTTCGCCGAAATGACGCCCGAGGAGAGCCGCGCCCTGCAACGCAAGATATTCGACGTCAGCCGGGTCATCAACACCACCGGCACCATTCCGGCGGCCTACAAGGCGGCCTTCAACATGCTGGGCCTGCCCGGCGGCCACCTGCGCGAACCGGTGCCGGCCCTGACGCCCGCCGAGGAGGCGGCGGTGCGCGATCTTTTGGTATGCTACGGCGCCCTCGACGGCGCGGCGGCCGAACGCGCCGCTTCTTGAAATCGAGCCCGGCGCCGACCAAAAAACTCAACCGCGCCAGAACGAGCGGGTGAACAGGACGAAGACGGTAAACAGTTCCAACCGTCCCAACAGCATTCCCCCTGACAACAGCCACTTGGCGGAATCGGGCAGGGTCTGGAAGGTGCCGGCCGGGCCGATCACCGGCCCCAGCCCCGGTCCGACGTTGGAGATGGCGGTCGTCGCGCCCGAGACGGCGGTGACGAAATCAAGCCCCAACAGACCGAGCGCCACCGCCAGCAACGCCAGGGAGACGCCGTAGAGAAAGAAAAATCCCAGCACCGAGGTGATGACTTCCTCGGGTACCGGTCGGCGGTTGTAATAGGGGATGAAAACGCCGTGGGGCTGCAAAAGGTGGTGCAACTGGCTGCGGGCGGCGGAGTAGAGGACCTGGAAGCGAAAAATCTTAATCCCGCAGGTGGTCGAGCCGGCACAGCCGCCGATGACCATGATGAACAGGAAGACGGGCATGGCAAAGCTGCCCCAGGCGTCGAAGTGGGAGGTTGAATAGCCGGTGCCGGTGATGATGGACAAGACGTTGAACGACGCGAAGCGCAGGGCCTGCAACGGGGCCACTTCGTTGTTCAGCCACAGCCAACCGGCGCTGATCAGAACGATCACCGACACGATGGCGAAGAATCCCCGCACCTGGCTGTCCCGGGTCAGGGACCGCACCTCGCCCTGGAGGGCCTTGAAATAGAGCAAGAAAGGCAGGGCCCCGACGATAATGCCCAAGGTTATGATGGCGTCGACGAGGGCGCTGTCGAAGGCGCCGATGGACTTGTCGTGGGTCGAAAAGCCGCCGGTCGCGATGGTCGTCATGGCATGGGCCACGGCATCGAAACCGCCCAGGCCGGCGAGCCACAGCGCGACCGCCCAGATCATGGTCAGCACCACGTAGATGACGGACAGGACGGCCGAGATGTGGGCCGCCCTGGGCAGGGCCTTGCCCTCGGTCTCGAAGGCCTCGACACGGAACATCTGCATGCCGCCGACCCGCAACATGGGCAACACGGCGATCGCCATGATGATGATGCCGATGCCGCCAAGCCACTGCAAAATGGCGCGCCACAGCAAGATCCCCGGCGGCGCCGTGTCAAGACCGGTGATCACCGTCGATCCGGTGGTGGTGATCCCCGACATGGCCTCGAAAAAGGCATCGGTGTAGCTCAGGTTAAGCACCGAGAAGGTAAACGGCAGGGCCGCGAACATGGTCAGCACAATCCAGCTGAGCGTCGTCAAAAGAAAGGCTTGGCGGACCGTGAACCGGGTGTCGCCGGCGCGGCTGGTCAGGGTCATGGTGACGCCGATGAAACAGGTCACCCCGGCGGCGGCGGCAAAAACCTGCCAGTCCGGGTTGCCGACGTAAGCGTCCACGGCGGCCGGCACGCACATGCCGACGGCCAGGGTCGTCAACAGCATCCCGATAACCAAGACGATGGGACGAAAATCTTTCACTGGGCGCGTGCTCCGGCCAAACCCTGTCCCTCCCCCGGGGGGACGGGACGCTTGGCCTCACTCAAGCCTTTTGCCGGGATCGGGTCAAGAGGCGCCGGCTCATACCAAGGCTCAGGTGAAGTTGCCGCCGGTGCTGGTTGGGTTGCCGATGAATTCCAGGAATTCGCGCCGCGTCGAAGGGTTGTCGCGAAAGGCCCCCAGCATGCGGCTGGTGACCATGATGACGCCCGGCTTGTGAATGCCACGGGTGGTCATGCACTGGTGCGCCGCCTCGATAACGACGGCCGTTCCCTGGGGCTTCAGAACCGCGTCGATGGTGTTGGCGATCTGCGCCGTCATCTTTTCCTGGATTTGCAGGCGCCGCGCATAGACTTCGACGACCCGCGCCAGCTTGCTGATGCCGACCACCCGGCGATGCGGCAGGTAGGCCACGTGCACCTTGCCCAGGATGGGCGCGATGTGGTGCTCGCAGTGGGATTCGAAACGAATGTCGCGCAGCACCACCATTTCGTCGTAGCCGTCGGTCTCCTCGAAGGTGCGCGCCAAAAGATCCACCGGATCCTGGTCGTAGCCGTGGAAGAACTCCTCGAACGAGCGCGTGACCCGGGCCGGCGTATCGCGCAGTCCCTCGCGCTCGGGATCGTCGCCGGCCCAACCGATCAAGGTGCGTACGGCGGCCTCGGCCTCGGCGCGGCTTGGGCGGCCGGGCCGCGGCCCTGGGGCGGCTTTATCGGTGTCGACGAGGGCAATCGGTTTTTTCGCTTTCACGACCAAGGTCCGTTCGTTGCTTCCGAGGAGGGATGTGGGTCCAGACGGGCGGAAATCAAGGACAACAATTCAATGAATCCGCGACTCCTGGTGGGGACTGTCGAGAGAGAAGGCCGGGATGGCGATGTCGAAGCGCTCGCCCGTGTCGGTTTCCATGTGATAGGTGCCGAGCATGATCCCCGAAGGCGTCGGCAACGGGGTGCCGCTGGTATATTCAAAGCTGTCGCCGGGCTCGAGGACCGGCTGTTCGCCGACCACGCCTTCGCCCCGCACCTCTTGAACATTGCCCGACGAATCGGTGATCCGCCAGTAGCGCGCCATAAGCTGCACCGTTTCGTCGCCGTGGTTTTCGATTTCGACATGGTAGGCCCAGATGTAGTGGCTTTGGTCGGGCGCCGACTGTTCCTCCAGATAGAACGGTTGCACCGTCACGGTGACGGCACGCGTGGTAAGGGCGTATTTGCCCGATTGAGAAGAGGTGTTCCCAGCCATCGATTTCCGGCACGCCGCCTCCCAGCGTGGAACGAACGGTGACAAGCGATTAAGGACGAGGAATGGCCCCCGAGTCCAGTGTGAATGAACAAGTAGGAATGCGGAATACAAAAAAAAGGCGGGCAAGCCAGATTGGCCGCCCGCCCAAGGTGAGGGGGGAACTTCAGAGGGCCGGCGCCGGGCCGATCATCACCTCGACCCGGCGGTTGCGGGGCTCGGCCATACCGTCCGGCGTTTCGACGCGCGGGCGGGTCTCGCCGTAAGCGTTGGAAAGGATGCGCGCCGGACTGACGCCGAGCGCGACAAGGGCGTCGCGCACGGTCTTGGCGCGGCGCATCGACAGGACCCGGTTGTAGGTTTGCGTTCCGGCCCGGTCGGCATGGCCGCCGAGGACGATGCGCGCCGCGCCGCCGCGCCTCGCCACGGCGGCGATGGCGTCGACGGTCGCCAATTCCGCGCCTTGCAGATCGAAACGATCAAGACCGAAGAAAAGGGCAAAGGCCTGACCGGCCGGTGGCCTTTTCCCCGCCTCGCCTTCATAGGCCGCCGCCAGCCCGGCCCCTTCCAACCGGGCCAGGTCGGCCTGGAGTCCGTCGCGGCAACGCGCGATGTGCTCGACCTGCCAGTTTTCTTCCTGCTGTTCGAGCCAACAGTCGAAGCGCGCCTGGGCGCGCGCCGCGATGGCCGGGGAACGGTGGCGCGCGCCGCCGTCGAGGACCGCGATCAGACGGGCGCGGGCGGCGCCGATGGCGACTACCTCGGCGCCGGGAAGGCGCCAATCGGCGATTCGCTCCGGCAGCGCCACGACGCCGCGGGCGCTGAGCATGGCCTTGTCGCCGAAATGGGCGGCATCGGGCCAGTCGTACATGCTGTCGGCTTCATAGAGCGCGAAGGCCTTGTATTCGCGGCTCAGCGCGGCGGTAAAGTGCTCGCCCTTGCTTTCCTGGCGCCGCAGGGCGTCGTAATCGAAGGTGGCGCCGCAACCGGCCAGGATCAAAGCCAACAGGACCTGAGAAGCCAGGAAAGCACCCATGACTGTCTTGGACATGACGAACGACCCCTTTCTTGCCTGGGGACCGCGCCGGGGCGCGGATCCCGTGTTTGCTCAGGGGGCGACGCTAAGGGGGAAGTGTGGCCCGGGCGTGGCCGATTGCGGCAAAACCTGGGCGGTGCGGAGGTTATTCAGGGGCGAAGTTCTCTGTTTATGCGGCACCATCCCGCATCCCCCCCCGGCCACAAATTATATTCGGCGCCGGCCTAGCCCGTCAGGCGCTGCACGAAGCGCCACCGAGGACGCAGAACTTGGCGCAGTGGGGATGGTTGAGCTTCACCGTGCCGGCGGCGTCGGCGAGACGGTGGCCGAGTTCGAACTGGGCGTCGTCGGGCAGAAGCGTGCACGGCACGACCAGCGGCCGGTCGGCGCCCTTGCGCTTGATTACCATGCGCGAGGTGGCGCACATGACGCTTCGGGGATCGATACCCAGGATGCCCCAGCAGGCGACCGTGATCTCGGGCACGTCGACCGTCGCGTCCATTTCGGGGAACAGAACCAGGGCCGCCGGGTCGGCGGCGTCGACCGGCACGCCAAGCTCGGCGAACAGGGCGGCGTAGCCGGCGCGCTCGGCATCGTCGTCCTCGCCCCACAGGGTGCGCCCGGCGACGGCCAGGTTGAAGCCGTTCGCCGCCAGCCAGGTCAAGCCCTGGATCATCGGCGCCCAGGTTCGGTGTCCGCGAATGGCCTCGTGGTCGCGCTTAACGTAATGGTCGATGGAGACGCGCACCGTCAGCCTGCGTCCATGGCGCCGTTTGATGTCGAGAAGGGCGTCGCGCTTGTGCCACAGGGGCAACATGGCGTTGGTCAGCACCAGGACGCGGAAGCCGCGGTCGAGGGATTCGTCGACCATGGCGATGATGTCGGGGTTCATGAAAGGCTCGCCGCCGGTGAAGCCGATTTCCTCGACCGCCAGGCCGTCGGCCGCGATCTGGTCCAGGTAATCCCGGGCTTCGGCCGCCGAGAGATAGGCCAGGCGGTCGTTCCGGGGACCGGACTCGATGTAGCAATTCTTGCATTCGATGTTGCACAGGGTGCCGGTGTTGAACCACAGCGTCTTGAGCCGCTGCAACGTCACCCCGGCGCGCCGGGCGCCGTCGGCGGTGATGTCCGGGTGGCGGAACTTCTTGGGATCGATCCTCGATCTTCGCGCCAAGTTGCCTTCGGGCATGGCTGTCCCTCGACTGTGTTGCCCCGCGCTCAACCCGTGTTTAGCGGTGCCGGGTGGACAAGCCAAATAACAATATCGTGTGGGTCAAGGCAAGGTAAGCCCAGTCGGGGCGCACCCTTGCGCGGCTTCGTTGGTTGACCTATAGATTGAATTCCAACGGCGCCGGGCGGGCGTGGTTCAATGGTAGAACGAAAGCTTCCCAAGCTTTAAACGGGGGTTCGATTCCCCTCGCCCGCTCCACATCCCCGATTGCGGCCTGAGACTTGGCATCATTGCTTCGCGCCGGCGGCCCGTGTCCGGCGTCACTCAACCGTGCCGATATAGGGCAGGTGGCGGTGGTCCTCGGCGAAGTCGATGCCGTAGCCGACGACGAAGACGTCGTCGACGGTAAAGCCGACGAAATCGGCCTTGATATCGACCGCGCGCCGGCTTGGCTTGTCGACCAGGGCGCAGGTCCAGACCTTGGCGGCGCCCGCCTGCTCGACAAGGTTCTTGGCAAATTGCAGTGAGCGGCCGGTATCGACGATATCGTCCACCACCACGACGTGGCGGCCCTGGAGGTCGGACGGAGCGTCGCCGATCAGGCGCACGTTTCGGGAACTTTCCCGGGCCTGGCCGTAGCTGCTGAGGCGGAGGAAATCGATCCGCGGCTGGCGGCCGATCCGATCAAGGGCGCGGACCAGATCGGCAAGGAAAACGAAGCTGCCCTTGAGCAGGCCGACGAGGGTCGGATCGCCGCTCACGGCCCCGGCGATCTCGGCGGCAATGCGCTCGACGCGCTCGGCGATCTCTGGCGCATCGAACAGTTTCGTCACGGTGGTCACGGCCTTATTCCCACCGGCCGGGGCGGGTCCGGCGAAAACGCCGGACCCGCCACCCTTTCTCTATTCGGGCCGAGCCTTGCCGGCCAGCTTGACCGGGACCTTCTCGGACAGGTCGGCCAGGCTGTCGTGCAGGAGCTGGATGACATAGCCCGAGTTGTGGGAGTACGCCCCCGGATCCTTGGCCAGGTACTGATAGTTGTAGGCCGCCTTGAGCAGACGCGGCGTCCACGACTTGTAGCGGTTGCCATAGTTGGCCTCGGCGGGATCGATCTTGCCGTTGCCGTTCTTGTCGGCGAAGAAGTACGGATACTGGTGCGAATCGTAGCCGATGGGTTTGGTGATTTTCTTGGCATAGTCCTCAATGGCCGTCAGGAGCCCGCCGTGCAGGGTGTCGATTTCCTTGGCGATGCCTTCCTTGACGTCGCCGTCGCCGTCGAAGTCACCCTTCAGGCGCCGCACGTTGCGATAGTCCTTCTTTGTCTTGACGCTGCGGTGGCACAGATTGCACGAGGCCACCTCGACCTGCACCGTGTGACGGTTGTGGCAATCGCTGCAGGTGCCGGCGCCGTCGTCGTGGGGATCGTAGCCGCGATAGGTCTTGCCCGCGTACTCGTATCCGCCCCTGGCTTCGGTGCCGTAGCGGGTCGCCGCCGCGGCGCGGTAGTGGATGTTGATGAACTTGAGCTTCGCCGAAACCGTATCGGCCTCTATCCCCTTCACCGCCTCATCGACCGTGCCCGTGTGGGCGCGGCCCTGGTGGCAGTTCATGCAGATGGCTTCATCGCCCAGGTCCTTGACCGTTTGGCCCGACGGGAAGGTAACGCTGGTCAGTTTCACCGTCGGCGGATTGTGGCAGGCGATGCAGCCGATGACCGAGCCCGCCAGGGCCGGCTTGTCGACCTTGCCCGGCGTCGAGCCGTCGGCGCCGAGGAAGTCCCGGAAGCCGTAGGTCGAGTGGCACTTGGCGCAGGCCGGGCGAATCATCCCTTCCTTGTTCCAGTGGTTGAACGACTCGGCCGTGATCCGGGCGTGGGGCAAGGCCGCCCATTCGTCGAGAAACGGTATTTCGAGGGGCAGCATTTGAGCCATCGCCTGTCCCAGGGGCAGGACGAACAGCATGGCCGGGACCATCAAGGCGGCACGGCCAAACAATCTTCCCATGGTGCTCATGTGACTCTCCTATTGTTGGTCCGAACCGATCCACGGCGTCGAAGGCGGAAAGGCGTTTCCGCCGCCGGCACCATCAAGGGCGGCGCCCCGCCGACGAGCCGTTCTCAGGGGTCCGGAGATACGTCGCGACGCGATGGGTTGGATGCTTGAACGGCAACAGGATTCTCATCGGCCATTCCTCATGTTTATGAACATGAGCAGGGTAGATGATACTGCAAATGCTGCTTTGCAGCGATGATCTCCGTCAAGTCATGATGATGTTCATCAAAAGAAGAAAGGCGCTCTAATTATGAAAATACAACTTTATTTTGTGTAATTCTAAATATGAAGCGGTCCGCTCTCGAAGTATTATTTTGCGCCGCGTCAGGCCGGTCGATCCGGCTCCGAGGATTCGAATTCGAACCCCGGTTCGCCGCTTTCGGAGCGCGGGTCGAGCTGGCTGGCGACCGGCGTCGTGCGCGGAACCGGCTGGAACGGCGCCTGTTGCTCGGCCGTCGGGGCCGGGCGCTGGCCCATGCGCCAGAAGGTGAAAGAAGCGATTGCCAGGGCGACGGCGGCGATGAAAATAAACAGGCCGAAGGGACCGACAAGGCTGATCAGGCCGGCCGTGGCCACGGGGCCGATGGCGGCGCCGATGCCGTAGGTCACGATAAGCCCGCCCGAGGCCCGTACCAGGTCGCCACGCTCGATATGGTCGTTGGTGTGCGCGACGCAGAGAGGATAGAGGGTGAACAGCGTGCCGCCGAAGACCGCCGCCAGGACGAGAAGCGGTGCCTGTTCCCCTTCCGGCAGGATGAAAAAGGCGACGCTGGTGACGCAGGCCGCGAGCGCCAGGCCGCCGAAAACGGTGCGCCGATCGAAGCGGTCGGACAACCGCCCCATGGGCCATTGAAGTAGCAGACCGCCGACGATGGCGGCGGCCATGAACTTGGCGGCACCGTCGAAACCGAGGCCCGTCTGCTGGGCGAAGTAAGGCGCCAGCCCGTAGAACCCGCCCAGGATGACGCCGCTGGCGAAGGCCCCCGAAATGCCGAGGGGCGAGGTGGCGTAGAGTTCCTTGAGGCGCAGGCGCGACGGCTTGATCGGCGCCGGCGCCTGAACCCGCGTGATGGCGACCGGGACCAGGGCGAGCGAAAACAAGATGGAGGCAATGATGAAAAGGGTGAATTGCGAATCGCCCTCCAGGTTGAGCAGGAACTGACCGCCTCCTTGGGCCAGGTAGATGCTGATCATGTAGAAGGAAAAGACCCGCCCCCGGATCTCATTGGTGACCCGTTCGTTGAGCCAACTTTCCGTACACATGAGGATGCCGGCGAGGCAGAACCCGTGGACCAGCCTGAGCATGCCCCAGGGCAGGGGCGCGACCAGGAACGGATGGGCGACGGCGGCGGCCGAGATGATCGAGGCAAGGGCGGCGAAGGTGCGGATGTGGCCGACGTTGGCGATCAGCCGGCCGCCAAGGAAGACGCCGAAGACAGTTCCGACGAAATAGGCCGACATCACCATGCCGACGACGAAGGGCGGAAATTCGGCCATGCCCATGCGCAGCGGCAGCAGCGTCCCCAGCATCCCGTGGCCGAGGAAGATGAGCGCCATGCCCGACAGCAGCGCCGAAATGGAAAGAATGACTTGGCCCATGGGCAGGGATTAACCGCGCGGGCGTTCGGCCAAAATCCGGTCGAAGGCTTCCAGTTGCGCCATCACCCGGCCGTATACCGTATCGGCCTCGTAGGCGCCTTCGGCGTCGGCAACGCCGACCGGCACGCCGGTGAACAGTTCGACCGCCTCGTCCACCGTCCGGACGCTCCACAGATGGAAGCGCCCGTCGGCCACCGCCTCCGCCACCTCGTCGCGCAACACCAGGTTGGCTTCGTTGGCCCTGGGCAGGACGACACCCTGGCTGCCCGCCAGTCCCCCGGTCTCGACGCAGGAGCGGAAGAACCCTTCGACCTTGTAGTGGACGCCGCCCACGGCCTGGGTCTGGCCGCGCTGATTGACCGATCCGGTGACGGCCAGGTCCTGGCGCAAGGGCAGGCCCGACAGGTCGGACACGATGGCCAGCAGCTCGGCGATCGAGGCGCTGTCGCCCTCGACGCCGCCATAGCTTTGCTCGAAGGTGATGGAACAGTTAAAAGACATCGGCAGGCGGCGCGCGAAATGTCCCGCCAGGAAGCCCTGCAACACCATGACACCCTTCTGCTGGATGGGGCCGCCGAGCCACGATTCGCGCTCGATGTTGGTCACGCCCCGGCGTCCGACCGAGGCCCGGGCGGTGACCCGGGCCGGTGTGCCGAAGGTGTGATCGCCCATGTCGCGCACGGTCAGCGCGTTGACCTGACCGACGACGGTGCCGGTGGTGTCGATCATCATCGTGCCCAGCCGGATGCTGTCGTGCAGCCGGTCCTCGACGCGGGCGTTGCGTTGGCGGCGCTGCGCCATGGCGGCGTTAATCGCCGCCGCCGTGATCACCGAGGCGGCGGCGCCGCTGTTCAGGTTGACGGCCTCGCACATAAGATCGGCCGCCTGTTCGAAGCGCGCCGACAGTTTGCCGCGGTCGGCGGCCCACCGTGCGGCGACGCCAAGCAGGCGCACGACCGCGCTCCTGTCGCACACGGCGCCGGCCCGCTGGCGGGCCATGCGCCGGATCAGGCCGCCGTAACAGGCCAGGTTGTCGGCACTCGCCTCCATGTCGCCGTCGATGTCGGCCTTGACCTTGAAATAACTGCGGAACCCCGGGTCGAGGGAAAAGAAGGTGTAGTACCAGCGCGGCGTTCCGACGATGACCACCTTGAGGTCGAGAGGAATCGGATCGGGCCTGGGCGCGCCGGCGATGGGGAGCGTGCCCATGCGCTGCGGTTCCTCAAGGCTTATCCGACGGTCGCGGAGCGCCCCTTTCAGTTGTTCCCAGACAAACGGGTGGGCGGCCAACGATTCGGCCCGGAGCACCAGAATGCCGCCGTTGGCGCGGTGCAACGAGCCGCCGCGAACAAGGGTGAAATCGGTCTCCAGACCGCCTTCCAGTTGACGGTATTCGATGCGCCCGAACAGGTTCTCATAGGTCGGGTTGGCCTCCAAGATGACTTGCGGCCTGGAATGATCGGCGTGGTCGACCAGCAGATTGACGCCATAGTGCCGTTCCGCCGCCGCCCCGCCCGATGGCTTGTCCTCCGCCTCCTGTCCGGTGAAACCCGACAGGTTGTCGAGGACGTCGGCGCGCATCTCGATCAACCAGTCGACCAGGCCGGGGTAGTCGGTAAAGTCCCGGGCGACCTGATCGAACAATTCCCCGACCGTGTTATCACCCACTTGGCGGCTGAATTCCCTCAGCGCGACCGACATCTCGCCCTGGCGCTGGGCTCCCCAACGGGTGACCTCGGTCAGTTTTTCCGCGAACGCCGCGCCGTGGCGTTCGACCTCGGCGCGTCGTTCGTCGGACAGGGTGTCCAGGTTCACCGGCTCGCCGTCCTTGACGACGGCGATGGTCATCTGACCATCGCCGGTGCGCAACAATTCGAGGCCCTGTTCCTTGAGCTCGGCGTGCAGGGCATCCATGCGCCGGGCCAGTTCGGCGCGTACGCGTTCGCCGCGGGCATGGACCTCGGCTTGGAATTCCTCGCTGCCGAAGGCGTGCATCAAGGCGTCGCGCAATTGAGGGACGAACCCCGTCATGCGCTCGCGGAAGCGTCGCCCGACCCCAGCCGGCAAGCGATAGGGCTTGGGATTGTGAGGGTGGGCGAAGTTGTTGAGATAGAGCCAGTCGTCGGGCGACGGGCGTTTTTCCATGAAGGCGCGCATGAAGTCGAAGGTCGCCGTCATGCGGCCGCTGTGGTCCTCGCCCAGGACGAAGATGTTGAAGCCGGGTCCCTGCACCGAGAGGCCGAATTCAAGAGCCTCGCGGGCACGGGCGTGGCTGGACAGCGAAAACGCGTCTCCGTCTTCGGCGTCGCCGGGAACGAAACGGGGAAGCGCCACGTCCGTGGCGGCGAGTTTCTTGGCGGTCACGGGGACTTCCCTTGCTGGTCAGGACGGCGGCATCATCGCCTCGCCGCCGCGCCCGGTCAAGGGACGGCGGCTACACCGCCACGTCAGCCGACCACCGAGAAACTGCTGTCGGGGTTGATCTCGCGCAATCGCGAGTAGAACCCTGCATTGATGGTCAGCCCGGTGTATTTCATCGTGAACTGCAAGGGCTCGGCGTCATGGTCGAGGCCTTGTTCGCAACGCTCGATGAGCTCGGCCATCATGGCGCCGACGACCGGCCCGTTCTTGTATTGGTTGCCGCTGGTGCCGACGGCCATGTAGAAGCCTCCGAGGTCGGACTTGTCGTAGATGGGGATCCAGTCGTCGGAGACGTCGTAGAGATCGACAACGCCCTTGGCCTGATTGGGTATTTTCAGGCCCGGCATCCGCTGCGCCAGGCGCATGACCTGGACCGTCCACTGTTCGGTGAAGTTCTTGTCGTAGTCGTCGGGGTCGACCCACTCGTGCTCGTCGCACTCCGGATCGACGCTGCCGATGAGCATGTGATCGCGACTCACCGGCCGATAGTAGCAGCCGATATCGCTGTCGTTGGTTATGGAGCCATGCTTACCGAAGTCGAATCCCTCGGGCGCCGGGACATGGCAGACCTCGTGCTTGAGTGCTCGGGTCTTTATATTCATGCCCTTCTCAACGCCGGCCATGCGGTTGACGATGTACGAGTGGGGGCCGGCCACGTTAACCACCACCGGGGCATCGATCGCATCGCCGTTCTCGAGGGTTACCCCGACGACCCGGTCGCCGTCGCGGCGAATCTCGACGACCTTGCTGTTGAACCGGAACCCGGCCCCCTTGGCTTCGGCCGCCCGCTGGACGTTGTGCGTGGACAGCTGCGGATCGTTTATGTAGCCCCCGTCCTTGTAAAAAATGGCGCCCGCAATCAACTCCGAGGACGGCTCGCCGAACCCTGGGTCATCGGGACGGCGCACCGGCCAGAAACTGTGTGGATCGAGGATGGCTATCTTCTTCCCGAGCGTCTCCGCGTCCCAGTCCTCCCACTTGATGCCCATCTTGTCGAAGTTTTCGCACAGCGGCTTTAGGTAATTGTTGAGCTCCGACTTGAAGAGCACGCAGCCGCTGTCTACGAACTTGGCAAGGCCCCGTTCGTCCTCGACGCCTAGGTAGTTCTCCCAGTCCTTCCAGTAGTGGTAGCCCTCGTAAGCGATGGCGGCGCCGTCGTAGGTCGAGTAGTGGAGGCGGATATGGGCACAGGAGTTGCTGGTGGAGCCGTAGCCCGCCGCCGGCAGCGTGTCGACGTTCAGCGTCTTCCAGCCCTTCTTGGCCAGTTCGAACCCGATCGGGGCTCCGAGGATCCCAGCCCCGATGATGATGGCGTCGTATTTGTCGCTCATATCAATTCCTTCCTCGACATCCGTCCCTCCCCCCTTAAAACCGTTGCGCCGCCGCGTCAACCGATGCCCGAGAAAGGGGATGCCTTCGAAACGATTGATTTTGTGGCGTTAAATTTGCGGAAATCGCCAATGCCGCGGGAAACAGCGATCCCCGGCAGCGAGAGCATTTTCCGTTCACATGCGTGCACCGAAAATGCTCTCGCTCCTTGTTTTAACCGCAAATACGTCGTCGCAGATGGTTCCATCTGCTCGGGATTTGCTCTAGCTACCCGGGGAAATCACCGGAAAACCGCTTTGTCAGGGTATTATTAAAATGGCTGGGGCGCCAGGATTCGAACCTGGGATCACGGGACCAAAACCCGTTGCCTTACCGCTTGGCTACGCCCCAATCGCATCCGACTAGCGGCGCAATGTACGCCGCCGCGGGGTTTGGGGCAATCCCGCATCACACGCACCCCGGCGTACGAATTGGTTTTAATCCTGACCCTGGCACCTTAGATAATCAAAAGGGACGAGACTGGCCCCTTTGACAAACTGAGTGTAGTAGAATGTCAAGACGGATTGACGCCGGTTCCCTTCTTGGGCGGCGGACACGGGAAAAACATGTTCGTAGGCTCGGCAAAAGAAATTAAGGTCAACTGGGATTCCCCGGCTCTCCAATACACCTGGGCCGGCGTCATCGTCGCCATCGGCATCGCCATAACCCTGAGCGGCTTCATCTTCACTCAGCGCTGGGGCGAAATAAAGGCCCAAAACGACTTCACCGTCGCCACCGCCAGATATACCGCGGCCTTGGACCGGGCCATGGCGGGTAATTTCGACATCCTCAATTCGATCAACGGCTTCTATGCCGCCTCGAATTTCGTGTCGCGCGACGAGTTCAAGACCTTCGCCGGCGCATTTCTGCATCGACAGCCCGGCATCCAGGCTTTCGAGTGGGTTCCCCGCGTTACGGCGGAGAAACGCGACGAATACGAGGCCCGGGCGCGCCGGGACGGGATCGCCGACTTTGCCATCAAGGAGAGGAACGCCGACGGGAGCTTGGTGGCGGCACGAGAGCGGGATGCCTACTTCCCTGTCTATTACATCGTCCCCCACGCCGGAAACGAAAGGGTGATGGGATTCGATTTGGCCTCCGACGCGGCCCGCCTGTCGACGCTGAGCAAGGCGCGCATCACCGGCCAGCTTGCCGTCAGCGGACGCGTAAGGCTGGTCCAGGAGACCGGCGATCAGTTCGGATTTCTGGCATTCCTTCCGATCTTCCGCAAAGACGTACCCCATGACACCCCACGCCAGCGCCGAGAGAACCTTGACGGTTTCGCCCTCGGGGTCTTCCGCATCGGGGATCTGATGGAAACCACCAGCAGAAGCATGAGCGCGCCCCCGGCCGGCCTCGACATCTACCTTTTCGATCAAGGAGGGGTTCCGGGAGAACGGTTCCTCTACTCCCGCTCCTCGCGCGCGGGGGCCGGCGCGAGCACGCCGAAGAGCGAGGATGCGTTGCGGCGCGAAGTCCACACATCCAATTTTTTGTCGGTGGGGGATCGTCAGTGGGAGATCGTCTTCCAGCCGGTTCCGGGATACTTCGAGCCGCAGGCGCCGTGGTTGGCCTGGGGCGTGCTGGCCGCGGGATTCCTGTTCACTGGGCTCTTGACCGCATACATGATTTCCGCCGCCGGCCGCGAATCAAGTATTCGAACCCTGGTCCGCCAACGCACCGACGAGCTTGCCGCCAGCGAGGACCTCACCCGCACGATCGTCGATACGGCGGCCGACGGCATCGTCGCCATCGATGTCTCGGGCATTATCGAAACCTTCAACCGGGCGGCGCAGGATATCTTCGGCTATTCGAGCCCGGAAGTCGTCGGGCGCAACGTCAAGATACTGATGCCGGCCCCCTACCGCGAAGAGCACGACGGATACTTGCAAAAGTACCTGCGCACCCACCAAGCCAACATCATCGGCAACGGCCGGGAGTTGGTCGGTTTGCGCAAGGACGGCACCACGTTTCCCATGCAAATCGTGGTCAGCGAATCCCGGACCCAGGACGAGGTCCGGTTTACCGGCATCGTGCGCGACATCACCGAACGCGTATTGGCCGAGGAAGAACTGCGCCGCAGCCAGGAATTGTTGTCGGCGGCGATCGAAAACATCGCCGACGGCTTTATTATGTGCGACGCCCAAAATCGGATCGTCCTGTTCAATAGCAAGTTTTCCCGCCTCTATCCCAAGTCCCGGAACGCCGTCCTTGCCGGCGCCCGGTTTGACGACTTCCTGCGCACCGGCGCCGAACGGGGAGAATACGCCGACGCCTTGGAAGACACCGAGGCATGGGTAGCCCAGCGCCTGTCCAAGGGAAAAAAGAGCGACGAGACCTTCGAGCAGCCACTCATCGGCGACCGCTGGGTCCGCATCGCCGTCAGCCGGCTGCCCGACGGCGGATGGGTCGGCATCCATGTCGATATTACCGAGCTTAAGCAGGCCCGCCACCAGGCCGACAAGGCCAATCGGGCAAAGTCCGAGTTCCTGTCGTCGATGAGCCACGAACTGCGGACCCCGATGAACGCCGTCCTCGGCTTCGCTCAGTTGCTGGAATTCAATCCCAAGGAGCCCCTGACCGAACAGCAGGACGAATGCGTCAAGAATATCCTCAAGGGCGGCAATCACCTGTTGCAGCTGATCAACGAGGTCCTGGAACTGGCCCAGATCGAGACCGGGAAATTGTCGCTCTCCATCGAAAGCGTCAGACCGAGGGAAGCCATCATCGAATGCCGGACCCTGGTTCAGTCCCTGGCGGAGGACCGCGGTATCGAGATCGTCATCACCGACGAGGCCGTCAATCTTCCGCCGGTCAGCGCCGATTACACGCGCTTCAAGCAGATCGTGCTCAACCTTATGTCCAACGCGGTCAAATACAACCGCGACGGCGGCCGGGTGGACGTCGACGGAAGCAAGACCCCCGACGGCATGGCGCGGATCAGCGTCACCGACACCGGCCAGGGTATCGCGGCGGAGAAGCACAAGGAATTGTTCGAGCCCTTCAGCCGCCTGGGAGCGGAGGCCGGGGATATCGAGGGCACCGGCATCGGTCTCACCGTCACCAAGCGGTTGACGGAAGCGATGGGCAGCTGCATCGGATTCGAGAGCGAGAGCGGCAAGGGAAGCACGTTTTGGTTCGACCTGCCGTTGGCCCGCCACGCGATCGAGGGGGCGCCCACGGCGTCTGAGCCCGAGGCGGCAACCGGCGAGGGGCTGCCCTTGGTCGGCACCATTCTGTACGTCGAGGACAACCCGGCCAGCCTGGAATTGATGGAGATGATCGTCGAGGGCGTACCGGGCCTGAAATTGATCTCGGCGCGCACCGCGGAAGAGGGCCTGGAACTGGCCCGACGCCACACCCCGAAACTGGTCGTCTTGGATATCAATCTGCCCGGCTTGGACGGTTACGAGGCATTGCGATGCCTGCGTGATTGCGACCGGACCCGGAACATCCCGGTCGTCGCTTTGTCTGCCAGCGCCATGGTTGGAGACGTCGAGAACGGACAGGCTGCCGGGTTCGCCAAGTACCTGACCAAACCGGTGGAAGTGGACGACCTGCTGACGACGATCAAGGAATTCTTGGGAGAAGGTTCATGACGATTCCCAGTCAACGGTTGCAGAAGTTGAGGATCCTGGTTGTCGATGACAATCCGGCCAACGTGAAACTTCTTGAGACGATGCTGGAGATGGCCGGCTACGAGGACGTGCAGGGCGTCACGGACCCGCGCCTGGTCCTGCCCCTTTGCCGGGAATCCCGGTTCGACCTCATCTTGCTCGATATCCGCATGCCCTATCTGAACGGCATTCAGGTCATGGAGCAACTGGTGGACCTCATCAAGGACGATTACCTGCCGATACTGGTTCTGACGGTGGAAAAAGATAGAGCGACCATGTTGAAAGCCCTGGAAATAGGTGCCAAGGACTTCGTCACCAAGCCCTTCGACCGGGACGAAATTCTGAACCGCATCGCCAACATGTTGGAGGTCCGGGACCTCTACAACGAACGGCGCCGACAGAACGAGATTTTGGAAGAAAAGGTGAAAGAGCGGACCAAGGAACTGGCCGACACCCGTCTCGAAGTCATTCGCCGCCTGGGCCGCGCCGGTGAATACCGCGACAACGAAACAGGCATGCACGTCATCCGCATGAGCAAGAGCAGCCAATGCCTGGCCCTGGCCGCCGGATTGAGTGAGAACGAAGCCGAGTTGATCCTGCAAGCCAGCCCCATGCACGACCTGGGCAAGATCGGCATTCCCGACCACATCTTGCTAAAGCCCGGCAAGCTGACAGCGGACGAATGGAACATCATGAAGACCCACGTCGATATCGGCGTGGATATCCTTGACGGACACAAAGCCGAACTGATGCAAAAGGCGCGAACCATCGCCCTGACCCACCACGAGAAATGGGACGGCTCGGGCTATCCCGGTGGATGGAAGGGCACCGACATCCCCATCGAAGGACGCATTTCGGCGATCGCCGACGTCTTCGACGCCTTGACCTCGGTACGTCCGTACAAGCAAGCATGGCCCGTCGAGAAGGCCGTCGCATACATCCGAGACAACGACGGGATCCATTTCGATCCCGATCTGGTAACCCGATTCAATGAGGTTCTGCCCGAAATCCTGCGTATAAGGGAAGACTACGCGGACGAGGATTGATCGACCGCGTCACCGGGCATCCGGGCCAGCAACGGCGCCGCCCGCACCCACCAGTCCGGATGGGCCGCGGCGAGGCGCGCCGCCGCCGCCTCGGCCGCGGCGGCCTCGGCGAAGAGGGCGAAACAGGTGGCGCCGCTGCCCGACATTCGGGTCAAGAGCGCCGCCGGCTCGGCGGCCAGTGCCGCCAGGGTCTCGCCAACCGCCGGGGCCAGGGAAACGGCGGCCCGGGTCAGGCCGTTGGCGCGCCGGGCAAGCACGGCGGCCAATTCACCCGCCGCCGCCGGAGCATCGGTAAAACGGGCCGCCTTGGCGAACCGACCGGTGCGGGCGGCGAAAACCTTGGGCGTTGACAGCGCCGACCCCGGATTGGCCAGAACCAGCCAAGCTTGGGGCAGCGCCGGGGCCAAGGTGATGCGCTCGCCGATGCCGCCGACAAAGGCGGCGCGCCGGGCCAGGCACACCGGCACATCGGCCCCCAGGGTCTCGGCGACGGCGCCAAGGACGGCCATGTCATCCGCCACCCCCCACAGGTCCGCAAGCGCCCTCAGCGCCGCCGCGGCGTCCGCCGATCCGCCGCCCAGGCCGGCGGCGACAGGCAGCCGCTTGGTCAGCCGGATCGCCGCGCCACGGGCTGTTTTCGTGGCCTTGGCCAGGCGCCGCGCCGCGGTGAAGACCAAATTCTGCTCGTCCTTCGGAATCCGCCCGGCCAGGGGACCGTCGATGGTGAGATCGAGTCCCGATGCCGGACGAACAGAGACCGTATCGCCGACGCCGGCAAAGGCAACCAGGCTGTCGAGAAGGTGGAACCCGTCGGCGCGGCGCCCGGTGACATGGAGGTAGAGGTTGATCTTGGCGGGGGCCGAAATCCGTATGGCGGCGAGGGACTCGGCGGCGCGGTTAGCCATCGCCGCCGGATTTCGGCTTGGCGCTATCGCTCAGTCCCTTCTCAAGCTTGTCCTTGAGGAGGGCCAGCAAGTCGTCTTCGGGTTCGAGGGAAAGCGAACGCCGCCATTGGAAGCGCGCTTCCTGGCGCCGGCCGACGCGCCAATAGGCATCGCCCAGGTGATCGTTGATGATGGGGTCCTCGGGGCGCAGTTCGACGGCGCGTTCCAATTCGCGGACCGCGCCGCCGAAGTTGCCCAACCGATAGAGAACCCATCCCAGGCTATCGACGATGTAACCATCGTTGGGGCGCAGTTCGACCGCCCTTTCGATCATCTTCTGGGCGCGCTCCAGGTGAACCCCCTGGTCAACCCACGAATAGCCAAGGTAGTTGAGAACGTAGGGCTGTTCGGGTTCGAACTCGAGGGCGGCCAGGAAATCGGCCTCGGCGCGCGCCCACTGCTTAGATCTTTCAAGGGCGATGCCGCGGGTATAGAGCAACGACCAGTGCCGGCGTTCCAGCGCGCCGATGCGCTTGACCGCCTCGTCATAGGCCTTCACCGCCTCTTCCATGCGGTCGTGATTGCGCTGGATGTCGCCCAGGTTGATGAAAGGCTCCGGACGGTCGGGGCGCTCCGCGCCCATGGCGTCAAGCAATGCGATCGCCTCTTCGGTGCGATCCACCCGGTCGAGGTTGGCGGCGACCCGCAGGCGCGCCGTCCAGGCATAAGAGGACTCAGGGTCAATGGAGCGGTAAACGGCGTTCGATTCCTCGCGCCGATTTTCCGCTTCCAAGATATCGGCGACCATGACCTGAGCCAGGGGAAAGTCGGGTTTGAGATGGAGGGCCAGGCGCCCAAAGATAAGGCCGATGTCAAGCGACGTCTGCTGGCGCAGGGAGTTGGCGACCCCGAACACGGCCTCGGCGGCACCTTCCACGGCCGTCCGTATCAGCCGATCCGGCGCCCTGCCCGGTTTGCGGCGCGCCAGCGTCGCCTCCAACAACTGCGAGTTCGGCTGTTCCTTCAGGTACGCCTCATAGAGGGCCTCGGCTTCTTCGGGCCGCCCGGTGCGCTCATAAAGGTTGCCCAGCAGTTCGACAAGGCGGATCGACAGGCCCTTGCCGTTCTCGGCGGCGCCCCGGTAGGCCGCCTCGGCCGCCTCGTCGCGGCCCTGGGCATCGTTGATCAGGCCGACATGAAGAAGGCGCATGGACTGAAAGCCCTTTCTGTCGGCCAGGGGATCAAGGGCGCTCAGCGCCTTTTCCGTCCGATCCAATCCAACCTGGGTCCAGGCGCCGAGCAGCGGAACCATGAAGGCGTTGAAACCGGTCGAGGAAAGGGAGTTGAGGCGCTTCTCGGCCGCGGCGAAACGCCCGTTCTTGAAATCATCGACGACCAAGACGAAGGGCGCGAAGGGAACCGTGTCGTCAAGGGCGACCAGGCGCCGGGCCAAAGTCGTCGCCTGGTCAATCCGGCCCTCGACGGCCATGACCATGAAGGCACGGCGCAACAGCTCTGGATTGCCGGGGTCCTCGTCGAGGACGGCCATGAGATACTTGGCGGCGGCCGACATATCGCCCTGGGAGTGGGCGAAACGCCCGGCCAGGTAGTTGCCCATCGCCGAATCGCTGATGACGACCGGACGCTTGTCGGAACCGCCGCCGTTGCCGGGCAAGGCCGTTTCGCCCCAGGCGCACGACGCGGACAGAACGGCCAACGCGCAAACCGCCGCCAAGCGTCCCGGGCTCATGTCCCGAACGGTCATGGACGGTCGATCAGCCGCTGTAACCATTGTCATGTTCCTTGACGCGACTCGGCGCTTCCGCGACGGGTCGAACAGTCTACCCGAGGCCCGCGTCAAGACACAAAGTAATACTAATTCAGGCGGCGCCGCGGCGGCGGGCGACCACTTTTTGAAACAGCCCGCCGAACAGGGTCTCTTTGGACCACTCGAAATCGCCGACGTTGTCGGCCAGGTCGGCGATCTCTTGGTCCCACATTCCGAACGCGAACGGCTCCAAATGGCGGAAGACGAAGCCTGTCACCGGTTTCAGGGGATGGGCCGGATGCGGCCGGTGATAATCGACGAAGACCACCTTGCCGCCGGGGGGCACGCGTCCAAGCAGCGCGTTGACGGCCCGGCGCTTGTATTTGTCGGGCAGTTCGTGAAGGAGGAAAAAACAGCACACCGCGTCAAAGACCTCGGTCCCGGGACGGGTGCTGTCGGCGAGCCTGATCCGCGCCTGTGGAATGTCGCGGATCTTGCGCTCGCAACTGGCCACCTGGATGGGGGCAACGTCGAACACTTCAAGCGTTCCTTGCGGACCCAGGTGGCGGGCCAGTTGGGGTGAAAAATTTCCGTAAACACAGGCCGGTTGCAGCACTTTCTGTCCGGCCTCCAGCTCGGCGAAGGCGGCATCGCGCAGGCGCGGATAGTTACCCCACAGGATCGTCCACACGACGATCGGGTGGTCCAGAAGCGCGACGCCCAGCGGCGACAGATAGGCCCAATAATAGGTATCGCGCAAATAGTCGGGAATGGGCGGCGACCCTTGGCTCAGCCGCCCCCCGATGGCATCTCCGCCGCCGCCGCCGAACGTTTCGGCGGTGGCGTCGAAATATCGCTTGCGCTCCAGTTCCAACACGACACCCTCGTCACCCATGGTCATGGCTTCCAGTTCCTAGCTTCCTACATATTCGGATAGTTCGGTCCCCCACCGCCCTCGGGCACCACCCAGTCGATGTTCTGCGTCGGATCCTTGATATCGCACGTCTTGCAGTGAACACAATTCTGGGCATTGATCTGGAGACGCGGGCCGCTGCCCTCGTCGATAAACTCGTAGACTCCGGCCGGACAAAAGCGCTGCTCGGGTCCGTCGTAAAGGGCCAAATTCACGTCGACGGCCCTTTGCGACTCCTTAAGAGTCAGATGACAGGGCTGGTCTTCCTCATGGTTGGTATTGGATAGATAGACCGACGACAGCCGGTCGAAGGTCAATTCCCCGTCCGGTTTGGGATAGTTGATGGGCGTGTACTCGACGGCCTTGCCAAGGCGGCCGTGGTCTTCGTGGTGGTGCAGCGTCCACGGCGCGCGGCCCCGCAACACGTATGTATCGAGCGCCGAATAGGCGAGCCCGCCCCACAGGCCCCAGCGAAACGACGGACGGACATTGCGCACCCGGCGCAACTCATCCCACACCCACGAACGTTTCAGGGCCTCGGGATAGGCGGTCGGCTCGGCCCCGGCGGCACCTTCCGCCAAGGCCGCGTAAACCGCCTCGGCGGCCACCATGCCCGATTTCATGGCGGTATGGGTGCCCTTGATCTTGGCCACGTTCATGAAGCCGGCGGCGGCGCCGACGATGGCGCCGCCGGGAAACGTCAGGCGCGGGATCGACTGCCAACCCCCTTCGTTGAGGGCCCGCGCCCCATAGGCGATGCGCCGGGCGCCGGCAAAGGTCGGGCGGATGGCGGGATGGGTCTTGAAGCGTTGCATCTCGTCGAACGGACTGAGATGGGGATTGCGGTAATCGAGCCCGACGATGAAGCCGGCCGAGACCTGATTGTCTTCGAGGTGATAGACGAACGACCCGCCGTAGGTATTGGCGCCCAAGGGCCAGCCAATGGTATGCAGGGCCAGCCCCGGGCGGTGGCGCGCCGGATCGACCTCCCACAGTTCCTTGATGCCGATGCCGTAGGTTTGCGGATCGCTGTCGCGGCCCAATTCGAAGCGCCGCGACACACTTTTGGTCAGCGAGCCCCGGCAGCCCTCGGCGAAGAAGGTGTAGCCGCCCACAAGTTCGACGCCGGGTTCATGGTTCTGGGTCGGCTGGCCGTCCTTGCCAATCCCCATGTCGCCGGTGGCAATTCCGCGCACCGCGCCGGTCTCGTCATAGAGAACCTCGGCGGCGGCGAAACCGGGATAGATCTCGGCCCCCAGGGCCTCCGCCTGGGTCCCTAGCCAGCGGCACAGGTTGCCCAGGCTGATGACGTAATTGCCGCGGTTGTGCATGGCCGGCGGCGTCGGCAATCGAATGGCTCTGTTCGACGTCAGAAAGTGGAAGCGGTCGTCGCCGGCCGGCGTGTTCAGAGGCGCCCCCTTGTCGCGCCAGTCGGGAATCAGTTCGTCCAGCGCGCGCGTCTCAAGGACGGCCCCGGACAGGATATGGGATCCCACCTCGGAGCCCTTCTCGACGACGCATACGCTGACGTCGCGGCCGCCCTCGGCGCTTAACTGGCGCAGGCGAATGGCGGCGGCCAATCCGGCCGGACCGGCACCGACGATGATGACGTCGAACTGCATGGACTCCCGTGCCATCGTCTATCCATCCGCGGTTGATTATGACGTCTCAAAAACCACTGTATAGCATGGCGGCATCGCCGCCACAGAGACAATCGTTTGAGTTCCGAATGTCGGCACCGACTCGCTTTCCCTTGCTCCCGGGGGGGACGATTAGGCAAAATCGGGGCCATCCGATACCGAAGCGGAGGCGATCACAATGACCGACGTCAAATTGGCCAACCTCAAGGCCCGAAAATTGCGAGTTTTGGCCGAAAAGGACGTTGTCGCCTCTTCCCGGCCCGGCCCGGCCTGAACCGCCATGACCGGTCCCATGGCGCCGCGTGATCTCCTTGCCTGGTACCTGGACGCCGGGGTCGACGAGGCCATCGGCGACCGACCGGTGAATCGTTACGCCGCCGTGGCCCGGCCGGCGCCGGTGGCGGAACCGCCCCCGGCGCCTGACCCCGCCCCGCCGCTCCCGGCGGCCGCCCGGGCCCCGTCGGGTCCGGTTCAGACGGCCTATGACCTGGCGGCGGCGGCGGCATCGGTGGAGGCTCTCGGCCGGGCGCTGGAATCCTTCGACGACTGCCCGCTCAAGAAGACGGCGACCAATCTGGTCTTTTGCGACGGCAGCGAAACGGCGCGCCTGATCATGATCGGCGAGGCGCCCGGAGCCGAGGAGGACCGCCAAGGATGCCCCTTCGTCGGGCCAAGCGGACAGCTTCTCGATCGCATGCTGGCTTCGGTCGGGCTCGACCGGACCCAGGTCCTCATCTCCAACACCGTTTTCTGGCGGCCACCCGGCAACCGCACCCCGACGACAGCGGAGATTGCCGCCTGCCTGCCCTTCGTCGAACGGCTCATAGAACTGGTCGACCCCGCGTTCCTGGTCGCGCTCGGCGGCGCCGCGGCCAAAACCTTGCTGGCGCGCAACGAAAGCGTCGGCAAGCTGCGCGGCAAGTGGTTCCCCTACTCGACGCCGCGCCTGCCCAGGCCCGTGCAAGCGACAGCCACCTATCACCCGGCCTATCTTTTGCGCTCGCCGGCCCAGAAACGGGCGGTCTGGCGCGACCTCCTGGCAATCAAGAAAAAAATGACCGGCGACGAACCTGAAGCGTGAACCCAGCGCTGGCGACTTGCCGGCGCCGCCAAAGTGAATTATGTTTAGCCAGGGGTGCGGAAGGGAATCTTCTTTTTTACAATGCGTTATCGGGCGATTTTATTTCCTTTGGCGTTTGTTGCCATGGCCTTGGGCTCGGCAGCGATTCCAGGCTTGGCCGACGACGCGACCGGACAACCGCCGTCTCTGGAGACCGCCGCCCTGACCACGGGTCTCGACGACGCGGCGGGCTGGACCCTGCTTCCCCGGGTCCTCACCCCGGCCGATGGGGAGCGCTACGTCGATATCTTCCGCCTCCAGGAGGACGGCCGCTGGAAAGAGGCCGACCGCCTGATCGCCGTCTTGGAAGACCGCTTGCTCATGGGTCACGTCCTCGCCCAGCGCTACCTGCATCCGACCAAATACCGGTCGAAATACAAGGAGCTCAAGGCGTGGATGGCGCTCTATGCCGATCACCCGGACGCCGGGCGCATTTACAAGCTGGCCCTGCGCCGCAAACCGAAGAACTGGCGCGCGCCGGTGCCCCCGGTCGTCGTCCGCCCGGCCGCCGCCGCTTACGCGCGCCAAGCCGGGACGGGTCCGCGCAAGGGCCTGACCGCCGAGCAGCGCCGCCAGGCGTCCCGGTTCAATAGACAGATACATCGCTACCTAAGAAAAGGCTGGACCAAGGCGGCCAAGCAGATGCTGTACAAGGCCGAGGTCAAGGCGCTCTTGAGCCCCTACGAATACGATACCGCCCGCGCCCGCCTGGGGGCCGGCTATTTCGCCGACGGCCGCGATGAATGGGCCCTGCAATGGGCCAGCGCCGCGGCGGCGCGCTCGGGCGCCTCTGTTCCCGAGGCCCATTGGACGGCTGGCCTGGCGGCCTGGCGGCTGAAGCGCTATGCCGAGGCCGAGCGCCATTTCAGCACGGGCGCGGCGATGCGCGACACCTCGCCGTGGTTGATCTCGGCCTCGGCCTTCTGGGCCGCGCGCGCCCTTCTCGTCGACCGCCGCCCGCAAGACGTCAATCGCATGCTTGGCATCGCGGCCGGTTATCCCAACACATTTTACGGCTTGCTGGCGCGCCGCGTGCTGGGCCTTGCGGTGACCTTCCGTTGGTCGACGCCCGAAGTCGAGCAGGCCGGGGTCAAGCTTTTGGCGGCGGAGCCCCGCGGGCGGCGCGCCCTGGGGCTGGCCCAGGCGGGACAAGACAGACGCGCCGAGCGCGAATTGCAAGCCCTTTCGCACCGTGCCGACGGCGCCCTGGCGCGGGGCATCCTGGCCCTGGCCAGCCGGGCCCGCATGCCGGCCCTTTCCATGCGTCTGGCCGGGGCGCTCTTTCCCGGCGCCACCTTCCACGGCGCCCTCTATCCGGTGGCGCCGTGGACGCCGCCCGGCGGCTTTAGGGTCGACCGCGCCCTCATCTACGCCCTCATCCGCCAGGAATCGGCCTTCAACCCCAAGGCCAAGAGCTGGGCCGGGGCAAGCGGCCTGATGCAGATCATGCCGAGGACGGCGGGCTACGTGGCCCGGGATCGCCGCTATAGAAGCTCCAAGCGGACCCACCTGTTCCGTCCCGAGGTCAACCTGGAACTGGGCCAGAAGTACATCGAAATGCTGCTCGCCGATCCCAAGATCAACGGTGATCTGTTCCAGTTGGCGGTGGCCTGGAACGGCGGTCCCGGCAACCTGAACAAGTGGCTGCGCCGCACCGACCACGGCAACGACCCGCTGCTTTTCATCGAAGGCATCCCGTCCAAGGAAACCCGCATCTTCATCGAGCGCGTGCTCGCCAACCTGTGGATTTACCGCGACCGCCTGGGTCAGCCCAAGCCGTCCCTGGATGCCATCGCGGCCGGGGAGTGGCCGATTTATACGTCCCTCGACCGCCCAACGCTTAAGGTGGCGAACGATGGCCAAGATCGAAGGTGA
The DNA here is from genome assembly GCA_030746775.1 of Rhodospirillales bacterium. Lineage (GTDB taxonomy): Bacteria > Pseudomonadota > Alphaproteobacteria > Rhodospirillales > JASLLZ01 > JASLLZ01. The sequence continues at coordinate 4,703 of JASLLZ010000030.1, read as the reverse complement.
GCGCGCCTTTCTTCCCGTCAACATCGCTGTCATGACGGTTTCCGACAGCCGCACCATCGACGACGATGCCTCGGGACAGGTGCTGGCCGACCGCCTGACCGGGGCCGGCCACCGTCTCGCCGAGCGGGCCATCGTCGCCGACGACCGCGATGCCATTATCGCCCAGCTCAAGGCGTGGATCGACGACCCCGAGATCGACGCGGTGATCTCGACCGGCGGCACCGGCGTCACCGGGCGCGACGTCACGCCGGAAGCCTTCCAGGCGGTCTTCGATAAAGAGGTGCCGGGCTTCGGCGAGCTGTTCCGCTGGATCAGCTTTGCCAAGATCAAGACCTCCGCCATCCAGTCGCGGGCCATTGCGGGGGTCGCCGGCGGCACCTATCTCTTCGCCATTCCCGGCTCGCCCGGCGCCTGCAAGGACGCCTGGGACGAAATCCTGGTTTACCAGCTCGATTCGCGCTCGCGGCCGTGCAACTTCGTCGAACTGATGCCGCGCCTCAACGAGCAATAGGGTTAAGCGATATCAAGTTTTCTGCGGCACCGGCCCGCACCCCCTCCCGGCCACCCATGGCATTGTAACCTAGGGGCGGCCGGGAGGGGGTGCGGGCCGGTGCCGTCTATACTGTTCCCCGCCAGCGTTCCAACCCTACGCCGTCGTCGATATCGTCGAGGGTTTCCAACAAAGCAATTCTTTGTCCGTCGCCAAAGTTCGCCAGCGTGTCGGCGAGGGCGAATTCGGTCGACCAGCGCACGCCCTTGAAGGGGGCGAACACGGGCCGGCGGCGGTTGAGGCCGATGAGCCAATAACCGCCGTCGGACGACGGGCCGAACACCGCGTCGTTGGCGCCAAGTGCCGCAAAGGCCCGGGCCACGTGAGCGGGCCGGATATCGGGAACGTCGGTGCCGATGATGACCACCGGTCCGGGCGGCAGGCGTCGCAGGGGCCGGGCCATGCGCCGGCCAAGATCGCCGTCGCCTTGGGGGATGGGCCGCCAGCCGGCGGGCCACGAGGCGGAGCCCCGCGCATCGCGGTCGGGCGTGACGGCAAGCCAGCAGCGCCAGCGCCCGTCGCGGGCCAGGGGCGGCAGGACCGCGCCCAGCGTGCGGCGATAGAAGGCGGTCGCGGCCAAGGCGCCGACATCGGCGGCAAGACGGCCCTTGACCCGGCCGAGGCGCGGTGTCTTGGCAAAGGCGACCAGATGGTTGGTGGCTGTCATCGGTAAATTCGGGCCAGGACGGCGGGCGACACGCCAAGAAAATAAAGCCCGAGACAACACAGATTCAAGAGCGGCCGGCGCAGATAACCGCCGTCCCGGTAGCGTTTGGCCGAAGTCACGGCGGCGACGTCGAGAACCCGCAGGCGCCGCCGTCCAAGGCGGCGCACCAGGTCCACGTCCTCCATTAACGCCAGGGAGCGGTAGCCGCCGACGGCATCGTAGAGCCCGCGTCCGACAAGCAGGCCCTGATCGCCATAGGGCAGGCCGAGCACGCGGCCGCGCCAGGCGACGGCGCGCTCCATGAAGCGTGGCGCGGCGCCCCTATCGTCGAGGGCGAAGCGAAACACCGCCCAGCGGTCCCGGTTCGCCGGATCGGCGGTGAATGTCGCCACCGCCTCGGCCCAACCGGCGCCCGGCACCGTATCGGCGTGCAAAAAGAGAAGCCAGCGGCCCGATGCCCGCTTAGCACCTTCGGCCAACTGGGCGCCGCGACCCCGGGGCGCCGCGACGACCGTCGCCCCGTGATCCTCGGCGATAGACCGCGTCGCATCGGCCGACCCGCCGTCGGCGACGATGACCTCGACCGGGAAGGGGGCCCCTGCGACGGCGCAAAGGGTTGCGGCAAGGCCGGCGGCGGCATCGAGGGTCGGAATGACGATGCTGAGGTGGGGGCTCTGGTGCGCTTCCATGATCGGCCTAGGATAAACCAACCGGCCGGCTTCGGAAGGCCGCTTTGTTTGAGTGCTTGCCGGCCCCGCTCACAGGTGCTGGCGCAGGAAGCCCAAGACGTCATCCCAGTAATCGCCGACCTCGAAGAACAGGGCGTGCCCGTCGGAACCGAACGGCGGGTATTCGATGTAGCGCACGTCCCGGCCCGCCGCGATCAGGGCCTTGTTAATTTTGCGGCTTCCGTCGAGGGTGTTCATGCCGTGGGTTCGGTCCGAGCCGGTATCGTTCTTGGCCACCATCAACAAGACGGGCGCGGTAATGGCTTTCAGTTCGCCCATCACCCTGTCCATTTGTTCGGGCCGTCCAATCGCCGTCGCCATCACCACGATGGCTCTGAGATCGTCGCGCTGAGTGGCGCCGATCAGCGTCAACAGGCCGCCACGCGAAAACCCCATAAGAGCGACCCGATGGCGGTCGACGGACGGCAAGGTCAGTCCGTATCGGATGGCGGCGAACACATCGTCGATATGCCCGCGCATGGGCCGTGTTTGACGGCGGATCGGCGACAAGCCGACGAAACCGGCGCCGGCCAGGGCCTCGCAGGTTTGTCTTGGAGCGCCGCCGATGCTGGTGCCCAGGCCGTCGTGGTTGTAAACGACAAGGGGAAACGGCCCGCCGCCGGACGGCTTGCAAAGATAGCCCTGCAGCGCCGATGGCGTGGTGGCGTAGGTGACCTGTTCGGCGGCCTGCCCATCACCGCGCAATAAGGCGAACGCAGCGATCAGAGCCGCAACTAAGAAGCGAAGCATATTTCCACCCTTCATGCCCTGGAATGGATCACCCTATCCGTTGGACTGCTAATTCCTCATTAACGTCCAATTTCAAAAGGGGATCATATTATTTTGTTCTTTTAATGTTCTTGCCTGGTTTGTATCATTGCCCATGGAACAGGCCCTGCCCGAACGGCCGCGCAAGGGACGCGGCGCGGTTGGCAATCCGACCGGTCGTTATGAGTCCCACCGCCGCTTCGCCGTCGACGACGGCTGGCACCTGGACGGCGACGCATTGGCGCCCTTGCGCACCGTGGTCGGGGAAGACAGGGCGCGCACCGTCATCGCCACCAACTCGTCGCCCGACCTGCCTTTCGATCAATCCATCAACCCCTATCAGGGCTGCGAGCACGGCTGCGTCTATTGCTACGCCCGGCCCGGCCATGCGCATCTCGGCCTGTCGCCGGGCCTCGATTTCGAGAGCCGGCTGTTCGCCAAGACCAATGCGCCGGAGGCCCTGGAACGCCAACTGCGGCGCCCGGGCTACCGCTGCAAGACGATCTTGCTGGGCGCCAACACTGACCCCTACCAGCCGGTCGAGCGCCGGCTTGGCCTGACCCGGCGCATCCTTGGCGTGCTGTCGGACTTCAACCACCCCCTCGCCGTCATCACCAAATCCAACTTGGTGCTGCGCGATATCGACATCTTGGCTCCCATGGCCGAACGCGGCTTGGCCTCTGTCGGCATTTCGGTCACCACCCTGGACCGCGGCCTGGCGCGCCGGTTGGAACCCCGCGCGCCGACGCCGGCCCGGCGCATCGAGGCCATTGGGCGCCTTGCCGCCGCCGGTGTCCCGACCGCCGTCATGGCATCGCCCATGATCCCGGCCCTCAACGACGCCGAGCTGGAAGCCATCATGGAAGCCGGCGCCTCGGCCGGGGCGGTGGCCGCCAGCACCATCCTGGTGCGCCTGCCGCTTGAGTTGAAGGCGCTGTTCACCGAATGGCTGGAGACCCACGCGCCGGACAAGGCCGATCACGTGCTCAGCCTGATCCGCCAAAGCCGGGGCGGGGCGCTCTATGACTCGAGCTTCGCCACGCGCATGCACGGCACCGGACCCTATGCCGACCTTCTCGCCCAGCGCTTCCACCTGGCGTGCAAGCGTCTTGGGCTGAGGGCGGCGGGCGGTGTCGGCTTCGCCCTCGATGTCAGCCGGTTTCGCCCGCCGCCCCGGGCCGGGGATCAGTTGAGCCTGATTTGAGGGCCCGATGTGGTAGGCTCGCCCCGATGCCTGATTTTTCTCTCGAGAGCCGGGCGGCGCGGGCCGGAAGAACGGTGGTGGCCGGCATCGACGAGGCCGGCCGGGGCCCGTGGGCCGGGCCCGTGGTGGCGGCCGCCGTGGTCTTGGATGTGGCGACGGTGGCTTCGGACTTGCTGGACGGCCTCGATGATTCGAAGCGTCTCTCGGCGGCACGCCGCGAAACCCTGTTCGCCGCCATGCGCCGCGAGGCGGGCGTCGCCATCGGCATCGGCCGGGCGACGGTCGCCGAGATCGGCCGCCTCAACATACTGGGTGCCACCTTGGCCGCCATGACGCGGGCCGTGGCGGACCTGGGCAGCCCTCTGGACCTGGCCCTGGTCGACGGCAAACAGGCGCCGGCGCTGCCCTGCGCCGTCGAATGCGTGGTCGGGGGAGATGGGCGCAGCCTTTCCATCGCCGCTGCCTCGATCGCCGCCAAGGTGACCCGCGACCGTATCATGGCGGGCCTGGCCCAAGAGCATCCGGGCTACGGCTGGGAACGCAACGCCGGCTACGGCACGGCGGAGCACCGCGACGCCCTCGAACGCCTGGGGGTGACCCCCCACCACCGGCGCGGCTTCAAACCGATCATCAAGATATTGGGGCTAGATAGCCGCTGACCCCAACATATTGATTGAGGGGGTCCCCGTAACCCCTTGAATCAATTAACTTGGGGGCTGTCCCAGATAACTAGCCCAAATGCTTCCTAACCCATTGCCTCAATTGCGCTAATTGGATTGATGGGTC
>JASLLZ010000002.1 GCA_030746775.1 Rhodospirillales bacterium | reverse complement strand
TCGCACGAAACTTCCTCTCTGCTGTCCTCATCGCCGCAATCGTCATATGGTGGATTAATTGAGTCTGGAGCCTAGCGTTTCTTCGCCGCCCGCCAGACGTGGCTCTCCCTGATCTTGCGCACCTCCCGGGCGCTCTTCGCCTTCGCGATCCTGGCCATCAGCGCGCCTTCCTGCTTGGCCATTGCTTTCACGTTGGCGGCTACCTGGGCCAGCTTGTCGGCCGGGAACTTACACGCCCCGTTCTCGTCCATATGCACGATTTCGCCCGGCGCGACGTCCATGCCGGCCACCGAGACCGGGACGTTGATGGCGTGCACGCTCATGGTGCCGTGGCCGGGCGTCACCCCGCTCAACAGGTACTGCACCTTCATCGGCCGGATCTCGTCCAAGTCCCGCGATGGGCCGTTGGAAACCACGCCGACGCAGCCCACCGCCTTGAAGGACGTCGTCATGACGCCGCCCGAAAGACCGACCTTGTTTTGAATCTCGGGCGGGAACTTCTGCTCGAGCACCAGGACGACCGGCTTGGGCGAGGCGTCCACGGCGTCGATCACGTCTTCCAGGGTGAGGCGCTTGAAGGCGGGATCGGGGAGGCCATAGACGCAGGTGACGGCGTAGCCGACGCGCCGGCCGAGCTCGGGGTACATGCAGCGGATCGTCGTGTCGGTGTACCAGTTCTCGGTCCATGGGTTGTAGAGGCCCAGGCACAGAGGATTGTCGGGATAGGTGGCAACGACGTTGGTGATCGAAGGGGTGTCGAAGTTCTCCAGCTCTTTCAGGAGTTTCGCAGCGCTCATGGTCCGTTCCTCCACGCGGTGATCCCGCCGGCAAGGCTAACACGGCGGGCACCGCGCATCCATGCAACGACTTAGGGTTCCCCCGCCAAGCCGAACGCGCCGTCCGGCCCGGCTCATTTTTCGTGCTAGTCTCGATGATCCAGGAGAGGAGAGAGGGGACATGTCGGGGATCTACGAACAACTTGGGATTCGCACCATCATCAACGCCAAAGGGGCATCGACCCGGGTCAGCGGGGGCATCCTGGCGCCCGAAGTGGCGGACGCCATGCGCGATGCGTCCCGCCATTGCGTCGATATGTGGGAGATTCAAGGCCGGGCGAGCGAGATAATCGCCAATCTCACCGGCGCCGAGGCCGCCATTGTCACCTCGGGTGCGGCGGCCGGACTTTTGTTGGGCACGGCGGCCTGTATCGCCGGCCTCGACCCGACGAAAATGAACCGCCTTCCCGATACGAGCGGTATGAAGGACCAAGTGGTCATGGCGCGCAGTCATCGCAACTTCTATGACCACGCCGTCAGAACGGCCGGCGCCAAGCTGGTCGAGGTCGGTATTGCCGACCGCTTCAGCGGCGCCGGCGTGCGCGATGCCGAGGCCTGGGAGATTGCCGCCGCGATCACCGAGAAGACGGCGGCCATCCTTTATCTGGCGCAGCCTAATTCGCGGCCCGCGCTCGGCCAGGTGGTCAAGGTCGCACAGGCGGCGGGCGTTCCGGTTCTGGTCGACGCGGCGAGCCAGTTGCCGCCGGCCGAGAACCTGAGGCGCTTCATCGACGAGGGCGCCGACCTGGTGACCTTCAGCGGCGGCAAGGCCATCGGGGGACCTCAGAGTTCCGGGATTCTGTGCGGGCGGCGCGAGCTCGTCGCCTCGGCCGCCTTGCAATGTCTGGACCAAGACCTGTTCTTCGAACAGTGGAACCCGCCGCCCTCGTTGATCGAGAAGAGCGACATACCGGGGCTGCCGCACCACGGGATCGGACGGCCGTGCAAGGCGGGCAAGGAGGAAATCGCCGGTCTGTTGACCGCTCTCCGTCTGTTCGTCGCCGACGACGCCCAGGCGCGCCGGCAAACGGTTCGCGCCGCCCTGGCCCGGGAGCTCTACGATGCCCTCAAGGAGACGCCGCACACGCAGTGCGCGCTGGTTCCCGACAGTTACCGGCCGGGCATCCCCGGCGTTCGCATGACGCTCGACGAAACGGCGGCGGGCAAGACGGCATTGCAGGTGATCTTGGAACTCCAGAACGGCGATCCCAGTATTCACGCCGACAACAGCCGCATCGCCGACGCGTCGATCGGTTTTTCGTCGATGTGCCTGGAGGCGGGCCACCCGGCGGCCATAGCAGCGCGCATGAGTGAGCTCCTGAAGTGACATAGGGGCGATGCGCATGACCGATGACGACGCCGAGATCCAGCGCCAGGTCGCCGGGGCGCTCAACGCCGTCGCCCGGTCCCCGGCGTCGGCGGCGGCGCAGAAGCAGTTTTTTTACCCTCCTGCATGGCGTCCACATGACCGCCGGCGCGGACTATAGCCGCCATGTGCTTGGCCTGTGGTTCGACGTCTGCGATCCCGGCGGCCCGCGCCTCGGCGCCATCGACCGGCTGGCCCAAACCGCGGAGGGCCGAAAACTGGCGCGCTTCGCCGCCATGCTGATGGTCGAGACCGGGTTCAAGGACGAATCCGTGCACGCCGCCAGCTACAGCTACAAGCCCATCGACGGTTCTTGGGAGTCGGGCGAGGCCGAGGCCTTCCTGAAGCAAAAGTTCGGCGCCGGCGCCGCGACCTACGACGAGATAAAGGCCCAACGCCTTACCGCCGCGCAGTTCACCGACTTTCTTTTTGACTCAGTGCCGGTCGAACCCCACATCACGGTCCTCGACGTCGGCTGCGGCACCGGCCTGGTCGGAGAGCGCCTGCTGGGCAAGGTCGGCGTGCTCGACGGCATCGACCTTTGCGAGGAAATGGTCGCCAAGGCCCGAAGCAAGAATGTTTACGACCGTCTCGTCGTGGCGGAGGCCGCCGCGGGACTGGCCGGTTGCGGCACCCATGACCTGATCCTGTGCAACTGGTGCCTCCTCTACATGCCTCGCCTGGATGACTTCTTTGCCGCCGCGGCCCGAGCCCTGTCGCCGGGCGGGCAACTGGTCTTGACGGTCTATGCCTGTGGCGACGCGTGGGACGCCCTTGCCATGGGCGAAAGGGAATTCGCCCACTCCCGCCCATATCTGCGCCGCCTGGCAAAGAGTAACGGCTTGGCCGAGGACAGGATGGAAATTCGCGTTCTCTGTGCGTCGCCTGGATATTTCTGCGTTTTCGACAACCCTTAATCCGCCACCGGGCCTTCGCGCCCCTTGAGCGGCCTGAGGCCGAGGATCGTTTGGCCGGCCAGGCGCAACAGGACGCGGAGATAGCCGCCGCCCGAGGAGACGACGCCGAAAGACGAGCGGCCCATGTCGAAGGAACGGTCGATCCACGACACCGGGACTTCCGTGACCTTGCCGCCCATGAGGACAAGCTCGAGGCCGATCTCGGCGTTGGCGGCGAAACCGGGCGCCGTGAGGCTAAGGCGGCGCGCCCTCTCGATACGCATGAGCTTGAGGTTGTTGCTGAGGTCGCGGCGCCAACAGCGGAAAACCACATTGACCGCCAGGTGAAAGGCGCGGTTGGCGAGGATCTTGCCGAAGGGATAGTTGATAAGGACGCTGTGGCGCGTAAAGCGGCTGCCGAGGACCGCGTCGGCGCCTTCGGCGGCGGCGTCGAACATGTCTTCCAGTTCGGGCAGAAGGTGCTGAAAGTCGCAGTCCATGGAAAGCACGTAGCGCCCCGTCGCCGCAGCGTAGCCGTCGCTAAGCGCCCGGCCGACGCCGTTCGGCGGCTGACGGAAAACCGGCGTGACGCGGGGGTCGTCCCGGGCCAGTCCTTCGATGGCGGCCCGGGTGCCGTCGTGGGAGTTGTCGTCGACCAGGACGATTTGGTGGATGTAGCCGTCGTAGTGGCGGCACAGCCCTTCGACCAGGGGGCCGACGTTCATTTCTTCGTTGTGGCACGGAACGACCACCGAGACGGCGCCCATCAGGGCCTCGTGGCGGACCAGGGAGACCGCCGGGCGGGCGACGAGGCGCGGCGGCTTCTTGGCGTGGATAAGGATACGCCCGGCCAGGGTCCGCACCAGGGGCGCGTTCTCCAAAAGGATCGAAAGGTTGCGCAATAGCCAGATCAAGGCACGCGGCAGGGGGGCATAGACGAAATCGGTGAAGCGCGCCGAGACACCGATAAAACCGACCTCGGAGATCAGTTCGTAAAGCTCGGACTGGCTGACCAGGGATTGGGCGCGCTCCAATCCCAAGACCTTGCGAAACAGGTTGCGCGCCCCGAACACCGGGTTCCATGGATTGGATTCGAAGCACACCACTTCGCCGCCTTCCTCCAACAGATCGTAAATCCAGCTCAACAGCGCCGGGGCGTCGGCGCGATCCAGGATGTTTTGCACCACGACATAGCGAAAGCGCCGGCCTTCCAGGGCACCGGGCAGGGTATCAAGGCGGATGTGTTCGACGGTTTCGGCGTCGTTTGTCGGATCGTCGCCGGCGAAGCGCGCCGCGGTGATCGGGTTGCGCCCCCGGGAGGTCCGGACCAGGGCGTCGGCGAAAAGGCCGCGCCCCGAGCCGATCTCGAGGATCGTCTCGCCGGGCAAAAGATGGACCAGATGGCGGAACGACTGGGCCTGCCACAACAGCCGGTCGCCGGCGATTGGGTCCCTGTTTTGCAGATACCAGTCGCGATGGCGTTCCCGTTGCTCGAGAACGGAATGAAGGGTGGATTGCTCGCTCATTTCCGCCGTCACCCGCCGATCTTGCCGGAGGGTCGGGATTGGCGCAAGAATACCTTGAAGGCGGGACAGCCGGCGGTTGCCGGCCGGTAACCGTCGAGGCGGGCGCCGTCGAAGGTATCCGCCGTTCCGAGCGGCAGGGCGAGGGCGGCGAAATAACCCTCTTCGATAAGGCCGCCGATACCGCCGCGTTCCATGTCCCGGCCTTCGGCGCGCAGGGTCTGGTAGCCGTAGCCAAGGACGAAGGACGGCGTTCCCGGCGTCATCCACGGCAACGACAGATAGATGTCGGCGACGAAAAGGGGGCGCGGCGCGGGGTCCAGGCAGGCCTTGTTGCGCATCAGGTGGTCATGGGTCGGGCGCACCGAAAGGACGCCGGCGAGGCCGCCCAGGACGGCGAGCACGGCCAGGCCCTGAACCGCCCATCCCAACGACAGGGCACCCAGGGCCAGGCGGTGGTCCGTCCCCCCGGTGCCGAGCGAGCGCAGCCCGGCCAGCACGAACAGGGCGACAAAATAGGCGACGATGAAATAATAACTCTCCGACGAGCCGACCCGGGGCGTCGTCGCCACCACCAGGACGACACCGGCCAGAAGCCCGGCGGCGGCGAAGGCCAGGGCCTCGTTATCGCGCCAGGCCGCCGTCAGGCGCCGCGAACGGGCCAGCACCAAGATGACGGCGGCGGCGCCGAGCAGTCCGGGCACGAACTTGGTGGCAAAATTGACCAAGACCGAGAAACCATGCGCCGCCGAAAGGACCGCCTTGTCGTCGGCCATGAGGATGCTTTTGACGTATTCGGCCGAGCCCACCGCCAGGGTCGCGCCCCAGGCCGCCGCCATGGTTCCGGCGAGGACGAACATCGGCGTCCAGCGCCGCCCGGCCAGCAGGTATAGGCCCAGCCCGACCGCCGCCACGATCGCCGTTTGCTTGAAGGCCCAGGCGGCGTAGGCAAGCCCGCAAAAGACCAAGACCGCGGTCACCGGGCGGCGGTCCCGGAGACGCCAATAGGCGGCGACGGCGGCGATCTCCAAGACCAGGGCGCTTACGTCGGGCCGCGTGGTTATGGCCCAGAAACCGACCAGGGGCCCGGCCATGACAAGAACCGCGAAGGCCAGGGTGAGCGGCCTCGGGTGGGGTTCCTGGCGGCCGAGCACGGCACCGAAAGAGTGATAGGCCACAACCACGCCGGCGGCGGCGGCACCCAGGGTCAGCAAGCGGCCGATTGTCGGTATCCACGCATCGTCCAGGGACAAGGGGCCGACAACGGCCTCGATACCGGCGCCGTAGGCGAGGTAGAAACCCCAGTTGTAAATCGACCAGCGATAGGGAATGTCGAGGCGGTTGACGTAAATCGCCCCGCCGTTGAGCCGTTCCCACAAGGCGATCAGGGATTCCTGTTCCCAACCGCTGGTGATGACCTGCAAGGGCTCGGCGAACGAGACGGCGCCGCCGACGCGCAGGCCCAGCAACACCAACGAGAGGGCGGCGCAGACAAGGGCGGTGGCGGAGACCAGGCGCATGGGTAACACCTAAGGGAAATTTTGACGGACAATGCCCGCTGTTCCCTTCCGCGTCCATCCGAATTTGGACCCTGCGCGGGGGCCGAACGCTCTATTAACCACAGAGGCACAGAGGCACAGAGAAAGAAAGGGGGAGGAATGGCGCTTCCCACCGGGTTGTGAAAATTCCTGCTCCCGCTTAGCTGTCCTGTCTTCTCTGTGCCTCCGTGCCTCTGTGGTTCACCATCTTTCCGGGGCGCCGGGTGGCGCGAACCCGGTAATCCAGGAGCCGCGCGAGGGCCGAACATTCTAATGACCACAGAGGCACAGAGGCACAGAGAAGGAAGGGGAAGGAATGGCGCTCCGCGCCGGGTTCTGAAAATACCTGCTTCCGCTTATCTGTCCTGTCTTCTCTGTGCCTCTGTGCCTCTGTGGTTCCCCATCCCTTCCGCCCTCATTCGTTGCGTGACATACTTCCCCGCCTTGAAAGCGAACCACGCGGCGGAGCCATGAAGCCCGAACCCCCGACCGATGATGAGACGATCGAGACCGTCTACCGTCTGTTGCGCCTGATCCGGCGCAGCGAAGAGGAAATCGCCCGCCTCTATCCGAGCGACAAGATCAAGAGCCCGATCCATCTGTCGATCGGCCAGGAATTCGTCTCGGTCGGCGTCATCGGCGCGCTCGACGAGGCCGACGTGGTTTCCGCCACCTACCGGGGCCACGCCGCCTATATCGCCAAGGGCGGCGATCTTGGGAAAATGATGGCCGAGCTTTACGGCAAGGCGGGCGGCTGCGCGGGCGGCAAGGCGGGCTCCATGCACCTGGTCGACATGGAGCAGGGCATCTTGGGCACCTCGGCCGTCGTCGCGACCACCATCCCGGTCGCCGTCGGATACGCCCTGGCCCTGAAAAGGGAAGGCCGGGGACGGATCGTCGTCAGCTTCTTCGGCGACGGCGCGACCGAGGAGGGCGCCTTCGCCGAAAGCCTCAATTTTGCCGCCCTCCACGATCTGCCGATCCTGTTCGTTTGCGAAAACAACGGCTACGCCATTCATTCGCCGATTGAGGACCGCTGGGCCAGCCCGGCACTGTGTGCGCGGGTCGAAACCTATGGCATTCGGACGCATCGCTTCACCGAGGGCGACGTCTTCGCCCTGCGCTCGGCGACGGAAAAAGCGTGTCAGTCCCTGCGCGCCGGGGACGGGCCGGTTTTCATCGAATGCCTGGCCTGCCGGTGGCGCGAGCACGTCGGCCCCGAGGATGATTTCGATGCCGGCTATCGCGACCGCGCCGAGATGGAGCCCTGGCTGGCCAACGACTAGGTCAAGGTGGTCGGCGACAGGCTAAAGCCCGACCGGCGGCGCGTCATCGATGCCGAGATCGAGGACCAGATCGCCGAGGCCGTCGCATTCGCCGAAGACAGCCCCTGGCCCGACCCGCAAGAGCTATACAGCCATGTCTTCGCCGACTGAAGAGGGACGGCTCCTGTCTTACGGCGAGGCGCTCTGCGAAGCCGTCACCCATGAGATGGAGCGCGATCCCAAGGGAATGACGACATCGGACTTGGCGAGCAAGGGCGCCACCGTTTCGGCAAGCCGGGCGTCGCCGTTGATCACCTGAAAATTAGGATCGCGACAGACCGGGGCCAGGCTGTTCTGCTTGTACAAAAAATTATCCAGCACGGTCACCTTGTGGCCCAGTCCCAACAGATCGGGGACCATGATCGAACCGAGATAGCCGGCGCCGCCGGTGACCAGGATGGAAAGGCTCATCGGCACACCTCGTCGAGAACCTGGTGCAGCCGCTCGATCCTGGCGCGCAGGTCATTCGGCTGGTTACCGACGAAAAAGCCCCGCCGGTGGGCAAGATCGGCCTTCGGCGTGGCCCCGCCGACGACATCGTAATCGAAGTATTTCATCACGTCGTTGCACAGGATATTGCCCCCGGTGATGATGCGGTGTTCGATTTCATTGGCGCGCAGGGCGCCCAGCACCGCCTCCCTTTCGATTTCCAGGCCGGGGGCGAGAATGATGGTGAAACAGAACGACGAGCTTTCGCCGTTTTCCTTTTGGATTATAAAACGTTGATCGGCGCCGAACATGTCCTGGAATGTACTCAAATTCTTGCGCCTGGCCCGGGTCATGGCGGGCAGTTTTTCCAGTTGTCGCAAACCGACGGCGGCGTTCATTTCCAGCGGGCGAACGTTGTAGCCGGGAAGAATGAAGCGGTATTCCTCGAAAAAGTCGCTTTCGCGGCGCTCGTAAATCGGCGACGGATCGGGCAGGCCGCGGGTCCAGCCGTGAGAGCGCAGGGACCGGGCAAGATGGCACAACTCCTCGTCGTCTGTCAGCACCATGCCCCCTTCCATGGTCGAAATATGGTGGGAGAAAAAGAAGCTGAAGGTGGCGACGTCGCCAAAGGTTCCGGTCAGACGGCCGCCAAGCCGGGCATCGAGGGATTCGCAGTTGTCCTCGAAGAACCACAGATCATGGCCGCGGGCGAAATCGCGCATGACGTCGAGCGCGCAAGGGTTGCCCAGAATACTGACCCCGGCGATGGCGCGGGTGCGCGGTGTCAGGGCCTCGTTGAGATAGCTCGTATCCATGCCGAGCGTGTCGATGTCGATATCGACGAAGCGCAGCCTGAGACCATATTGCTGCAACGGAAAAAAGGTCGTGCTCCACGAAATGGCGGGGACGATGACCTCATCGCCCCGGCGCAAGCCGCGCTCGCCGTGATGGCAGAGGGCGGCGACGGCGATCAGGTTGGCCGAGGAACCCGAATTGACCATGACCGCGTGGGCGCGTCCGTGATAGGCGGCGAAGGCTTCTTCGAAACGCTTGACGTTTCCCGCCATGGTGTACTGGCCGCTGGCGATGACGCCTTGGATCGCTTCGATTTCCTCGTCGCCCCAGGTATCGGCCATGAGCGGAAAGAACACGGGTTTTTCTTCTCCCTCGCGGTTGTTTGCCTCGCCCGCCCCATCCTACCGTGATCGGGGGTTTTTAGGAAACTTGGCTAACGGCAGGATGTCGGGGTTGTTGTACTTGCTGACGTAGGAGCGGTCGGGAAGAAGGTCCGCTTGACGTCCTTCGAGGCAGGCGAGGACGACGCGGAACGTGTTGACCAGAGACAGGGTTTCGTGGAGCGCGGAGCGGCAGCGGGGCGGCAGGCGCATGGCGTTGAAGACACCGAAGCGGCGATTGAATTCGGTTTCGTTCCAATCGGCGAGGGGTTTGGTGAAAGTGTCGTCAAGGGCGAAACCGTGATCCGCCTGCAAGACGATGATGGCCTCGGGATCGGCCCTGACGATCGCCTCGACGCCTTTGAGGATCTGGCGGTTGACGCAGGTGATGGTGGCGACGTAGGCCGGCTTGCCAGCCTCTGTCACGGTGCCCCAGGGGTGATCGCGCAGGGTTAGGCCCCGCGGGTTGGGGTAGGGAGAACAATCGGCGGCGAATTGCAGGTCGTGGGGCTGCAAGAGATGGGCATAGAGGAAATAGGGCGGCGCTGGAAAGTCCTTCAGCCGCGCGACGACGTCGGGAAACTGGATGCGGCCGTACTTCAACGAATTGGGAAATAGTTTCCAGGCGACGGGCAACAGGGGCGTCATGCGCAGCAGCGCTATCTCGGTCTCGTTGAAGGCATGCGGCGTCGCGCCCTTGATGCACAGGTCCTCGCCGCCGCCGCAGCGCGACCCCTCCCAGCGCCCCGGCTGGGCGTGGACGTAGCGGTAGCCCAAGGCGCGGAAACGCCTGACTACCTCGTTGTTACCGCGCAGCCGCAACTTGTAGCCGTAGAATCCGTCGAGGGCGCCGGGGCCGACGGGAACGGCGTAGTCCATGGCCAGCGTCGTGGTCAACGACAGATGGGTCATGGGAATGTTGGCGTTAGAACGCGCCACGATCTTGAACCCCTGCGAGCGCAAAGCATCCTGGAAGGGCTTCACGTCGAAACCGAAGGCGTCCAGGAGTTGGTCGGCGCGGCCGTATTCGTCGAAGACCACGAAATAGACGTTGGCCTTCGCGGCGCCGGCGGCACTCGCCGTTACCGTCGGCGGCGGGCCGGCTTCTTGGCGCTGGGCGAAATGCTGGGCCAGCTCGAAAGCCGGGACGAGGACGGCGGCGCCGGCCGCCAGGCTCAGGATGGTGGTTGAATGGCGAGCCGTGGACAGATGCCAGGCGAGCCCCGTCACGGCGATCCAGATCAACCCCCACAGCGCCAGGGCATAGCGAAAACGGCCGAGGTCAAATACCTCCTGGATCAACGAATTGACGGCGCCGAAGGTGAAAAAGACGAAGCCGGCGACGGCCAGGGTATTGACGACGCGGGCCGCCGGCTGGCGTCGCAGGATCGCCATGGCGCCAAGCGCCGCGACGACCATGACGGCATTGAAGATCAGTCCGTAGGTCAAGACGACGGCAAAGTTGACCACGTCGGCGGCGTTGAAATTGGCAAAGTTGACGAACGGCCACGATGCCATCAAGACAAGGGGCGCGAAGAGGCGCAATCTGGCTATCATGGCAAGAAACCCGAACCCTGACCGAAGTCAGTCATCGTGAGATCGCCCCCCTGGCCGGACGGATGGAGCATGCGTGCCGCCGGCGGCTCAACGAATGAGCCATCGGGAACGGACCGGAACCGGCTCCCGGCGAGATGGTTGAACAACGTCTGCAGGGATATCAGTCGAAGGTCGTAGTCCGGCGCGACGCCCGGTGCCTTGATGGCGAACAGCGTTGAGAAACTATCCACCTTGTCGCCTTCGCCAAGGGGTTGGGTGCGCCCCGAATCAGGATCATCGATGGGGATTCGCGAACCATGGTCGCCATGCACGATGATAACGGCGTCGGCGAGCCGTCCCGACCGCCCCAGGGCCTCGAACAACGTGTCCAGCTTGCGGTAGAGGCAGTGGGTCTGCTCAAAGTATCGTTGGTAGCGCAGCCGCCTCGTCGAGGCCGTGTTCTTGCTCGCGCCCGAACTCCCGGCGGCCCCCCAGCGGTCGCGGTCCAATCCTTCCTGACTCCATCGGCTCAACCACATTTTCGACCGTCTCAAGCGGCATTCCCCGTCATAGACGTAAGGAAAGTGAGGAATGAAGAGGTGAGCGAAATAGTATTCTCCGCGCGACGCCGCCTTGAGATCGCCCGCGAAGCGACCGAGAACGTCGAACGCCGTCAACGGGGCCAGCCTCAGTTCTTCCCAGGGCCAACGCGGCACGGGCAGGCCGACGTGGACCAGCCAGCGGTAAGCCCGGCGCACGACCCTGTACGAGATCATGGGGTCCAAATAGTTGCCGGCGATGACCACGGCCTTGTCGACGACGGGCAGGTCCAAATCCTCGAGGTTCTTCAGAGTACAGCACGGATACGAATAACAGAGATCCACCGAATCGTTCCCTGCTCCGCACATGTCCATGAAGTCTGATTGGTACACCTTGATCCGGTAGCCACGTTCGCCCAGACGTTCGAAGAGCCGGTTGCCGTTCATTTTCAAACGGAATTTATCGTCGCTATCGCCAACGATGTCCGAGCGCGGTGGACCGCCGTTGAACAGGTTGGCCAGCGTCAGGTGAGTAGAAAAAAAGTTACTGTAGGCTTTGCCAAAGACGCGGAATCCCTTATCGGAGAAGAATTTTTTCAGGTGCGACTTCAGTGTCTCGCCGCCGTCAATGGATTGGGGAATACCTTCTATTCCGATGTGCTCGTCCAACACCAGATGGACGATTAGCGGAAGGCCCTCGTTGGGCTTGGTGGCGGTCCGAACCGTTCGGGTGTCGGGGAACGGAACCTCGGGCGGCACCAACACCGTCGCCACGAGCGTCGTGGCCATGACGGCTACGATAATGGTCGCCAGATGGGCGCTGAGGACCCAAGCCATAACCGCGGAAAGGAGAAACACTCCGGCCATGCGCACGACCGACCAATAGATGCCGGCGCCGGTCAGCGCTTCGTTGAATTGCCGATCGACAAAGAGGGTTGCCAGGATCGCAATCACGCTGATCCCGACCCAGCGGCCACCGATGGCCGAGCATCCTCCCAGAATAATCCCGAGAACCGCGAGAGCCCCGAGAAAGGCGCCGGCTTCGAGAGAAAAATATGAATAATCCTGGGAGGATAGATAAATTACCGCGGGCGTGACCAGCAACAGAACGGGCGCCGCAAGATCGGCCGCGTTGCGTCGGTGACCCCCGCCGCCGGGCGGCGTCGTCGGCATCTCCTCGGTTGGGACTGGCCTGTTCATCACGAACGGCTGTAAGCGGCCAGCAGGCGGCCGCTTTCGGAAATGCGCGTCGTTTTTTCCACCCGGGCGCGCGAAGTGAGGGCGGCAAGGAAGGCATCCTCGGTATAGTCGGGGAAGATGTCCTCGCGCAGGCGCAGCAGTTTGCCGACCATCGGGTCCGCCTTGGGCACGAATTCGATGACGCCGCTTGGCGCCATGTCGACCAGCCGCCCGACCAGGCGGTCAAGCGGGATGTTGCGGCCGATCGCCAGATGGTGAACCAGGGCCAGGGCGATGATCGCGTCGGCCGGTCCGCGCGCCGCCAACCCCTGGCGCTCGCGTTCCTCCCAACCCTGGCTCGGCGACGGGTTGGCGAGATCGAGGCAAAGCGGCAACAAGGCGAGGCGGCGGTCCCGGGCGCGCGCAAAGGCGGCCTCGACGGCGCCGTGGTCGAGATCGAAGCCGACCACGGTGGCGGCTCCCGCCGCCAGCGCCACCTCGGAGAATTCACCGGTGTTGCATCCCACGTCCCACAGGACAGCGGGCTTTTCCGCCTCGACAAAGGCACGCACGAAGGCTTCCTTGGCCTGCGCCTCCTCGGCGCTGTAGGACGTGGTGCGGGTATAGTCGCCCCACACCGTGCGGCGCTTGGCGTCGGCCGGCGTCAGACGCGCGATCCAGCGCCTCAGGCCACGCAGCATGCCTTGCAGACCGGCGAGCGGCAAACGGGCGTCTTTAAGGCTCTTCGCCCCGGACTCGCCCTTGTCGTCCACCGCGCGGGCCTGGAATCGCGCCTGCAGGACGACGTGGGTCAGCATCCTCCAGCCGAGCTTGCGGTGCCACGGCACGATACCGGCGAGCTCCGCCACCGGGATGCCTTCCTGGGTTCCGCGATACCAGGCGTTGTGGGGCAGCCCCAGGATCGAGCGCAACAAGAGCGGGTTGAGAAACTGTTCGCAGAACTGCTGGTGTCCGGCCCACAGCTCTCCGTCCCGATAGCGGCGCAACGACAGATGGTCGATGAAGATCGGCCGCGCGCCCTGGAACTGGATGTTGTAGGCGCTCGAATCCGACAGCGCGACGCCGCGCTCCAGTGCCCGCAGGTGGACGTCGAGATGGCACAGCGCCGCCGCCTTGAGGGCGGAGAAGCACCACTCGTAGGGGTACGAAATGAAGGGGATCAAGGGGTGTTCAACGACGTATCGGGCGCCCGCCGATTGCTCGGCCGGCAACGGTGACTGACTCAACACCGTACCGGGCAGCACTAACGCGTCGGCGATCAGATCGTCGATGACGCCGGTGGCGCGCACGAACTCGAATTCCTCGGCGCCAAAGGCCGACACCGTGCGCAGGACCCGGCCGTTTTCGATAAATACCTGTCCGCTGGGATCCCGGAACGAGCCGGGGTCAGCAACGGCAGTCATCATTCCGGTCTCTGATTGGTATCGATTTCCGGCAATTTGCCCGATAGCCGCATGTACAATTGCTTGATCTTTATCCAATAGAGCTTGGCGGTCACCAGCAGTCCGGCGATTGCGCCAAGGGTGAGTTGCAATATGGCGCTACCGGTAAAGGGGTCGAGATAGGCATGCGCCGGGCCCGCGGAAGCCAAAAGGGCCATGACAACGATAAACGAAAGAGCTGACGCTCGCATGCCGGTTCACTTCGTCGCTAGGGGGTGATATGGGTTACTCGATAGCATACCTTCTTGACAAGCGACAAGACATCGCCCCTTGGACTGCATCGGTTACATCGACCCCCAGCATCGTCGCGCGCCGAGCAGCGCGACGGAGGCCTGGACCACCGCAATTCGGCAAGTGGAATTACGATGACGGGAGTGGGCCGATTTGTGCGCTCGTGGCGCGAATTCCTCCGCTTTCAAAGGCGACCACCGGCGTTGCGCGATATCGTCTTCTATTCCGAAGGTACGCCCTACGGCGGATTCCTGCGGCCAGTGGTCGAGAGCCTGATCGAAGAGCACGGTCGAAGCGTCAGTTACATCACCTCGGACGCCCATGATCCAGCACTGTGGGAGGGCGCCGGCCCGTTCCAAGTCTATTACATCAGCCACGAGAGCGCGCGCATCTTCCTGTTTGAAATGATGCGGGCGGGGATCGTGGTCATGACCATGCCGGACCTCAATACTTTTCACATTAAGCGCTCGCGCTATCGGGTGCATTACGCCCATCTGCTTCATTCAATGGTCAGCACCCACATGATTTATCGCAAGGGAGCGTTCGACCACTTCGATTCAGTCTTGTGCACCGGGCCCCATCAGGTGGCGGAAATTCGCCAGTGGGAACAACTCAAAGGGCTTCCCGAGAAGCAGCTCTTCGAACACGGCTACTGTCCGCTCGACCTTATCATGGAGGCCACGGCTCACCATCCGGGGCCACCGCCCGCCAACGGACCTCTAAACGTTTTGGTGGCGCCGTCATGGGGGCCCGAAGGTCTCCTGGAGGCATGGGGCGAGCGGGTCGTCGGTGTCTTGCTTGACGCCGGCCACCGGGTCCACGTCCGCCCCCATCCGCGCACCCGCCAGCTTACTTCGACCGTTCTTGACGACCTCGATGGCCGATTTCGCGGCCATCCGAACTTCCGCCTCGACGAGGACACCACGGACCCCGGGCCGCTCTTGGACTCCAACGTTCTGGTTAGCGATTGGTCGGGCGTCGCGCTGGAATATGCCTTTGCCCTCGAACGCCCGGTGCTGTTCATCGACGTGCCGCGTAAGGTCAATAACCCGGACTATACGCGCCTATCGGCAATTCCCCTGGAGGTTGACATTCGCGAGCAGATTGGCGCCGTGCTCGCGCCCGAACGCTTGGCCGAGGCGCCGCGCCTGGCGAAAGAGCTCGTCGATTCAACGAAAAGCATCGGAGAACGCGCCGGCGCGTTGCGCAAGAAATGGGTCTTCAATGTTGGGGCGGGCGGGCGCCGGGGCGCCGAGATTATTCTTCAGGTTTTGGATCAGCTTCGCCGGGCCGGCGCATGAACACGTCCTTGATCTTTTGCCAATACAGCTTGCCGGCGACGAGGACGCCCGTCGCCGCCCCGATCAGCAGCTGCACCATCATACTGCCCGTGCCAAGGTCGACGTAGGCCTGGGCCGGACTCGACAGGCCAAGAAACGCGGTGACGATGACGGCGCTGGCGGCTAATCCGCGCATCCGGTGACCCTATTGCGTTGTGAGCGAATTCCCCCGCCCCTTACCACAGGTAGACAGGACCAGGCAACCGCCGGGGCGGGCGCCCGGGCGCTCAAAGCTGCCAGCGCCGCATTCCTTCGGGCAGGGCCAGGGCGCGCCACATTCCCTTGACGTCGGCGACCAGGCCGCCCGGGCGCACCAGGCGGGCCAGGGTCTCGGCACTGAACGACCGGTAGGCGCCGTGGGCGACGGCGGCGACCACGCAGTCGTAGCCATGCGCCGCTTCGATGTCAGCGAGTAATTGAATGCCGTAAAACTGCAGAGCCTCCTCGGCATCCGCCAGGGGATCGTGGACGTCGATCCGGTGACCATGGGCGCCCAGGCCGGCCACCAGATCGGCGACCCGCGAGTTCCTGAGGTCCGGCACGTCTTCCTTGAAGGTCAGGCCGAGGACCAGGACGCGGGCCTCACCGCCGCCGGTCCCAAGGGCCGACAGCCTGGCGGCGATGCGTTCGGCGACGAAGGTCCCCATGCCGTCGTTGATGCGCCGGCCGGCCAGAATGACCTCCGGTTGATGGCCGACGCTGGCCGCCAGGTGGGCCAGATAGTAGGGATCGACGCCAATGCAATGGCCGCCCACCAGGCCGGGCCGGAAATCGAGGAAGTTCCATTTCGTCGCCGCCGTCTCCAACACGTCGTGGACAGAAATGTCCGAGGTGTCCAGGATCTGCGCCACCTCGTTGACGAAGGCGATGTTGATGTCGCGCTGAGCGTTTTCGATGACCTTCGCCGCCTCGGCGGTCTTGATGTCCTTGGCAAGGTAAACGCCGGCCGTCGTGATCGAGCCATAAATTTCCGCCAGCAGGGTGCCGACCTCGGGCGTTTGGCCCGAAACCACCTTGACGATGCGCTCAATGCGGTGTTCCGGGTCGCCCGGATTGACGCGCTCGGGCGAGTAGCCCAAGAAAAAATCCGAGCCCGACACCAAGCCCGACGCCGCTTCCAGCTCGGCCCCGCAGACGTCCTCGGTAACGCCCGGGTAGACCGTGCTCTCGAAGACCACGACGGCGCCTTTCCTCAAGGCTCCGCCGACGACGCGGCAGGCGGCGCGCAGCATTTCCAGGTCGGGTTTGTTTTGCTCGTCGACCGGGGTCGGCACGGCGACGATGAAGACGTCGGCGCCCGATATGGCGGCCGGATCGTCAACGATCGTGAGTGTGCTTTGGCCGATGACCTCGGCCGCCACCTCGCCCGTGCGGTCGTGACCCCGGGCCAGCTCCGCCACCCTTTCCCGGTCCAGGTCGAGGCCGGTCACCGTATATCGGCCGGCCAGGGCGAGGGCCAGGGGCAGCCCGACGTAGCCCAACCCAATAACGGCGATCCCGGCCTTTGCGGCTGTGGTAACGGGCATGGGCCCCCTCGGCTGGCAAATGGCCGTGGTTACGATGAGCCCACCCGAATAACGGGAGGCAGCGTTGATGTCAATCCAAGGCCGCGGTGGTTGCCGGCAAAGGGAATGGAATCAAGGGGATGGCCAAGAAAATGCTTGACGTTCAAATTGTGAACGAAGTATTGTTCGTCAAATGAACGCAGTAGCGGCAAGGCGGTAACCGAGGCATGGCGGGTTCCAAGCAATCGTCCCAGTCGATGGACAGCGAATCCGAGATCACGCTGGGGCTCCTCAACGCCATCAACGAGAACAGCGCCCTCACCCAGCGCTCCCTGGCGCGCGACCTCGGCATCGCGCTCGGCCTGGCCAACGCTTATCTCAAGCGCTGCGCCAAGAAAGGATTGGTCAAGGTCGCCCAGGTGCCGTCCAACCGCTATGCCTATTACCTGACACCCAAGGGGTTTTCGGAAAAGAGCCGTCTGACGGCGGAATATTTTTCCCAATCGTTCAAGTTCTTTCGCGCCGCCCGGGTTCAGTGCTCGGAATTGTTCGCGCTGTGCGCCGAACACGGCTGGCACGACGTCGTCCTGGTCGGGGCCAGCGACCTGGGAGAAATCGCCGTGTTCTGTGCCCGCGAACACGGCGTCAATGTTACGGGTTTCGTCGATGGCAACGCCGAGGGCGAGACCTTTGCCAACCATCCCCTGGGGCGCGACCTGGGCAGCGTGGCAAGCGCCGACGCGGTCCTGATAACCGACCTCGTCGATCCCCAGGCGACCTTCGAGGCGGTGAGACGGCATGTGGCGGACGAGCGTATCTTGATCCCGCGCTTCCTCAAGGTCGTCCGCCGGCCCACCGGGAACGGGGCGTGAAGGAGGCCGCCATGCAACGTTGGTACGTCGTCCATACCCAGCCCCGGGGCGAGCCCCTGGCCCTCGCCAACCTGGAGAACCAGGGGCTGGAGACATATTTGCCCCGCTACCTCAAGCGCCGGCGCCACGCGCGGCGCACCGAATGGGTGCCGGCGCCTCTATTTCCCAACTATCTGTTCGTCCGCTTCGATGTCGAGCGGACGCGCTGGCGGGCCATTCATTCGACCTTCGGCGTCCGCTATCTGGTCAGCAACGGCGAGCTGCCGGCGCCGGTTCCCCACGGCATCGTGGAGGAAATCCAGTCGTGCGAAGACGACGCCGGAATCGTTGTGGTGAGCAAGCAGGCGCCTTTCGACAAAGGCGAGTTGGTGCGCATCATGACCGGCGCGCTGTGCGATCAAGTAGGCCTCTTTGACTGTGCCACCGACAACGAGCGCGTTTTTATCCTGCTCGACCTCCTGGGCCGCACGGTCAGGGTCCGGGTGCCTCTGGAAACGGTGAGCAGCTACGCCTGAGCGAACGTTCCGCTCACCGCCCGTGGTTCGAGAACCTGGATGAAGCCCTTTCACCCGGACTGCGGTAGCCTGGGCGGGCCACGCCCCACCATCAAATTACAAACCCAAAACCGACCCCATGTCGAGCACCGCCTGCATACCGAACATCGGCCGCCGGCTGCGCCTCATCGTCGAGCACAAGGCGGTGATGCCGGCCCTTTATTGGCGCAAGAAGACCCATCGGCGCTTCAACGACACCGACGGCGCCGGCCATATCATGGTCAACGTCGGTGGCGGCTATTTTCTGCGGCGGGGCTGGAAAAGCCTCGACCATCATTCTTCGTCATACCCTTACAAGGTCTCCTATCTGGATTGCAATTTCGACCTGACCAGTGGAGAGCCCTTTCCGTTTGCCGACGATTCGGTTCGGTTTTTCTATTCGCAACACGCCTTGGAACACATTCCCCAAGAGTTCTGCCCTCACATCTTCGCCGAATTCCACCGATGCCTGGCGCCCGGCGGCGCCGTGCGCCTGTGCATGCCCGACTTCGACAAGGCCTACGAAGCCTACAGGGCGGGCGACGGCCAGTTCTTCGCCCACTATCACGGAGCCGGGGCCGGGGTCCCGGAGAAGGCCCTGATCGCCATGTTCGCGACCGGAATCGTGGGCAAGATAACGCCCGAAGAAGTCCGCGACATGGCGGGCTCGATGGACAAGGAAGCATTCGCCGATCACTGTACGGGGCTGGTCTCGCGCGCCGACCATCAGAACAATCGCGGCAATCACATCAACTGGTGGACCTATGGCAAGCTCGAACGCATGTTCCGCGAAGTCGGATTTGACGATATCCAAAATTCAAGCCCCCACCAAAGCCGCTTCGATGAGTTGCGCAGCGACGGGACCATCCTTGGCCTGGGACGGCTATTCTCCCTTGACCGCATACAAGGCTTCGACACCGCCGATCCTCATCTCTCGGTTTACGCCGAGGCGGTGAAAGGATCCGAACCATGAATGCCGGCCGCAAGATCCTGGTCGTCGGCGGCGGCGGATACGTGGGACCGGTGCTGACCGAACACCTTCTCGGCGCCGGTTACGGGGTCCGCAACATGGACCTCTTTCTCTACGCCACCCAGGAAGTGCTGGCGCCGTTCGACGCCAACCCCCGTTTTGAGATGGTCCAAGCCGACCACTGCGACCGCGCCCGGCTTGCCGGGGCGCTGGACGGGGTCACGGATGTGGTCATTCTTGGCGGTCTGGTCGGCGATCCCATTACGCGCAAGTACCCCGATGCCCACCGCGTCATCAACCACGACGGCATCCTGGGTTTGATCGACACCCTCGACGGACGCGGACTGGACCGGGTGGTCTTCGTCTCGACGTGTTCCAACTACGGCCTCGTCGACGGCGACGCGCTGGCCGGCGAGGACTACCCCTTGAAACCCTTGTCGCTTTACGCCGAGGCCAAGGTGGCGGTGGAGCAAAGGCTCCTGGCGCTCGCCGGCAAGGTCGATTACCGGCCCACCATCCTGCGGTTCGCCACTGCCTTCGGCCTGGCGCCGCGCATGCGCTTCGACCTCACCGTCAACGAGTTCACCCGTGAGATGTATCTCGGCCGCGAGCTTCTGGTCTACGACTCCCATACCTGGCGGCCCTATTGCCACCTTGGCGACTTCTGCGACGTCATCGGGCGCGTGCTCGAGGCCGCCGAGCGCGACGTCGCCTTTCAGGTCTTCAACGCCGGCGGCGATACGGGCAACTTCACCAAGCAAATGATCGTCGACGCCATTTTGGAATTCCTGCCCGACGCCCCCATCCGCTATGAGAACAAGGGCCAGGACACGCGCAACTACCGCGTCGATTTTGCCAAGATCCGTACCGTCCTGGACTTCGAACCCGCCTACACCGTGCGTGACGGCATCAGCGAGTTGATCAAGGCCCTGGACGACCAACGATTCGACGACGCCGATGCCCGGCCCAATTTCTATGGCAATTACGAAATCGACTATCCCGTTGCCGGCTGAACCCGACGCCTTCGACCCCGGCCGGGTGGTCGAGGCCCTGGCGTCGGTCGTTCCGGAGCCGGCGGCGCTGCATGAACCCGAGATCGCCGGGCGCGAATGGGAATACGTCAAGGAGTGCCTGGATACCGGCTGGGTTTCCACCGCCGGCGCCTATGTCGAACGTTTCGAGGCCATGTTGGCTGATGTCACCGGTGTGGCCCACGCGGTAGCAACGGTCAACGGCACGGCGGCCCTGCATGGCGCCCTGGCCGTGGCCGGCGTCGCGGCCGGCGACGAGGTCATCGTCCCGGCCCTCACTTTCGTCGCCACCGCCAACGCCGTCGCCTACCTGGGCGCCCGGCCCCACTTCGCCGACAGCGAGGAAAGGACGCTGGGCCTCGATGCGGCCAGGCTCGCCGATCACCTGGAACGCATTACCGACAGCCGGGACGGGCGCTGCGTCAACACCCGCACCGGGCGCCCGATCACCGCCGTCGTTTGCATGCATGCCTTCGGCCATCCGGTCGACCTGGATGCGCTTGAAGCGGTCTGCCGTCGGTTCGGTCTGGTGCTCATCGAGGATGCGGCCGAATCGCTGGGAACCTATTACAAAGGACGCCACACCGGCGCCTGGGGGCAGCTTTCGATCCTCAGCTTCAACGGCAACAAGACGGTGACGACCGGCGGCGGCGGGGCGATCCTGACCAACGACGCCGATCTGGCGCACACCGCCCGCCACCTGACCACCACCGCGAAAGTGCCCCACGCCTGGGACTTCGTCCACGACCGCATCGGCTTCAATTACCGCATGCCCAACGTCAACGCCGCCATCGGCTGCGCCCAGTTGGAACGCCTGGACGACTTTGTTGAACGCAAGCGGCGCCTGGCCCAGGCCTATGCGGCGGCACTCGATGGGATCGCGGGGGTGCGCTTCTTCGCCGAGCCCGAATTCGCGCGCTCCAACTACTGGCTCAATCTCTTCTTACTCGACCCCGGGATGGCGCATTGCCGCGACGATCTTCTGACCCTGTGCCACGAACGCGGCCTGTTGGCGCGGCCGGCCTGGACACCCATGCACCAATTGGCGGTCTACGCCGATGAGGAACGCATGGACCTCGGCGTCGCCGAGGATATTTATCGGCGCCTGATCAACCTGCCCTCCAGCCCCCGCCTGGCCCCCTCAGGCAAGGTCGAATGAAAGTCTTTCTCGGAGATCTGGTGCACGATTGGGAAAAGGTCAGCCTGTGGACCTTTCCCCTCAACGTCGGCTACATCGGCTCCTACGCGCGCGAGCACGCGCCGGTCGACGTGGACCTGCGTCTTTTCAAGCGTCCCGAGGCCATGATCGCCGCCATCCGGGCCGAAAAGCCCGACGTCGTCGGCCTGGCCCATTACGTCTGGAACACCAATCTCAACCGCCTGGTCCTGGGGCTCGCCAAGGAAGCCAACCCACGCGTTCTGACAGTTGGCGGCGGTCCGAACTTCACCGCCGCCAACGCCGACGACGCCACGGCCCGGCGCTTCTTCGCGGCGACGCCGGGGTGCGACGCCTATGTGCTCAATCAGGGCGAGCGGGGCTTCTCGGCCCTGGTGAACCGCTTCATCGACGTCGGAGGAGACGTCGAGCGCCTGCGCCAAGACGCCGTTCCCGGATGCCTGATCAATGACCTGGACGCCCGTGATAGGGTTCACCGGGGCCCGGACCTCAACGTCATCTTGGACCTAGATGAAATTCCGTCGCCCTATCTGAACGGGCTGATGGACCCGTTTTTCGACGAGCCTTTCGTGCCCATCTTGGAAACCAACCGGTCGTGTCCTTATCGCTGTACGTTTTGCGCCTGGGGCATCGGGACCGAGAAACTGGCCCAGTTCTCGACCGAGCGCGTCTTCGCCGAGATCGAATACCTGGGCCGGCGCAGCGCCAAGTCTATGAACCTGTTCATCGCCGACGCCAACTTCGCGGTCCTCGAGCGCGACGGCGATATCGCGGCCAAGATTCATCAGACCCACGAAGCCCATGGCTATCCGGGTCACGTCTGCGTGCAGTGGAACAAGACCCGTCCCGACCGGGTCCTGCGCGTCGCCCGGCAACTGCGCGAATTGAGCGAGGTCGGCGCGTCGATGCAGTCGTTGGAGCCCGACGTTCTGAAGGCCATCAAGCGCCGCAACCTGCCCCTGGAAACCGTCGCCGAGATGATCGCCACCTTGCGCCAAGAGGGCATCGAGATGCCGCTCTTCACCGAACTTATCGTGGGCCTGCCCAATGAGACTCAGACCAGCCATATCGCGGCCAACAAGACCATGATCGACCTCGGCGCCGAGGTCTTCAACTACAACCTGCACCTATTGCCGGGCACCGAGATGGACACCGCCCAATCGCGGGACGCCTATTTCCGGCGCACGGGCTGGCGCCTGCACGACAACGCCTTTGGCATCTACGACGGCGTCAAGGTGTTCGAGGGCCAGGAAGTGGTGCTGGAAACCAACACCATGAGCCTGGCGGAGTTACGGTCGTTCCGCTTCATCCATTTCCTGATCCAGTTCATGTGGAGCCGTAAGTGGTATTACGACTACCTCCACCTGATGCGGCGTATCGGCATCCACCCGGTCGATATGATGGTGCGCATCGCCCAGGCCTTCGCCACCGACGACGGCGAGATGGGCCGGCTTCACGCCCGCTTCGCCGCCGATCACGACCTCGAGAACTTCGCCTCCTTCGAGGACCTGTCCGCGTTTTGGAGCGCCGATGAAAACATGGAGCGCCTGAAGGGCGGACAGTACGGCAAGCTCAACTACGTCTTCACCTATGACATCTTGCTCAACCACTACGACGCCTTCAACGACTTCCTGGCCCGGGTGTCGCGGGACGTGGTGGCGGAGCGCGACATGGACGATAAGGAGACCTTCGTGGAGCAATGCGCCGAGGTGTTGGCGTTCAGCCGCGAACTACGCGTCACCCTGACCGAATCGATGGACATGGTGGAAAGCAAGCGGCGCAGCTTCAACTTCGACCTGCTGGCCTGGCGGCGGAGCGGCTACGACGGCCAGCCGGCCAGGATCGCCACCGGGGATCGTTTCGAGTACGAGTTCTACCTGCCCGACCGTCAGCGTTCGGTCCTCGACCGCCAACTCAGCCAGTTCCGCTCCCACAGCGTCAATCTGACGCTCCGCAAGATGTCGGAAGAGATCAGCGCCGATAATTTCTTCTATCGGGTGCGCAACGCGGCCGGGCCGCAATCGACGGCCAAACACCTTGACTGAGCGCACGATCTGCGTCGTCACCGGGGCCAGGGCCGAATACGGATTGCTGTATTGGCTGCTCAAGGAGATCGCGGCGGACCCCGATCTCACCTTGCGGCTGGTGGTAACGGGCATGCATCTGGCGCCCCGTTTCGGTCTGACATGGCGCGCCATCGAGGACGATGGCTTCAAGATCGACGAAAAGGTGGATATCGACCTCGGCGACGACAGCGCACGCGGGGTGGCGCGCTCATTGGGGCTTGGAACCATCGGCATGGCCCAAGCCTTCGAGCGCCTGAAGCCGGACATCGTGGTCGTACACGGTGACCGCTTCGAGGTCCTGGCCGCGGCCCAGGCGGCACTCCTGGCCCGCCTTCCGGTCGCTCACATCCGGGGCGGAGAGCTTACCGAGGGCGCCCTTGATGATGCCATGCGTCACGCCATTACCAAGATGGCGCATCTGCATTTCACCGCCAGCGAGGCCTATTCGAAGCGCGTCATTCAGCTTGGCGAGGACCCGGACCGCGTCTTCACCGTCGGCGCCCTGGGTCTTGAGGCCATATCCGCAACGCCGCCGATGAGCCGTGACGAATTGGAAGACTCGTTGGGTTTTCCGTTGGGTGAGACGACCTTTCTCGTCACCTATCATCCGGCCACCCTGGGCCTCGTCGAACCGGCCCAGGCGGTCGATGAACTGATCGCCGCGCTCGATCGTTTCCCTGACGCCAATATCGTGTTTACCGGCGTCAACGCCGATCCGGGCCACGACGCCATCGCCAAGCGAATCCACGACTACGCGGCGCATCGCCCCGGACCCACCCATTACGTCGAGTCCCTGGGCCAGCCGCGTTATCTGGCCCTGATGGGTGTCTCGGCCGTGGTCATCGGCAATTCGTCGAGCGGCATCGTCGAGGCGCCGGCCCTCAGGGTGCCGACGGTCAACATAGGCGAGCGCCAGAAAGGGCGCTTGCGCGCCGCTTCGGTCATCGATTGCCAAGAGACCCGGGACGCCATCCAAGGCGCCATCGAAAAGGCGCTCGAACCCGGTTTCCGGGCCCGCCTGGCGGAAACCGTGTCTCCCTACGGCGACGGCGACGCGGCCGGAAAGATCAAGGCGGTCCTCAAGAAAACCGATCTTCAAGACATCGTCGTCAAGCGCTTTGTCGATTTACCGCCCGCCGCCTGAAGAAAGATCCCCCATGCCCGTCACCATCATCGCCGAGGCCGGAGTAAACCATAACGGCGAGGTCGAAATGGCCCGCCGCCTGATCGACGTGGCCGCCGAAGCCGGCGCCGACGCGGTTAAGTTCCAGACCTTCAAGGCCGACCTCCTGGCGACGGCGGCGGCGCCCAAGGCGGACTACCAGAACGCCACAACCGAGAGCGCCGAATCCCAACTTGCCATGCTGAAGCGCCTTGAACTGCCGGCGGCCTGGCACCACGAACTTGTCGAACGGTGCCGGGACAAGGGGTTGGAGTTTCTATCGACGCCCTTCGACCGCCAGAGTCTCGGGTTCTTGACCGACGACCTGGACCTCAAGACTTTGAAGATGGCGTCCGGCGAAATCACCAACGGGCCGCTCCTGTTGCAGGCCGGCCAAAGCGGCCGCAACATCATCTTGTCGACCGGCATGAGCACCTTGCAGGAGGTCGAGGACGCCTTGGCGATCCTTGCCTTCGGATTTATCGGTCCTGGGAGTAAGCCGGGCCGCCAAGCCTTCCGCGCCGCCTTCGCCTCGGCCGACGGCCGCGCCGCGCTTTTGGAAAAGGTCGTGATCCTCCACTGCACAACCGAATATCCGTCGCCGGCCGGGGATGCCAATCTGGCCGCCATGGCAACCCTTCGCAAGGCCTTCGGGATGCCGGTCGGTCTGTCGGACCACACCGAGGGCATCGCCGTTCCGATCGCGGCGGCGGCATTGGGTGCCCAAGTGATCGAGAAACACTTCACCCTCGATCGCGCCCTGCCCGGACCCGACCACAAGGCATCGGTGGAACCGGGTGAATTGACCGCCATGATTGCCGGAATCCGCGCCGTCGAAGCGGCGCTCGGCGACGGCATCAAAGGCCCAAGACCGTCGGAAATGAAGAACATGGACATCGCCCGCAAGAGCCTCGTGGCGCTTCGGCCCGTGCGCGCCGGCGAGCCCTTCGACGCCGACAACCTGGGCGCCAAGCGGCCCGGTTCCGGCGTCTCGCCGATGGACTACTGGGATTGGCTGGACCAGCCGGCGCCGCGCGATTTGGCCACCGACGAGGCTTTGTAATCGATGCCGCCCAGCCTCCTGATGATGGGGAAAAAGGACGATGCCCATTGCGCCAAGGCCATGCAGCAGGCCCGTACCCTCTTCGGCGAGACCGAATTCCGCCTCGCCCGGCGCGGCGATGAATGGCCCTCCGATATCGATGCCTGGCGAGGCGATTACGTTATTTCGTATCTGTCGCCGTTCATTATCCCTCAGGCGCTTTTGCAACGGGCCCGCAAGGCGGCGATCAACTTTCATCCCGGCCCCCCGGAATATCCGGGGATCGGCTGCACCAACTTCGCCATTTACAATGAGGAGACGACCTTCGGCGTGACCTGTCACCACATGGCGGCCGCTGTGGATACGGGCCCCATCGTCGCGGTACGCCGGTTCCCCCTGGCGCCGGACGACAGCGTGCTGACCCTTACCGGGCGCTGCTACGACGCGATTCTGGAGATGTTTTTCGAATTCACCTCCCTCATCGCCGCCGGCGAACCCCTGCCGGTGTCGGCGGAAACGTGGCAGCGAAGGCCTTACACGCGCCGCGAATTGGACGCGCTTTGCCGCATCACAGCGGACATGGAAGCCGACGAGGTGGCCCGGCGCGTCCGCGCCGTTACCTATCCCGGCCAGCCGGGCGCCTTCATCGAGATGCACGGTTACCACTTCGCCCTCGCCCCTGAAGAAAGAGAGACATCCCGATGAAGGACTGGCGCGAAACGCTGATCGGACCGACCGCCACCATCCATCAGGCGATCAAGGCCATCGACAGCAGCTCGCGTCAGATCGCCCTGGTGGTCGATGGGGAGGACCGTCTGTTGGGCACGGTGACCGACGGCGACATCCGGCGCGCAATCTTGCGCGGCGCCGACATGGACGCGCCGGTCGGCAACGTGATGAAGGACGAACCGCACGTCGCCAGGGAATCCGATTCGAAAGAGCGCCTTCTGAGCCGCATGGTCTCGGAATCCGTGCGCCAGTTTCCCCTTCTCGACGACAATGGAAGGGTGACCGGTTTGGTCTATATCGACGAGTTGATGACCCCGGCGGAGAAGCGCGACAACTGGGTCGTCATCATGGCCGGCGGCCTGGGCACCCGGCTTCGGCCCCTGACCGACAGCGCGCCCAAGCCCTTGTTGCCGGTCGGCGACAAGCCGCTCATGGAAACGATCTTGGAAGGCTTTCTCGAACACGATTTCCGTCAATTCTATATCTCGGTCAATTACAAGGCCGAGATGATCAGGAAACATTTCGGCGACGGCGCCAGGTGGAACGCCACTATCCGCTACCTTCACGAGGATCGGCCCCTGGGCACGGCGGGTGCCCTGTGCCTGATCAAGGACCGCCCCACCGAGCCGATCATCGTGATGAACGGCGATCTGCTGACCCGGGTCAATTTCCAGCACCTCTTGGATTACCACCGCGAGCACAAGGCGCGGGCTACCATGTGCGTGCGCGAATACGATTTTCAGGTCCCCTTCGGCGTCGTCAAGATGGCCGACAACCGGATCACCGGCATCGACGAGAAGCCGCTGCACAGCTTCTTCGTCAATGCCGGCATCTATGTCCTCGACCCCGAGCTTATCGACCTGATTCCCAAGGGTGAGTTTTTCGACATGACGACCCTGTTCGAAGCCATCATCGCAGCCGAACACAACACCGCCGTCTTTCCGATCCGCGAGTACTGGATCGACGTCGGGCGCATTAACGAGCTCAACCAGGCCAACGGCGATTTCGGCAAGGAATTCGACTAAGAGATGGAACAGATCAAACGACCCATTGGGATCGACACCTCTGCCTTCGAGGGTTCCGGGGAGGAGGCGCAAACGAAATACGGCCTGCCCGGCACCGTTCATTTCTGCAAGCGCTGCGTGATCTCCAACCAGCGTCCCAACTCGGCGGTCGAGTTCCGCCACACCACCGACACCAAGAAGACCACCATCCACTTCGACGGCGACGGCATCTGTGACGCGTGCCGGGTGGCCGAGGAGAAGGCCCACATCGACTGGACGGAGCGCGAGCGCGAGCTTAACGACCTGTGCGATAGGTATCGGCGCGGCGATGGCGGGTACGATTGCCTGGTGCCGGGCTCGGGCGGCAAGGACAGCTTCTATGCCGCCCATGTGCTGAAGTACCGGTTCGGCATGCACCCGTTGACCGTGACCTGGGCGCCGCATATTTACACCGACTGGGGCTGGCAAAACTTCCAGCGCTGGATTCACGCCGGTTTCGACAACATTCTGGCCACCCCCAACGGCCGCGTGCATCGTCTGTTGACACGCCTGGCACTGGAGAACCTGTTCCATCCCTTCCAGCCCTTCATCATGGGCCAGAAGAACATCGCGCCCAAGATGTCGGCTCTCTACGGAATCCCCCTCGTCTTCTACGGCGAGAACGAGGCCGAGTACGGCAACCCCAAGGCGGACACCCAGAGCGCCCGGCGCGCCTGGCAGTACTTCGCCTCCGAGGATCCCACGAAGATCTTTCTCGGCGGCGTATCGCTTGCCGACCTGAAGGGCGACTTCGGGCTCGAGGATAACGATTTGGACCTATACATGCCGGCCGATCCGGCGTCCCTGGAGGCAACCGAGACCGATGTCCACTATCTCGGCTATTACCTGAAATGGCACCCGCAGAGCTGCTATTACTATTGCCAGGAGCACGGCGGCTTCCAGCCGTCGCCGGAAC
This sequence comes from Rhodospirillales bacterium, assembly GCA_030746775.1. Classification (GTDB taxonomy): domain Bacteria; phylum Pseudomonadota; class Alphaproteobacteria; order Rhodospirillales; family JASLLZ01; genus JASLLZ01. The sequence continues at coordinate 74,883 of JASLLZ010000002.1, read as the reverse complement.
GCACACCCGGCACCTACAGCAAATACAACTCAATCGACGACCGCATCGACGACTTCCACTACTACACCACCTTCACCAAGTTCGGCATCGGGCGCGCCACCGCCGACGCGGCGCAGGAAATCCGCTCCGGCGATATCACCCGCGACGAGGGCGTCGCCCTTGTGCGGCGCTATGACGGGGAGTTTCCGGAACGCTTCGCCGACGAGGTCTTCCGCTACCTCAGCATTCCCGCCAAGGAATTCCCCATCGCTTCGGCCATGTTCGAACAACCGGTCCTGGACAAGGAGGGCTTCATGAGCCTGGCCGACACTTTCCGCTCGCCCCACCTGTGGGCCCACAAGAATGGCGCCTGGGTCCTGCGTCACACGGTGTGGCAGGATCAACCCGATTAACATCCGCCTCGTGGCCAGACTCGACGTCAAGGCGCCCAACCTGATCAAGGGGGTGCATCTGGAAGGCCTGCGCAAACTGGGCGACCCCCAGAAATTCGCCGAGCGCTACTACGCCGAAGGCATTGACGAGATCATCTATATCGACGCCGTGGCCAGTCTCTATCAGCGCAACACCATCGTCGATCTGGTCTCGCACACGGCCGAGAACGTCTTCATCCCGATCACGGCGGGCGGCGGCGTGCGCTCGGTCGAAGACGCCCGCACCCTTTTGCGGGCGGGGGCCGACAAGGTGGCGCTCAATACCGCGGCGGTGCGCGACCCGGCGCTGATCGGCGATCTGGCGCGTGCTTTCGGCTCTCAGTGCGTGGTCCTTTCCATCGAAGCCAAGCGCCAATCGGGACATTGGGAGGCCTATTGCGACAACGGGCGCGAACCGACGGGCTTGGACGCCGTCAAGTGGGCCGGGCGCGGCGAAAGCCTGGGTGCCGGTGAAATACTGCTCACCTCGGTCGACCGGGAAGGCACGCGCCAGGGCTTCGACGTGGCGCTGACCGCCGCTGTCTCGGACGCGGTCGGGGTTCCGGTAATCGCCAGCGGCGGCATGGGCTCTCTCGACCACCTGCTGGACATCGCCGGCGCAGGTCGGGCCAACGCGGTCGCCATGGCCCACGTCCTTCACTTCGGTGAAATCCCCTTGGCGACGATCCGCCGGCACGCCCTGGCCGGCGGTCTGAAGGTCAGGCCGGTCCGCCAATGATCGAAGGGAAAAGGGTCCTCGCCGTCATCACCGCGCGCGGCGGCTCCAAGGGGTTGCCCGGCAAGAACCTGTCCGACGCCGGCGGCAAGCCCTTGATCGCCTGGAGCATCGAGGCGGCCCAGGGCTCGCGCTTCATCGACCGCACCGTTTTGTCGTCGGACGACGCCGGGATCATGGCGACCGCCACACTGTGGGGATGCGAGGCGCCGTTCGTCCGTCCGCCCGAACTGGCAACGGACGAGGCACCGATCGAGGGCGCGTTGCTTCATGCCCTGGATGAGATCGGCGAGGTTTTCGACTACGTGGTCTTGTTGCAGCCGACCTCGCCGCTCCGCCAAGCCGCCGACATCGACGGCGCCATCGAGACCTGCCACGCCAGCGGTGCCCCGGCCTGTATTTCCGTGAGTGCGCCCGCCAAGTCGCCCTATTGGATGTTCACCCTTGATGATGAGGGACGGATGCGGCGCTTGATCGAAACCGCCGGTCCGACCCACCGCCGCCAGGACCTGCCGGAGGTGGTCGCCGCCAACGGCGCCGTCTATGTGATGGCCGTTCCCGATTTCCGACAAAGCGGCCAGATATACAGCGCCGAGGCCGTGGCCCATGTCATGGCGCCGGAACGATCCCTCGACGTCGACAGCGCCATGGACCTAGCCCTCGTCGACGCCCTGCTCAAGAAAGGAGAATGACCCATGTCCGATGTGCTGAAGGGAAACTTCACGCCCGAAAAACAGGTCTCAGCCGAGGAGGCCAAGCAGGACCTGGAATCGCGATTCGAACGCGAGGCCCTGAAAAGGCTGGGCGGTTCGATCGCCTTTGTCTCCAAGAAGAAGGTCAAGTGGTCGGCCAAGGACGAGACCTGACGAAAATGAGGCCCGTGGTCGAAAAGGACGGCGCGTTGGGACTAAAGCTGGTCGCCAATATGGAGCGCATGACCGGCGACAGGAACAACCAACTGGCCTTCGACAACGCGTTGGCCAACGCTGCCCTGCTCGGCCGCGGCCACTCCTTGGCCCGGCTGCGCGACGAGGGCCTTGGTCAGGAAGACAGCGCCCTGGTGGTCGCCGCCGGCCCATCGATCAAGCGCCGCGATCCGGCGCGCGCGATCAAGGAATCCGGATACCGGGGCACCTTGGTCGCCGCCGAATCGGCGCTTGCCTATTGTCTGCGCAACGGAATCGTGCCCGACCTGACGGTGTCGCTCGATCCCCATCCGACGCGAATCGTGCGCTGGCTCGGCGATCCCCATCTGACCGAGGAACACCTGAAAAAGGACGACTATTTCGCCCGCCAGGACCAGGACGACGCCTTTGCCGACGAGATGCGCGCCAACGAAAAAATCCTGGGCCTTCTCGACCGCCACGGCCCCGATATCCGCATGGCGCTTTCGACCTCGGCCTCCAGCGCCGTGGTTGAGCGCGTGTTGGAAACGGGCATGGAGATCTTTTGGTGGAACCCCATGCTGGACGATCCCGATGACCCGGCCGGCCTCACGGCGCGTCTGCAAGAGGCCAATGCGCTGCCTTGCGTCAATGCCGGCGGCAACGTCGGTACCGCGTGCTGGGTCATGGCCGACGCCGTTCTGGGCAAGTCCGAGATTGGGCTGACGGGGGTGGATTTCTCGTACTATTCGGACACGCCCTATCGCAACACCCAGTACTATCACGAGGCCGTCGCCCTGATTGGCGAGGAAAACCTGGATGCGGTTTTCATGCGCTTGCACAACCCCCATATGGACGAATGGTTCTTCACCGACCCGGCCTACATGTGGTACCGCGAGTGCTTCTTGGAGATGGCGGCCGATACCGAGTGCGCGACGTTCAACTGTACCGAGGGCGGCATCCTGTTCGGCGCCGGCGTCGAATTCGTGCCCCTGGCGACATTCCTTGAAAGGCACGCGTAATGGCCAAGGTTTTGTTCGTGAATCCCGTTGTGCGGGAAGAAGACCAGCCCCGCCACGTTCCCTATGGCATAGCGCTCTTGGCCGCGATCGCCGACAAACGCGGGCATCTGGTCCAGGTCTATGACGAGAACGCCTGGCGCAAGGGCGCCGACGTTCAGGCCCAGGTTTTCGAGGCCGACGCCTGGGACGTGATCGCGCTTGGCGGCATGACAACCGCCTATGGCTCGGTCAAGGAATTGGTCGCCCTGGCGCGTCAAATTCGCCCCGACGCGGTAATCGTCCTCGGTGGCGGTATCCTGACGTCGCTGCCGCGCGAGATGATGACGTGGCTGCCCGCCGTCGATGTCGGTGTCGTCGGCGAAGCGTTCGAAACGTTTCCTGAAATTCTCGACATGGTGGATGCGGGCAAGCGCGACTGGCCCTCGATCGACGGCACGATTTCAAGGCGCGACGACGGAGGTTTCGTTCTGTCGCCACCGCGGGCCCTGCTCGAAGACCTCGATACGCTCCCCTACCCGGCGTGGGAGATGTTTCCACTTGAGGAAATCTATTTCGCCAACAGCCAGGTTCTGTACTCGGAAGAAGGCATGCTGGCCTCGAGGCGGCTCGACATAAACGCATCCTACGGATGTTCCCTTATTTGCCGGTTTTGCTTTCACCTCGGCCTGGCCGGCGACATGCGCTATGAAAAGGATGCCGCGGGCGAAGACAACGTGGTCTTCGACACGCCGGGCACCTATACCCGCGATATCCGCTATCACAGCCCCGAATACGTGGTGAAGCTGGCCCAGTACGCGCGCGACAAGTTCAACGTCAATTTCATCGGATTCCTCGACGAGAACCTGATGACAATGGATGTCTATTCGGGCCGCAAGTGGATGAACGAGATTTGCCGGCTGTGGAAGGAAGGCGGCCTGCAGCCGTCGTACCTGCGCGACGGCACCAAACGCGGCGAGACCTGGACCGGCGTTCACTGGTCGGGTACCAGTCACGCCACACTGTGCACGCCCGAGGTGCTAAAGGAAATGCGCAGCGCCGGATGCTCGCACCTGGTCTACGGCTACGAATCCTTCGCGCCCCACATCATGAAGCTGTTGGGCAAGGGGGCGACGCCGAAGACCAATATTCGCAGCTTCTTTTGGACGCTCGAAGCCGACATCCGGCCCATCCCCAACCAGATCATCGGCTTTCCCGCCGAGGATTTTGCGTCCATCCGCCAGAACATGGAGGCCTGGGAAACGCTCGGCATCATGGTCAAGCCGTTCTTCGCCACGCCCTATCCGGGCTCGGAGTGGTTTCACGTCTACCGCAAGTCCATCGAAGCCCAGTACGGCGGCGACCTCGAGGCCTTCGTCCTCGACCTCGGGGACGCGACCAAGATCACGGCGACCATTTCGCACAATTTCAACACCGTCGAACTTCTGGGTCTGCGCGAACTGATGCTGACCCGGGATTCAAAACGCATCGACGAGTACGAACAAATCTGGCGCCGCAACCACGCCATCCCCGAGGGCCACCCCTCGACCCTTTACAAGGATGCGGCGGAACTCGACCTTGCCGGATAAGGTCACCGTTGTCGACTACGGGCGGGGCAACCTGTTCAGCGTTACCAAGGCGTTCGAGCACTGCGGCGCCGAGGTCGAGGTCACCCAATCGGCCGAGCGCGTGATGGCCGCCGAACGGCTGGTCCTGCCCGGCGTCGGCGCCTTCGGCGACGCCATGGAGGCGCTCAGGGGGCGCGGCCTTATTGAGTCGATACGCGAATACGCTGAAAGCGGACGGCCCTTCCTCGGCATCTGTGTCGGCATGCAGGTAATGTTCGACGGCAGTGAGGAGTTCGGCGACCACCGGGGCCTCGGCCTCATTCCGGGCAAGGTCGTCGCCATCCCGGACACCGACAGCGACGGCCGCCCCCACAAGGTTCCGCACGTCGGCTGGACGCGCCTTGATGCGCCCGACGGCGGGCCGGGATGGGACGGCACCATCCTGGCGGGCCTCGGCGCCGACGATTGGGTTTACTTCGTCCATTCCTTCACCGCCGTGCCGGCCGACGACCGTCATCGGCTTGCCGACAGTGACTACGGCGGGCACCGAATTTCGGCCGCGGTGCGCCTGGAGTCGCTGTGGGGCTGCCAGTTTCACCCGGAAAAAAGTGGCCCCGCCGGGATCGCCGTTCTGAGCCGTTTTCTTGCCCAATCGCCGGAAAGACCCATTCCATGACCGCGCCTGTTTACATCGTTCATTCAATCGACGCCGAAGGACCGCTTTACGAATCCCTGGCGGCGAAGTTCGAGCGCCTCGAAGAACTGTTCGGCGTGACCGGCCTGCAACCGACCAAGGAGAACCTGGGCAAGCTGCAACGGGGCGAGATCGACCTCGGGGGTCAAGAGAAGAAGGTCCAGGACGTGTTTACCGATCAGCGCGCCCGGCACAATGAAACCTGGACCGAGGTCGATGCCATGCTGGAGCGCGTGCTGGCGCCCGAGTTCCGCCGCCGCCTTCCCGATCCGAACGGCAACGGATGGGTCTACAGCTGGTTCTGCCTTGATATCGTCAACTACCTGAACAACCCGCGCCGGCGCGACATCGGTTATCACAACGTCTTCGATCACTACCGCCAGGTGCTGGCCGATGACCCGTCATCGCCCGATGCGCTTTTTTGGCACTATCATCCCATGTCGACCTATCGCGACGCCCACCGCTGCGCCACCCATTATTTGCGCACCGACGACATCTTCCAGATCCTGTGCCGCAAGATCATCGAGCGGGACTGGTTCCCGTCGGTCTTCCGCGCCGGGTTTCAGGCCGAACGCCCGGACAGCCATTGGTTCTTGGAGCAATGGATCCCCTTCGACTTGACCAACATGTCGCTTGACGACAATTCGGAGTTGGATGCGACCATCGATTTGCGCAACGGCCGCTCGGGCGACTGGCGGCGGGCCCCCGCCGACTGGTCGATCTACCGCCCCAGCCACGACGATTATCAAGTGCCCGGCGCCTGCCGGCGCTCGATCGGCCGCGCCTTGAACGTACTCAGTCGGATCGCCAGCATCGACCAGGCCGAGGTCGACAAGGCCTTTGCCCGCGCGGCAGGCGGCCGGCCGACCTTGATGTCGGTATGCAGCCACGATCACCGCGACTTCGAGCCCGAGGTCGAGCACGTGCGCGGCCTTATTGCATCGGCCGCCGACAGGTTCCCCGAGGTTAAGTTCGAATACACCGATGCCTTGACCGCCTTTCGCAAGGTGCTGTGGCCGGGTGGCGTCCCCGGCGAGGCCCTGGACCTTGAACTCACCTTCCATCCCGCCGCCGACGGCGACGTGCCTTTTATTGAGGTCGCGACAACGACGGGCGAGGTCTTCGGCCCTCAGCCCTTCCTGGCCATCGAGACCCGGTCGCGCAATTTCATCCACGACAACCTCGACTTCTCACCCTGTCGGCGGCGCTGGTTCTACGCCTTCCACGGCGACACTCTGCCGCTCGACGACGTGGCCCGGATCGGCGTCGCGGCCGGCGATGCCCAAGGCAACGTCTGTGTGCGCAAACTGGATTTCCCGGGCGATCGGGGTCGGGCCGCCGGCTGACCATGGCCTATACCTACGCCGAGCTGTTGGAAGCCTACGAAGCCCTTGGCGTGAGTACCGGGCGGACGGTCTATGTCACGTCGGATCTGACCCGGTTGCGGCAGTTCGAGGACAAGGGCAAGAAGGCGGTCCTGGAGGCCCACCACCGGGCGTTACGCTTCCTGATCGGAGACACCGGGACCATCGTCGTTCCGACCGGCACGATTAATTTATGCAATACCGATACCGTGTTCGATGTCGATCAGACACCAAGCTACCAGGTTGGCGTCTTTTCGGAATACCTGCGCCAAATGCCGGATGCCAGGCGCAGCTTTCACCCCTTCGTATCCTATGCCGCCATCGGTCCCAACGCGGAGCGCATCGTGAACAATGTTTCACGCCACGCCTTCGGGCCCGAAACCCCCGAGGCCCGCATGGTGGACCTGGACACCTTGAGCGTCAGCGTCGGCCTGTACCCCCGCTATTCGTGCTCCACCCTGCACCAGGTCGAGCAGGTCATGACCGTGCCCTACCGCTACGTCAAGGAATACATCCATCCCGTCGTCCGCGACGGAAAAGTCGTCCACGAGCCGTTCTACCAATACGTCTGGTACCGCGATGCCGACATTGAGCGGAACTATGGCAAATGGATCTTCCCACGCTTCGCCGAGGACCATGACGTCCGGCGCATCGAGGTCGGAAGGGGGCGAATTTATTCGTATTCGATGCGCGAATTCGTTTCCGCGGCCAGCCGGATGATGCTTGAAGATCCCTATATCTGGTGCGAAACGCCGCCAACCGTGCGGCCGTGGCAAGAATAGGTTTGGCGTGGGGAAACGATGACATGAACCAAAAGGCTACCGATAAGCCGGTCGCCCTGGTGAGCGGCGCCAGCCGTGGCCTCGGCCTGGGCCTGGTCAAAGCACTGTTGGACGGTGGCTTTTTTGCCGTCGGCTTCAGCCGGGCATCGTCGCCCGAGGTCGTCGAGCTTGCCGGGCAATCTCCCGACCGCTTCGCCTTTCTCGAGGGAGACCTCGGCGATACGGCGTCGCTGAAACGCATCGTCGATCACGTGGAAAAAAAGATCGGCGCCATCGAGGTTCTGATCAACAACGCGGGCATGGTCGACGAATCGCTGCTGTCCCTTCAGGACGAGGACGTGATCGCCAGGATTCTGGACGTCAACCTCAAGGGCACCATGCTTTTGACCCGGCTTGTGACGAGACGCATGATGGTGCGCAGCCGGGGTCGCGTGGTGAACATATCGTCGATCGTGGGAACACGCGGCTACGCCGGCGTGGCGGCCTATTCCGCCAGCAAGGGCGGCATGGAGGCCATGACCCGTTCCCTGGCCCGCGAGCTGGGCGGGCGCAATATCACCGTCAACGCGATCGCGCCCGGCTACATGGAGACCGATCTGGTCAAGGACCTTAACCAGACCCAACTTGCCCGCATTGTCCGGCGCACACCCCTGGGGCGTCCCGGCCGGGTAGACGACGTCACGGGACCGGTCATGTTCCTGGTTTCCGACGCCGCGTCCTTCGTCACCGGCCAGATTCTGACAGTCGACGGCGGCGCCACCATTTGAGCGGATTTCCGGCATGGTGAAGATAGTCACGCTGTCGTTCGCGTTCCGCGCCGAGCGCAAGTATATCCACACGACCGACATCTATGACTCCTTGCTTGCCGGTCTGGCCGAGGCCGGCTTCGGAGACGCCGACGGGGCGGTCAGCCTGACCATCCGCGAGGTAATGCGCAACCAGCTTGATCTCCACATCCGCGAACCCGGCGAAACCGTCCCGCGCCCGCCCAAGGCCGTCATCGACTTCACCGTCAACACCGGCGAGGCGCGGATCGGAGGATGGTTCGTCGCCACCGATCGGCCGGTAAAGGAGAGCGTTCCCTACGATGAAGAGGCGGCCATCCGCGACCGCGCCACCGTAACGGGGCCCACCATCGCCATCGAGGGCGATGCCGGGGCAACGGCCATCGAGGTCGTGACGGCTCTGGCCGTTAAACTGCACAACACCCTTGCGCCGCCACCGCCGGGCAAGAAGTGGCTCGACACGCGGCTCGACCTGGAGCGCCGCTTGCGCCCCGCCGATGGGAGCCGCCTCAGCCTGACCATGGTGAAAAGGCACGGCGACCGATTGACCAAGTCCCTGATTTCGCTCCCCGGAGAGGACCTGGGTCACATCTATTTCTCCCTCGGCAGCCCTTGACGCCGAGAGGAATACTCCCAACCGAACGAAAGGAAGTTTGATGGCATCCGTGAAGGAAGACGTGATCGAGGTCATAAGGGAAACCTGTGACGCGAGCACGCTTAACCTGGAAGACGGGGATCGGTCTCTCCTCGAACAAGGGCTCGATTCCTTGGATTTCGCCAGTGTCTTGATGGCGATCGAGGATAAGTTCGATATCGAGATTCCGTCCCAGGACGAACTCGACGAACTGGGCTCGATCAACAAGATTTCTGCTTTCGTGGACGGCCAACTGAACGGGCCGGGCGCCGCCCCGACGGCGTAGAGGAAAATTTTGCCGGTAAACGCAAACGCCATCGATATCGTAACCCAGCGCATGCGCAAGCAAGGTGGGCGCCCGGCGCTGCACTGGCGGGGCGCCGACGTGAGCTACGATGAGTTCTTCGCGCGCATCGACGACTGGCTTGATCACCTTGCCCGGCACGGGGTCGGGGCGGGCACGGTTTGCGGCGTATTCGGGGATTACTCTCCGGCCACCACGTCGCTCTTTTTTGCCCTCATGCGTCTCAATGCGATCATCGTACCGTTCACCGTCGTCGGCGAGACGGAGATGGAGCGCTTTGCCGAGATCGCCGGCGTCGAATGCATGGTCCGCTTCAAGGCCGACGATACCTGGACGTTCGAGGCCTTCACCGACGTGCCCAAGGACCCGCTTGTCGCGGCGTTTTTGGAGCGCGGCACGCCGGGCCTGATCGTCTTCACTTCGGGCTCGACCGGCGAACCCAAGGCGATCTTGCACGACTGCGAACGGGTCATGCGAAAGTTCGTCCCCGAACGCCGGGGTTGGAGCACGGTTCTGTTCCTCATGATGGATCATTTCGGCGGCTTCAATACCCTTTTGGGCGCCTTCGCTTATGGGGGCGTGGCCGTCTGCCTCGCCGACCGCCTGCCCGAGACCGTCTGTCGGGCCATCGCCGAAGCCGGCGCCACCTTGCTTCCGACGACGCCCACGTTTCTCAACCTGATGATCGCTTCGGGGGCTTGGAAGCGCTTCGACCTGACTTCGGTCAAGATGATCACTTACGGCACCGAGGTCATGCCAGAAACGACGCTGGCACGGGTCGCGGAGCTGTTTCCCGATGCCGCCGTCAAGCAGACCTACGGTCTGTCGGAACTGGGCGTTCTGCGTTCCAAATCCGAGGAAGGCCACAACACCTGGCTCAAGGTCGGCGGCGACGGGTTCGAGGTCAAGATCGTCGACGGCATCTTGTGGGTGCGTTCCGAATCCAACATGGTCGGCTACCTCAATGCCCCAAATCCCTTCGACGACGACGGCTGGATGTGTACCGGCGACGAGGTCGAGGTTCGGGGCGACATGATTCGCTTCGTCGGGAGAAAATCCGAGATCATCAACGTCGGCGGCCAAAAGGTCTTTCCGGTCGAGGTCGAAACCGTCTTGCTGGAAGATGACAACGTCAGCGAGGCGACGGTCTTCGGAACCCCCCATGTCGTGCTCGGCCAAGCGCCCTGCGCGCGGGTCTCCCTGCGACACCCCGAGGACAAAAAGGCGATGACGGCCCGGCTGCGCCGTCACTGCCGCGAAAGCCTGGCAAAGTACAAAGTCCCCATGCGTTTCGTCGTCATCGACAACGAGGAACAGCGTAGCGAACGCTTCAAGAAGGTGCGCCGGTGAACGAAGCGCCGGCGCACCGCCAACCGATCGCCGTCGAGGCGGCCCGCGACGGGTTGAAGGACCGTTACGTCCGCCTGGCCCTGGTCACCCATGAGAGGCACCTGGCGCAACTGGACCGTGGCGACACCGACACGCTCATCGTCTCATCCGACTGGCTGCTATGGCAAAAGGCGGCGGCCGAGGGATGGCACTGCATTCCCGCCGAGTGGGGCATCCTTGCATGGCAAGGTTCCGATACCCTGCACACCGACCTTCGTATTCGGGCCAATGAATGGGTCTACGTGGACGGCCGCGATGCGACTCTCTTTCGCGGCGCATCGCTCGGCAAGCAGTTCGTCACGGTGCGGGTTCTGGCGGCCGGGGTGCGCATGGAACGGGCGCTGAGCGCGTTGATCGAGACGTTTTGCCCCAAGGAACTGGTTTTTTTCGACTTCCGCGCCGAATCCAACACCTTGGACGCGGAAAGCCGGCGTTTCATCGCCTTGACGGTGGCGGATGGCCAGGGCGTGACGGTCCGCGACCGAAGCGACCCGGTAGACGCCAACGACCCCGGCCTTCCCATGGTGGCGGAAGACTTCAACGCCCCGACCGAAGGGAGCGGAAGCGGGCTGTCGAGACGAGCCCTGGTGATGGTGTTCGGCGGCATTTTCCACGCCTACAGCCGCGTCGTCCATGGTCTTTCTCGGCGCCGGCGCAACGTGTTGATCATGCTCAACACGTCACTGTCCGTGCCCCTCATGGAATCCTATGCCGGGGGCGCCGTTCGCCCCGTCCTCTTGTCGGCAAACCAGTCCAAGAAACCTAGCTTCGTGTGGTCGTGCATTAAAAAGGGTGCGCTCTTGATCGCCACGCTACCTTGTCGTCTGACGGCGACGGAAAAAAAGGCCGTCAGGGACATAATTGCGACCCTGGAGGGGGCGTGGATGAAGCCGGCGCCGCTGGTCGAGGAACTGGCGCGCCGCTATGCCCGAAAATGCTTCTTGAACGAAGACACCTTGTTCGCCCTGGCCAGGGAAGTGAAAAAGGCCGAGCGGGTGTTGAGGGTCTTTTCCCCGTCCCGTCTCGTCGTCGACGGCGTCAAGAATCCTCCCTACCGGACATATGTCGAGCTGGCCCATGAAAACGGCATCCCCGTGGATTACATCTGGCACAGCCCCTACGTACCGGAACGGCTCAAGGTCGATGCCTTGGGTGGCGACCCCAGGTGCCCACCCCTGGTCAGCCGGCAACTAAGTTGGGGCAACACCAACGACGAGTGGTTGAACGCCATCGGAGCCGTGTGCCAGCGCGTTCGCGTCGGCTATCCTCTCGGCGAGGCCTACCGCCGAGCAAGCCCGCCACCCCCGACGGGGAAGGTGGGTCGCGTCCTCGTTATCGAACATAGCGCCCTCGGGCTCGACCTCGGCGCCGTCAACGCGACCAAGTATTCCTATTTTGTAACCGTCATGCGACTCCTGAAGACAAAGGGCGACAAGGACGCGATCTTCAAGGTTCACCCTGGCCCGCCGCGCAAGGAATACTACGACGCGATCGCCGCTTATTTTGGAATCGATTGCGAAATCATCAAGTATCGGCCGTTGAGAGAACTTCTGCCAGCGGCGGAATTCGTCATCGGCCCGGTGCATTCCGGCGCCATGGCCGAGGCCCTTGCGGCGGACAAGCGATATTTCGGGTTCTGGATACCGCCCACATCCATGGATCCCGGTTACTACCGCCACCTGGACGTGCTCACCGACCTGGCCCAATTGGGGCCGGCGCTCGAAGAGGGCCGCTCCGTGAGTGGCGACCGGGCGCTCAACGACCTCTGTGCACGCGATGAAATCCCCAATCCGTGCCAGCGTTTCTGGGAGGTCATGGAAGAAGGCCTGCCGGGAGATTTGGCTGCCGGGGAAGGCGCCCATGGCGGCGAGGGCCAAACATCGCCAAGCGGTCTTGTCGGATCCTCGGCCTCTTGATTTCCGTCCATGCCTCTATCCGAATTCGGCTCGCCGCCCCGTCGATAATTGTCTCAACGTCTTGGGAGTGAATAGTGGTTCGTCTGCTTAAGGACATCCTCGCCTATCCCTACCCCCTGAGAGTGGCTCTTTTCCGGGGGTTGCGAAGGTTGAGGAACAAATACTCCCGTTCCCACTACTACTACCGAACCGTTTTCAACGAGGTCGAGAGACCCGAGTACGGCTACTGCATCTACAAGGCCGCCATGCTGGCCAAAAGCCTCAATCATTCGAGGATCAGCATTGTCGAACTCGGCGTGGCCAAGGGCCAAGGACTTAGGAGCATCGAAAAACATATCGATAACATCAAACGCGAGTTCGATTTGGATTTCGACGTATTCGGGTTCGGTTTAGAGGAGGGGCTGCCGAAACCGGAGGATTATCAGGATATGCCTTTCAAATGGTGGGAGGGCGGCTATGAGATGAATCCGGACAGTTTAAAGAAAGAACTAAAACACACGAAACTCGTACTTGGCGATGTAAAAGAAACTAGCAAGACTTTTTTTGATGTTTATCCGGACGCCGCCCCGATCGGGGCTGTGTTTTTTGATCTCGATTACTATTCATCGACCAGGGATTCTTTCGAACTCTTCCGTGATGCGGAGAATTACCTGCCCAGGGTTTTCTGCGTTTTCGACGATATCCTGGGTACCAATGAATTCATCGGGGAACTGAAGGCGATCAAGGAGTTCAACGATGCCCACCCGAAGAAAAAATTCGCCAAACCGTACGGACTGTTCGCCGAACGCCGGCAAGTCTGGAACGAGAAGATTTTCACGTTTCATGATTTCGACCACCACCAATACAACGAGCCCACCTACGATGTGGATACCCTTTGAAGCGCCGCGGCTCCGATGAAAGACCTATCCTTTTCGGCCTCGCCGTCGCCGGTCATTGGGTGTTGCTTTTGACCCCACTGACCCGTCATTCCACGCCTCTCGCAAACGGATACTTGTCCCGATGACCAAAACGGGGACGGTCCTCGAACCGCGAACCAAGTTCCTGTCCACCTTGGGCCGGCTTCCGGGGACTTGGCTCGCCTTGGCGGTGACCGTCACGGCGGGACTTTGCGAGGGTCTGGGACTTACCTTGTTCATTCCCTTGCTGGAAACCCTGGACGGCGGAGGCAAGGAGCTGGGCAAGGGCGGTGTTATTCTCAAGACGGTATTGGATACCGTTCACCTTCCCATGAACCTGTTCACCATGCTTGCGTTAATCGTCGTGCTGGTGGGCGGGTCGTTCGCCATCACGTTCGCCAAGGACCGGATGCTCGAACGGGCCCGGCATGGCCACATGGAAGCGCTACGCAAGGCGCTTGGCGAAAACTTGTTCCTTTCGCGCTGGCACCACCTGTCGGGGCAGTCGTCGGGCGATGTGGTCAACAAGCTCCTGGTCGAATGTCACCGCAGCGCCGCCGGACTGATCCTCCAGGTGATGGTCGTCGCCACGATCATTCACATCGCCATATTCGCGGTCATCAGTTCATTGCTGTCGTGGCGACTTCTGGCGCTGACCATTGCCCTGGCGGCACTGGTGGGCTGGATGATCCGGCCTCTGCACGCACGATCCAGAAACATTGGCGACGCGATTATCAAGGCCAATCGGAATTATGGTGTTCATATCGTCGACTATTTGAAGGGTGCGCGGCTGATACGCGTCACCGGCTCCGAACAGCGGGTGATCGAGCGCTTGGGGGAGCTCAATCGGACCGCCGTCAATACTTCTCTCTCTTCAGAAGTGATCCGCGTCTTCACTTTTTTCCTGGTCCAAACCCTGGCGGTCGCCATCCTTGCCGGTATCATTGCCGTTTCCCGCCAAGGACTCGGGGTCCCGACCGCGGTGCTTTTCACGTTCCTCATCATCATGGCGCGCATGGTGCCACGGCTCATCCAGTTGCAGCAGTATTACCAAGGATACGCAGGCTACGCGGCGACATTGCCCGTGGTCGACGCCGCCATCGCGGCAGCCCGCGAACAGACTGAGGAACGCGGCGTCGGCGGCAAGCCCTTCGAGGCGCTGGAGCACGGCGTGGAACTGCATGACGTCACCTTCCACTACGAAAACGAGACCATGGGGGCGGTATCGGCGGTTACCATGCCTATACCGCGTAACAACACGATTGCCATCGTCGGCCGCTCGGGCGCCGGCAAGTCATCGGTGATCGACCTGATCGCCGGGCTGCGGATCCCCGATGCCGGGCGCATCGAAATCGATGGCGTCGATCTCAGGCGGATCGACCTGTTGTCGTGGCGCAAGCGTATCGGCTACGTCACCCAAGACGTGATCATCTTCAACGACACGGTGCGCAACAACCTCGTCTTCGCCCATCCGGAAGTCACCGAGGCGGACATCGATCAGGTCGTGGAGTTGACCCGTCTCGGCGACATTATTGAGGCGTTGCCCGACGGCCTGGATACGGTGTTGGGCGAAGGCGGGGTCAGGCTTTCGGGCGGACAGAAGCAGCGCCTGGCCCTGGCCCGGGCGTTGATCGGCAATCCCCAGCTGTTGCTTCTCGACGAAGCGACCAGCGCGCTCGACAACGAGTCCGAGACCCTGATCCAAGAGGCCCTCGGATCGATCTCCCACCGGCTGACCATCATCGTCGTCGCCCATCGCCTGGCCACCGTGCGCAAGGCCGACACCATCTTCGTCATGGAAGGGGGCCAGGTCGTGGAATCGGGCTCCTTCGACGAACTTGTGGCGAGAAAAGGACGATTTTCGGAACTTCACGAAAGCCAGTTCTCCTGAGTCCTTTGACCGCGCCGGAAAAAATTTACTTGTCTGGACGCACTCATACGTGTTAACTTGTTTGCGAACACGTAAACACTTATGGCGGCCCATGGCTCACTTGCGCACGCATCGCTCCACCTTGTCCTCCGTCGAGGGATCGGACGGCCGGCGCCCTCCGGCGGCCAATGAGGAGGTCTGATCCATGCCGCGTCCCGGCACGACGACGTTCGGCGGACACGTTCGCCGCCTGCGTTCTGAAAAGGGAATGGGCCAGCGCGAACTGGCGCGCGCCCTCGACGTCTCGCCGTCCTATCTCAACGACATCGAGAAGGACAAGCGCGTCGCGCCCAGGCCCGAACTGGTCAGGGCCATGGCCGATATCCTGGAGGCCGACGCCGAACGCATCTTCGACCTGGCAGGGCGGTCGCGCAACGCCATTCCGCCGGACGTCGGGGAGCTTGTCCTGGACAACCCCGACATTGTCGGGCTTTTGCGCGCCATCGCCGACTACGGCCTTAACGGTGCCGAGATAAGGCGGATCAAGGAGACCATGATGGCATCCAATACGCGTGTTCTCATCATCGCGGCGGGATTGGGCAGCCGAATGAGGTCTTACACCGAAAACAAGCCCAAGTGCCTGCTCGACTTCGGCGGCAAGACGTTGTTGCAGCGCCAGCTCAGCGTCTACAAGGCCTGCGGGGCCAAGGACATCGCCCTGGTGCGCGGCTACAAGAAGGACAAGATCAAATACAAGGGCATCCGCTATCACGAGAACCCGAACTTTGAGAACAACAACATCCTCAATTCTATCTTCTGCGCCGAGGACGAGATCAACGGCCACGTCATCGTCGCCTATTCCGACATCTTGTTCGAAGACCACGTGGTACGCCGATTGCTCGATTCCGAGCACGACATCTCCATCGTCGTCGACATTGACTGGAAGGGCACCTACGTCGGGCGCAAGCAGCACCCCATCGACGAGGCCGAGAACGTCATCTTCGACGCCAACAACAACGTCGTGAATATCGGCAAGATTCTGACCGACAAGCGTGACGTCCACGGCGAGTTCATCGGCATGATGAAGCTGACCCCGAGAGGGGCGGAAATCTTCAAGCGCCACTTCCATCGTGCCAAGGCCCTCTACTGGGGCAAGCCGTTTCAGAGGGCGGAGACCTTCGAGAAGGCCTATCTCACCGACATGATCCAGGAGATGGCCGACCTTGGCGTTCCCGTCCACTGCGTCATCATCGAACGCGGCTGGAAGGAAATCGACACCGTCGAGGACTACGAAAAAGCGCTCTTGGAGTTCGAGGAGTGACACGACGCCGGAGGATAAAACCGGCACGCAACGAAGAGAGAAAAGCAATGAATAAATCATACGCAAGAATACTGATCGTCGCCGTGACCCTGGCCGCCGGTTTGTCCTTGAGTCCGGCGCCTTCCCAAGCCGCCGCGCTTAAGCTCAACATGGTCTTCGTTCCGGCCAGCGAGAAAGGCGACGAAAAGGACTACGTCAACCTGATCAAGATCATCGGCGACCTGACCGGCTATGAGATCAAGCCCATTAAAATCACCGACTACAACGCCGCCGTCGAGGCCATGCGGGCCGGACGCGCCGAGATCGCCTGGTACGGCGGCAAGACTTACATCATGGCCGCCGAGATCGCCGATGCCGAAGCTTTTGCCGCCGGCATCCGTAAGGGTGACACTACGGCCGGCTATTTTGCCCACTTCGTCGTCCCGGCCGACAGTCCCCTCAAGACCCTCACAGATGTAAGTGGCAAGACTTTGGCCCTCAACACCATCGGCTCTACATCGGGGGATCTCATCCCCCAGGTGGAGCTCAGAAAGGTCGGCCTCTCGACGACCAATCGCGAACACTTCAAACGGGTCGTCTACGCCGGCAGCCACGACGCCTGCCTGCTTGCCGTGCTCAACAAACACGCCGACGTTTGCGGCATGAGTTCGCGCAATTTCGACGCCCGCCTTGCCGACGGCACCTTCAAGCGGGCCGAGGTGCGCATCATCCACACCTCACCTCCCGTGCCGCCGCCGCCCTTGGCCTATTCCAAGCGGTTGCCCCAAGAGGTACGCGACGCCATCAAGCGCGCCACGCTGGAGGCCCACAAGCATGGCCGTATCGGCGGCTACGGCGGCGAGATGGAGCGCTATGTGGAAGTCAAGGATTCCGACTACGACACACTGCGCGCGGTCGACCGCTTGCTGCGCCAATCGAAGAAAAAGTGACGATCCCTCGGCCATGCTGAGCATCGCCCACCTGGGTAAGACCTTCGAGGACGGAACGCGGGCCCTTTCCGACGTGTCCCTCGAGGTCGGCAAGGGCGAATTCGTCGTCGTCTTAGGCCCCAGCGGTTCGGGAAAGACGACGCTTCTACGCTGTATCAACGGCCTGGTAACGCCGAGCACCGGCACCGTCGAACTCGAAGGTCGGCGTGTCGCGAAGGACTCCCTGCGCCAAGTCCGCGGGCGCATTGGCATGATTTTTCAGGACTTCAACCTGGTCGGCAACTTGACCGCCCTCAACAACGTCCTGACCGGCGTCCTTGACCGCACCGCGACGATGGCGTCGTTGCTCTATCTGTTCAACAAGGAGCACAAGCTGTGGGCGCTCGAATGCCTCGACCGCGTCGGCATCCTGGCCAAGGCCTATACGCGGGCCGACCGGCTGTCGGGCGGCCAGCAGCAGCGCGTCGGAATCGCCCGGGCGATCATCAAGAAGCCCGCCGTGCTGCTCGCCGATGAACCGGTGGCGAGTCTGGATCCATTGATCGCCTTTAACATTCTGTCGCTCCTCAAAGACATCAACCGGACGCATGGCATTACCGTGGTGTGCAACCTCCATCAGGTTGATTTCGCACTGCGCTTCGCCGACCGCATCGTCGGCCTGGCGGGTGGCGGGATCGTCATGGACCGACCTACGGACGAGGTCGACGAAGGATATATCCAAGATATTTACCGGGGCCACGACCAAGGACTGTTCTTTGGTCCAGGTGCCGATCAGGCGCGCCCCGAAGAGGATTTGCGCTTCACGGCCTGACCGCGCCCAAGGAAAACCACCTTGACCCAGACAAGAGACATATCACACCGCGAGGGCGGCACCGACGGCCTGACACTGGTCGTCGCTCCGGCCAGCGACCACGCCGAGGGGTTGGACCTTCGGGGCCTGGTGCGTCATCTGGCGGAGCGCTCGGGCATCGCCATCGAACTCGTCTACTGCAAAAGCTACGAAGAGGCGATCGAGGCTCTTACGGAGGGCACCGCCGAGATCGGGTGGCTGGGCCCCTTCGCCTATCTCGAAGCGGCACGCGACGGTCAGGTCGAGGCGTTGGCCGTCGGTGTGCCCAAAGGCAAAACCTCGCCCAATTATCGATCCGTCTTCGTCACCCAAGCCGCCTCTCCCATCCATGCCCTCAAAGACGTGAAGGCGAAAAGGATCGCCGTTAGCGGACGCCACTCGACGAGCGGCTTCATGGTGCCCCAGCGCGAGTTGGCCGATGCCGGGATCAACCTCGACAACGAAGGCGAATTCGCCGGCGTCATTTCCGTCGCCAACCATGACGAGGCGCTGCGCGCCGTCCTCGACGGCCAGGTCGACGTCGCCGCGCTAAGCTCGGTAAACATGGAGGAGGCCCAGCGCCAAGGCATCGTGACGCCCGGCGCCCTGCGCGTCATCCACCGCTCCCAGGACATTCCGGGCGCGCCGCTGGTGTGCTCGCGAAGTCTCGATGACTCGATGCGAGAGAAGCTCAAGGACTTGATCCTGCACGCCCACGAATTCATCGATGTCGGCGGATACGGCGGCGCCATGGAGCGCTACCTGGACCCGGCGGTGGCCCGGCGCAAGCTTCTCGAATCCTATCTCAGGCCCCAGTGGGGCTGGCGTAGCGGCCTCTGCGTATTACTCGCCGCCGCCGTCATCGGCCTTATCATGGTCGACTTGGAATTCAATCCCCTGGCGCTCTTCAGGGACGCATCGGCCTATTTCGCCGACGTCGGTGCCAGGATGTGGCCGCCCGATTTCTCCGACCTCGGAACCCTTTTGCTGTCCATGCTGGAAACCATCGAGATCGCTGTTCTGGGCACACTCCTGGCCATCCTTCTGTCCATTCCGACGGGTCTTTTCTCGGCCCGTAACATCGCTCCCAACGTCGGCCTCTACATGGTGGCGCGCACGATCACCATCTTCTTTCGCGCCGTGCCCGAGTTCATCATGGCCATGATCTTGGTTATCGCCGTCGGCTTCGGCGCCATGCCGGGGGTCATCGCGTTGGGGCTCCACACCATGGGGTTCCTCGCCAAATTCTACGCCGAGGACATGGAGCACGTTAGCGTCGGTCCCATCGAGGCGCTCGGGTCCATGGGTGCCTCGCGGCTTCAGGTTCTGGCCTTTGCCGTGGTGCCTCAGATCATGCCGTCGTTCGTCGGCAACAACCTTTACATCCTGGACCGCAACGTCCGCATGGCGACCATGCTGGGCATCGTCGGCGCCGGCGGCATCGGCTATGAGTTGCAGTCGTCGTTCAGGATGTTCGAATATCCCCGGGTGTCGGCAATCATCTTCATCATATTCGCCACCATCTTCGTCATCGACATGGTGTCCTCGGCGATCCGCAAGAAAGTCCTATAATCACCAGGTCTCCTCCCATAGGCGTAGAATCCGCCGCCACCGCGCCAGCAGCCTTCACGTTCAATACCAAGGCAAAGACGCTGGAACAATTGGGCCCCCAAGTCGCGGGAGCCAAGCTGTGCCCGCAGATCACGGTCGCCGTGGACGAGTGGCGGCAAAGCCCGGAACGGGTCGTCGAACGCATTGTCGGGCGCTTCGCGCCCGGGCTTCTCGCCGTACGATCGTCCGCCGCCGGCGAGGACGGCTGGGATGCCTCCCACGCCGGCGCCCATCTCAGCCTGATCGACGTCGAGGCCCGCGCGCCGGACCTTGCCCGCGCCATCGACGCCGTCTTCGAGAGCTACCGCGCGCCGGCCGCCGGCGACCAGGTTCTGATCCAGCCCATGGTCGAGAATACGGTGCTGTCAGGCGTCGTCTTGACCCGCGAGTTGGATACGGGCGGCCCCTACTACGTGGTCAACTACGACGATTTTTCGGGCCGCACGGACACCGTTACCGGCGGCGCCCAAAGCAAGACCGTCCTTGTCCACCGTTCGCGGCCCGAGGCGCTCAAATCGCCGCGCATGGCGGCCCTGATCGACGCCGTCATCGAGATCGAACGCGTCACCGCCACCCAGCACCTGGATATCGAGTTCTGCACCACCGCCGACGATCAGGTCTATATCCTCCAGGTCCGCCCCCTGGCGGCGCGGCGGCGCTGGCGCGCCGTCCCCGACCCGGTGATCGACGCCGCCATCGATACCATCCGCGCCACCATCGGCGAAAGTATGGCGCCGCGTTCCGGACTGGCCGGCGGGCGCACCATCTTCGGCGAGATGCCGGACTGGAACCCGGCCGAGATGATCGGCAACGCGCCCCGGCCGCTGGCACTGTCGCTGTACAAACACCTGATCACCGACCGGGTCTGGGCCGAGGCACGGGCGGCCATGGGATACCGCCGCGTCGAGGCGCCGCTGCTGATCGACTTCCACGGCCGCCCCTATATCGACGTCAGACTCAGCTTCAACTCCTTCCTCCCCGCCGACCTCGATCATGGCGTGGCACAAAGGCTGGTCGACGATCAGTTGGCGCGGCTTGCCGAACAGCCCGACCTGCACGACAAGATCGAGTTCGAGGTCGCCGCCACCTGCCGTCATTTTGCCTTCGCCGACGACCGGGCGCGCATCGGCGCCGGCGTCATGACATCGGATGAGGCCGATGCCTTCGAAGGGGCGCTCGGTCAAGTCACCGCAAACGCCCTTGCCCAACACGATGGCGGCCTGGAAGCCCTGGCCCGCCAGGCACGGGGGCTGTTGGCGGACGGCGCAGGGGATTCCGGCGCCCCGTCGCTGGACCGCGCGCGGTCGCTCCTCGACGGCTGCAAGACGAACGGCACCCTGCCGTTTTCCATGCTGGCGCGCCATGGATTCATTGGCGTCGCTTTCCTGCGCTCCCTTGTGACGCGGGGCGTTTTCACCACCGACGACGTGGATCGCTTCATGCGCTCCATCCACACGGTGGCCGCCGATCTGGTCCACGACATGCACGCCGTCGGCGCCGGGGTCATGGACCAGGCGGCGTTCCTGGCCCGCTATGGCCACCTTCGTCCCGGCACCTACGACATCACGTCGTGGCGCTATGACGAACGCCCCGAGTTGTTTATCGGCCATAGCGGGCTCGCGGCGCCGGCCGCGGCCGAGCCCTTCGCGCCAAGCCCCGGCCAGCGCACCGCCATCGCCACCCTTCTCGGAGAGTTCGGTTACGCCTTGGACCCCGATGCCCTTTTGGCCTACATCGCCGATGCCGTGCGCCTGCGCGAGGAGGCCAAGTTCGCCTTCACGCATTCGATCAGCGAGACGCTCTCGATCCTGGTCCAATGGGGCGCCGCCCTGGGCCTCGAGCGCGACGATCTCTCGTTTCTCACCATCGGGGATATATTGGAAGACCGTGACGGCGCCGCCTTGCGCGAGCGCATCGCCAGCCAGCGCGAGGCCTACGAAGTGACGCGCGCCATCCGCCTGCCCCACCTGATCTGCGAGACCAAGGATATCGACGTGGTGCGCCTGCCGCTCGGCCATCCGACCTTCATCACCGGACAATCGGTGACCGCCCCGGCGCGGCGCTTGGACGTCGAGGGGGCGCCGGACATCGACGGCGGCATCGTCCTCATCGAAAGCGCCGATCCGGGGTTCGACTGGATCTTCTCCCACGCCATCGCCGGCCTGGTGACCAAGTACGGCGGCGCCAACTCCCACATGGCCGTGCGCTGCGCCGAGTTCGGCCTGCCCGCCGCCATCGGCTGCGGCGAGCGCCTGTACGAATCCCTGGCAGCGGCGGCGGTCATCGAACTCAACGCGGCGGCGCGCCGCATCACCGGGCATTAGAAGATGACACCCAGGGTGGCCCTGACCATGCGCGTGACCCAGGCGTCGGAATACGTGGAGCCCCGCGATTCCATCAGTCATGACTGGCTGACGCGGCTCGGCGAATGGGACATGACGCCACTGCTGGTGCCCAATCACCTGAGTGCTCCCGAGAGCTACCTGGACGGCCTGGGCGCCGATTTATTGGTCCTTACGGGGGGCGACGATCTTGGCGCCACGCCTGAACGCGACGCATCGGAAAACAGGCTGTTGGAGCATGCCATTGGAAGCGGCCTCGCCGTCCTTGGCGTTTGCCGCGGCATGCAGCTCATAAACCTTCACTTCGGTGGCCGCCTGGTCCCCGTCGACGGCCATGTGGCGCGTCCGCACGCGGTCAGCGTGGGCGCGTCATGGCGGGATTATTACGACTCTGAAACGATGGTTAATTCCTTTCATACCCAGGCGGTGCCGGCGGATGGGCTGGGCGGCGGCCTGGTTGGGGCGGCACACGATGGAGACGGTAACGTCGAGGCCTTTTTTCACCAAACCCTGCCGATTGCGGCGATCATGTGGCATGCGGAACGGCGCGGCGCCCCGGGCGGCGACCGCAAGTTGCTTGAAAGCCTGATCGGCGGGCCGTCGTCACCATGAAAAATCCTTGCATTCTGCTCCCGGGGACTTGATTGATGGCACGAATCACCTATCGTTCTCATGGCGGCAGCCGGGCCTACTGGCAGGCCCGGTGGGACGACGTCGATGCCGATACCGGCAAGCTCAACCTGAAACGCTACCCCGGGAAATTCGCCGAAGACACCCTGCGTCGACTTACGGTCAGCGGCCCCATCCTCGAGGCCGGTTGCGGTGCCGGAAGGGTCGTGCGCTTCTACCACCAACAGGGACGCGACATCATCGGCATGGATTTCATCCCGACGGCGGTCCAAAAGATCAAACAAGCGGTCCCCGCCATCCCATTGACCGCCGCCGACGTGGAAAAACTTCCTTTTGCCGATGAGTGTCTCTCTTGTGTCCTGGCTTTCGGTCTCTATCACAATTTGGAACAAGGGATCGCCGACGCGGTCCGCGAAACCCGCCGCGTCTTGAAGACCGGGGGTCATCTCTGCGCGGCGATGCGACTCGATAACATCCAAAACCGCATGATCGATTGGCTGACCGACCGAAAACAATCCGGCGGCGAGCGGCGGTTCCACAAAATCAACCACACGCAACAGGAATTGAAGGACGTCTTCTCGCGCAACGGATTTGCCATTGAAGACATCTATTTCGTCGAGAATATGCCTTTCGTCTACAAGTTCCGGCCTTTCCGGGCGGCGTCCCACAAGACCTTCGATGAAACCAAGGGGAGGGCGGAGGGCTACCGTCTGTCCTTGCTTGGCAACGCCGTGCAGAAGACGTTGATCGGGCTCTTCTTGCCGGCCTTCTGTAACGCCGCCGTGATTATCGCGCGCGCCAAATGATCGGGGATCGGTCTCGCCCGAGGGCGATCATTCTGGCCGCTGGACGCGGCAGTCGCCTCGACGCTTATACCAAGGACCGTCCGAAATGCCTGGCCGAACTTGGCGGCCAAACCCTGATCGGACGCCAGATCGCCACCCTCGGAGGCGCTGGCATCAAGGACATCGTCATCGCCACCGGGTACCGGGGCGAGATGTTGAACCTTCCCGGGACGCGCCAGATTCTGAACCCTCATTGGGAGACCACGAACATGGTGGAATCCCTGTTTTGCACGGCGGCCGAGTTCGGTCGCGACCTGATTGTCTCTTACAGCGACATCGTCTATGAACCACGCGTCCTCGCTGCCCTGCTCAACAGCCCTGAAGAGATCTCCATCGTCGTCGATCGCAACTGGCGGACCTATTGGGAGCACCGCTTCGAAGATCCCCTAAGCGACGCCGAAAGCCTGCGCATGGACGCCCGCGGCTGCATTACCGATGTCGGGAACAAGGTCACGGACATTGATGAAATCGAGGCTCAGTACATTGGCTTGATGCGGTTCAGGAACGGAGGCATCGACGCTTTGCGGGCCGCCCGTGCCGGGCTCGGGGCGGTGCCCCGCCCATGGATGGAAAAGCGGCCCTTGACGGGTGCCTACATGACCGATCTTTTGATGGAGGTAATTCTTTCCGGCGTCGCGGTTCACGCAGTGCCGGTCGCCGGCGGCTGGCTTGAGATCGATACGGCGAAGGATTATGAAAAGGCCGTTGCCATGATGGCCGATGGCTCGATCACCCGTTTTTTCGACTCCGATGCGGAAACGGTCAACGGATGAGCGTAATGCGACGATACAAGGGAAAAAACGGTATCCGATGACAGGCATGGAAGACGTGACCGAGGAGCTGGCCGAGAATACGCGGGGGGAATTTTTTGGGCGACGCAAACCCGTCCTCAGCAAGAGCGGGATGCTCCTCTACCAATCGAATGACACCGCCACCGCCCGTGTGTGGAGTTTTCTGGAACGCACTCTTCTACCGGTCCGCGCACGCGATATCGTCCTCAACAGGTTTCCAGCCAAGGACATTTGGGACGCGTTATCGTTGGGCCAGTTGTTCCTCCGTCCTGATTTCGACTTCCGTCAGAAACTCAACTGCCTCGGTTTCTATTTCGACGGCGGTAAAATCGATAACGTTTGCGCCACCCTGTCGCGGTCAGGATATGGGTGGTATTCGCTGGCCATCGCGCTTGCCATGGACCTCGCCGCCGGCGGCAAAGGGGATTATGCCTACATCGACAACTGGTGGCATCCCAGCGGCGGCGTTCGTTACACAAAACTGGACTGGCGGGTGCCGGCGGGTACCATGAACGACGATCTGCTCGGGCTGATCACCGAGCCCGTGCTCTATCACACCCATCATCCCTATTACCGCCTGCGCTGTCGCAAGGTAAAGAATATGAACGTGGTGGTTGTCGTGCGATCCATCCTCGAAAGCCTGGAAGGCAACTTCTTCAAGGTCGGGAACAGCTCTTTTTGGCCCGAGGTTACCCTGGACGACGAGGATAGTTTCAATTGGGATCGTTACCTCGACGACGACATTGAGTTTTACAATAGCTGGGGGGATGTCGCCACCTGGCACCCAAGATGCCTGATCGTGAGATACCATGAACTGAAGGCGGATCAGGTCGGCACGCTGAAAGCGATGACCGACTTTTGGAAACTGGACATCCCGCTGGAATGCCTTGAAGAAGCCCTCAAAAGGACAAGCAAGAAGGCGATGGCGGACAAGGTCCCCAAAGACGAACACGCGACGAATTCCCGGGTCTCGTACCGCAAGGAACGTGGCGTCATCTCGGAATCGCGGAAAAAACATATTTTGGGACGCTTGCAGCGTGAGTTGATCCACGACCTCGGATACGA
Organism: Rhodospirillales bacterium; assembly: GCA_030746775.1. GTDB lineage: Bacteria > Pseudomonadota > Alphaproteobacteria > Rhodospirillales > JASLLZ01 > JASLLZ01. The sequence goes on along the minus strand of JASLLZ010000002.1, from coordinate 49,290 downwards.
TTACTCGGACAGCCACGAATGGGGGCACGTGTACGAATGACCTGGGGTCTCCCCCTGCCCGACAACACAGATCCTTGTCAGAGACTGTATTGGCGATGATCATTTGGCTCGCCGGACTTTCCGGTTCGGGAAAGACGACGATCGGCCGCGCGCTTTATGAGCGCCTCAAGGGCCGGCACACCAACTTGGTCTTCCTCGACGGCGATGAGTTTCGCCAAGTCATGGGACACGACCTGGGGTATAGCTACGAGGATCGGCAGACGAACGCACGTCGATTTTCCCACCTCTGCGCTTTTCTCGACCGGCAGGGCATTCACATGATCTGCGCGGTGCTGTCCAATTATCCCGAGTGGTTGCGCTGGAATCGCGAGACTTTCGATCAGTATTTCGAGATATTTGTGGATGTGTCGCTCGAAACCCTGCTTGCCCGCGACGTAAAGAACATATACAAACCGGCCCTTGCCGGCGAGAAGAAGGACGTTGTCGGCGTGGACATTCCCTTCGTTCCACCAGGCAATGCGGATTTCACCATCGACAACAATCAGGCGCTCGAAGACATCACGCAATTGGTCGATCGCATCATCAAGGCGCTTCCTAGATTCACCTAAGAACGTGCACTAATTGGGAGATAAGTTTATGCATTCCGTATACCTGATACGCCACGGAAAATCGGAACTGGGGGGGGCCGACGCGGAACGCGGACTGGAACCCGAAGGGCAGGTGCACGCGGAGCAGATTGCCGAGCGCCTGGTGGCCGCGACGCCTCCCGTCAAGGCGCTCTATACCAGCCCGTTCCGGCGGGCCGGACTGACCATGGAACCCCTGGCCAAACGCCTCGGCCTCAGCGTGACCGTCGCTGACGAATTCAGGGAAAAGACCATGTCCGACGAGCCCATCGCCGACCTCAAGGCGGCGCGGCAAAGGATGTGGGAGGACTTTGACTTTCGCCTCCCCGGTGGCGAGACCAATGCCGAGGCGCAAGTTCGCGCCACCAGCGCATTGAGGAAGATTCAGAAGGACCACCCTGACGAAGCCGTTGCCGTGGTTAGCCACGGCACCTTGATGGGATTGATTCTCAACACCTACGATCCCAGCTTTGGTTACGAGGAGTGGCTGGCCATCACCATGCCCGATATTTTTCGCATCGACGTTCCGGCGTCGGGCGCAGCCGTCGTCGAACATATTGGCTGCGAGGGAATAGAAGCGTTTAGGATCAAGGGTTAATTCGCGAAGCAGGGGAATATGATCAATGGATACCGCGATCACCAAGGAATATCTGAAAAACCTGCAGTACGGCACGACGGCAAATCTCGACGCCAGGATCAAGATACACCAGTTGTTCAGCACCAATCCGGAATCGTTTCATGCCTGGATTGGCAGCCATTTGCCGCTGACCAAGCCGGTCGATGTTTTGGAGGTGGGATGCGGCACGGGAATCTTCTGGCGGGAAAATCAGTCCCGCTTGCCCGCCGGCTCCACCTTGACCCTGACCGACTTCTCGCAAGCCATGGTGGAAAAGACCCTGGCCAACCTGGGCGACACGGAGGCGAAAGTGGAAACCGCCGACGTCGAGAATCTTCCCTACGACGACGACAGTTTCGACCTCGTCAACGCCCATCACATCATCTATCACACCCAGGACAAAGCCCGCGCATTTTCCGAGATTAAGAGGGTCCTGCGTCCTGACGGGTTCGTCACCATCACGACGAACAGCGAGATCCACATGTTCAATGTCTACGAGATCGGTCGCCGCCTTGATGCGAATTTTCCCACCGATCGGATCATCGACAGTTTCACCGAGGAAATCGCAGACAAGATGCTGCCCCAATTTTTCGGCAACATCGAAAAACACGTCCAGGAGGACATGCTGGAAGTTACCGACATCCAGTTCATGCTCGATTACGTCGCCTCGGGTGTGAAGCCGCGCGACATGTCGGTGGCCGACGACTTCTTCGAGCGTTACGCCACCGTGGTGCAGGCTGAGATGGACGAAAAGGGATACTTTGGGATTCCCAAGCGATCACCCCTATTCCTTTGCCGTCCTTAAACGGGACTTACGGGTAGCCACACCCTCCCTTCAAAGAAATCCATGTCGTCGAGCCAACCGAACGTGATCGTTTTGACGATCGACGCCTTTCGCGCCGACCGCGCGAGTCTGCACGGCTATGCGCGCCCGACGACCCCGACTCTGGAGCGCCTGGCCCGGGACGCCATCGTGTGCGAACGCTCGTACACCATGGGCACCTTTACCCAAACCGCTTGCGTTCAATTCCTGACCTCAAGCAGGCCGCTGTCATACGGCGGATACGATTACGGCGCCCGGGGACGCCCGCCGACGATCTTCAAGTGCTTTCACGACGCCGGCTATCACACCACCTGTCTTAGCACGCTCCACTGGGTCAACCGCTTTTTCGGTTATGGCGATGGCATCGACGAGGAGTACCAACTCTTCGGGCTGAACACGCTTCCCGGAGTGGCGCTGGCAATGATCCGAAGTTCTCTCGCCGGCTACCAATCCAAGGACATCTCCCCGGACGCCATGTTGGAAGCGGTCGATCCGGTGCTCCTCAAGATGTTCGACAACACCCTTGAGTATTGCGCCCTTCACTTGCAACGACAGGAGGAACTGAGGGCCGACTTCCCCCATTCGGGCCTGGTCAATGCGCGTTACGATTTCATCAAGGTACGAAAACTCATCGACCGCCACCGGCAGGAATATCTGGCCGACAAATTGGCCTACGTGGACAAGCACCTGTGGAACGCCGCGACCATGGACGCTTGGGGGGGGCGTTGGCTGCCCAAGGAATGGTATTTTTGCCGCAAGTTGACCAAACTTCTGAGCGAAGGGCTGTTCCGCGCCGGCAACCGGTTGCTCGGCACGGTGCGCCCTGGCTTGGCGCAATGCCGAAGCACGCGATACAAGAACTATCCCGACGCGCGGTCGCTGGCCGACAAGGTCATCTCTTTATTAGACAATCGGGATTCCACGCGGCCGTTTTTCATTTGGACCCATTTCATGGACACCCATGAACCCTACGTCTCGGGCCACGGCCTAAAATGGTACGAGCAAACCGCAGACCACCTTGCCGCCCTTGGTTACCCGCGAGACTTCAACCCATCGGTGACCTTCGGTGAAAAACCAAACAACAAGGAAGACGAAGCCGTCTTTTCGGCCCTTTACGACGCGGCGCTTCGATCCACCGACGCGGAGATTGGGCGCATCGTCGACGCCCTGGACCGGCTTGGCCTGCGAGATGACACCTTGGTCGTGATCAGCGGTGACCACGGCGAGGAACTGGGCGACCACGGAGACTTTGGCCACTATTTCCTGCTCTATGAGCATAACGCCCGAGTTCCGACCTTGTTTCATCGGCCCGGACTTGGGGCGCAACGGTACGACGGGCTGTCCACCATCATGGATATCGCCCCGACGACGGCGGCACTGGCCGGCATCGAGCCGGCGCCTGGATGGGAAGGCACGGCCCTGACCGACGCGGCGCAGGCACAACAGCCGCATGTGCTGATGGAGACCTTTTTCGCCGGCAATTGCCTGTTCGACCACCGGCCGCTCTATTTCGGGGTTCGCACCCGCGACCATCACTACCTGTGGAAGGAATATCGCGACCCCCGCGACAACCTCAGCCCCGAGGGCAACGAACTTTACGACGTCAGCACCGACCCCGGCGAGTTGAACAATATATACCGGCCCGACCATCCCCTAGTTCCTGGTTTCAATGCGGTGATTGCCCGGCGACTTGCCGAGCTACCGGCAATCACGAACGAGCGCATCATCGGTCTGTTCGGTCCCGAGATCGCGGCGGACGCCCAGCAGGCAACCGCCGCCGACGAAGCCGTGGCGGCGGGTTGCGACTAGCGCCTTGCCCAAACTCGCCGTCTCCAATATCGCGCTGAGCGCCTACGGCCACGCCGCCGAGCTTGGGCGCCTGACCGAGCTTGGCCTCGCCGGCGTCGAGGTGGCGCCGAGCCGGGTGTGGCGCGATACCTGGCGCGGCCTGACCCCCGAGAAGGTCCGGGCCTACCGCCGCGACGTCGAGGCCGCCGGCCTGTCGGTCGTCGGCCTTCATTCGCTGTTCTACGACCACCCCGAACTTGGCCTCTTCCGGGAGGCGGAAACGAGGGCGGAAACGCTCGATTTCTTAGTCCATCTGTCGGCCGTGTGCCGCGATCTCGGCGGGCGGACACTCATTTGGGGCGGCGGGCGGCGGCGCGGCGACGTTGCCGAGGCGGCGGCCCTGACCGAAGCCCTGGCCTTCATGGCCGAACTCGGCCAACGCACCGAAGGTCATGGGACGTGCTTTTGCTTCGAGCCCCTGGGTCCCGACGAGACCGACTTCATCAACTCGGCCTTCGATGCCCTGGCCATCGTCGAGGCCGTCAGCCATCCGGGCCTGCGCATGCAACTGGACGCAAAGGCCCTGGTCGCCAACGCGGAGGCGACGAGCGAGCCCTTCCGGGCCGCCGCCCCCCATCTGGTCCATTTCCACGCCAACGAGCCCGATCTCGGCGTCTTGGGCAGCAGCGGTGCCGTCGATCACGCGGCGCTCGGCGGGTTTTTGCGCGACATCGGCTACCAGGACTTCGTTTCGATCGAACAACGCATGCTCGACGCCGACGATCCCCTGGCCGACGTGGCGGCGAGCGCCCGAGTCCTCAAGGAGTGTTACCGATGAGCAAATCGCCGAGCCCCTTCATCCGCCCCGATTGGCTGCCCGCCTCTGAACCCGGGGCACGGATCTTGGTCCTTGGCGCCAGCGGCGGCCTGGGCCGGGCCGTCGTCGACATGCTGCGCCAGGGATCGGACTGCACCATCGGCGCCCATGGCAATACCAACCTTTACGACGGCGTCGGCGATGACCGCGTCTTGCCGCTCCAGGCAAGCCTGGAGAGCGAGGCCGACTGCATCGACGTGATCGAGCGGTTTTACGAGGCGGCGGGCGGTATCGACGCCCTGGTCATGCTGGCCGGCCGTCTGAGCCCTACCGACCACTGGGATGGTTTAAGCGCCGCCGAGTGGCAGGCCGACATCCACCTCAACCTCAACATTCCGTTTTTCGCCGCCCGCGCAGCCCTTCGCCGCATGAAGGCCCAGGGTTCGGGCGGGCGCATCGTCCTCAACGGCACCGAATCGGCGCTCCACGGCGGCTCTCCCCAGTCGTTTCCCTACGCCGTCGCCAAGCGCGGCACCGAGGCCCTGGTCCAGGGCCTGGCCCGCGACGGCGCGCCGGACGGGATATTGGTCAACGGCGTACGCCTTGGCTTCATCGCCAGCGGCTTCCACCAGCGCTGGTCGGGGCGAAACGAGGAACAGATGGCCGAACGGGCCCGCCTGGTCCCCCTCAAACGCGGCGGCGACCCACAAGAGGCGGCGGCCTTGATCGTCTTTTTGCTGTCGGGGTGGAGCCGTTTCATGACCGGCCAGATGATCGCCCTGACCGGCGGCGACTGGCTCTAGCCCGGCGTGACCGTTCAGCTACGCGCGTCGTCCGACCTTGGCGGCATCGCCGCCGACATTCCGTGGATCGCCGTCACCGGCACGGCGCCGCCCGCCGGGCGCGGCGCCAAGCTCGCCGATGCCCCGCGCCTCCTGGAACAAGCCTTCGATGCCATCCGCGACGAATGGTGGGGGCTTGGCAAGGCCCTTGGCGCCACGCCAAGCGCCGAGTGGGCCCACGCCCCGACCTGCGCCAGCTATGGCTCGGATTTGGGCATCATGCTGGCCTGGACGCGTCTGGCTGATGATTTGGGGAAAAGCGCCGGCGACGTCCTCATGGTCTGCGACGACCCGTGGCTGTTTCGCCACCTGGCCGGGCGGCCGGGCATCGAGGCGGGGCAGGCTCCCGCCCTGTGGCCGAAACGGATCGGTCATGCGTTGCGCGGCATCGCTGCCCGGGGGAGGCTAGCGGTGCACTTGTTGGGGACCAACCTCGTACTGCGCGGTCATCGCCGGCGCGTTCCCACGGCTGCCCCGACATTGGTCGTCTATGGCCATCCGGCAAGCCGGGCGGATGGCTGGGATGCCTATTTCGGCGACCTGATGGACAGGCTTTCCGGCCTCAACCGGCTATTGCACACCGATTGCCGCGGCGGCCGGGCGCGCCACCTGTCCGCCGGCGGGCGCGCTTCCAGTCTTCACCCCTGGGGTGAACCGGCCCACCTCCTTGCATTGCCCTTCACCCGGTGGCGGCCTTCCGCCAATGATGCCGCGGGCCCGCTTGGCTGGCTGGTGCGCCGGGCGGCGGTTTTGGAGGGCGGCCGGGCGGCGGCGGCGGCGACGCGCTGGCAGATCGGGTGCCAGGAAGCCTGGCTCAAGGCTCGGCGGCCGCCGGTCGTCGCCTGGCCGTGGGAAAACCACCCCTGGGAGCGCGCCCTGGTGCGCACAGCCAGACGCCTGGGCATCGCCACGGTGGGTTATCAACATACGGTCATCGGGCGTCACATGTACAACCAGAGCCCGGCGTCGAACCCCGACGGGCTTGCCGGCCTGCCCGACGTCATCGTCTGCAACGGGCCGGCCTATCGCCGTCAGTTGGAAGCCTGGGGCGTCCCGGCGGACCGTTTGGCGGTGGGGGGAGCCTTTCGCTTGGCGAATCAGGATATCGTCCACGACGTCCAGGCCCCCGTCTTCGTGGCCTTGTCGAGCGACACCGACATCTCGGCCCAGATGATGGCCGCTGTCAGGGCCCTCGGTCCCACGAAACGGCGCTTCGTGGTCAAAGACCATCCCATGTACCCCTTCGAATTCGCCGAAACAGAGACCCTGCGGCGCACAACCCGCGTGCTGCCCCGGCACCGGGCGCTGTCGGGCGTTCTCTATTCCACCGGGACCGTCGGCCTGGAGGCCCTCTTGGCCGGACTGCCGACGTTTCGCTTTCGCCCCGAGGGACGCATCGCCATCGACATCCTGCCCGACGGCGTCGCCGCCGTCCCGGTCGATGCGGAGTCCCTGGAAGAGGCCCTGGCGACCGCCCGGCCGCCGCAGACCATGGACCGGGGGGGAGTCATGGCGGCGGTTGATTTGGCGGTATGGCGGCGGTATCTCATGGCCGGGGGAAACGAACCATCATGTTGAACGTCGCTGTCATCGGCTGCGGGCGGGTTGCCGGTCACCACTGCACCTTTGTCAAGGCGCTGGATGGTGTTTCCTTGATCGCCGTCTGCGACCTGGTGGCGGAAAAGGCCAAGGCCTTCGGCGACGAGTTCGCCGTGCCCTGGTTCACCGACTATCACGCCATGATGCAAGCCCATCCCGAGATCGACACCGTCGCCGTGATCACGCCATCGGGCATGCATTCCGAGCACGCCTTGGACATCATCGAACGCTACGCCAAGAACGTCATCGTCGAGAAGCCGACCTTCATGCGTCCCGAACAACTCATCACGGCCTACGAGGCGGCGGAGCGCCACGGCGTCGCCATCTTCCCGGTCTTTCAGAACCGCCACAACAAGGCCGTCGGGCGGGTGCGGAGGGCGCTGCAAGGAGGCGAGCTGGGCGACATCCGGGTGATGAACGTGCGCGTCAGGTGGTGCCGGCCGCAGCGCTATTACGACCTGGCCGCGTGGCGCGGCACCCTGTCCCACGACGGCGGCGCCCTGACCAACCAGTCCATCCACCACGTCGATCTGCTGCGCCACCTGGGCGGCGAGGTGAGCCGCGTCAACGCCACCATGCGCACGCTCGGGTCCGAGATCGAGGCCGAGGACACCGCCGTCGCCACCTTTACCTACCAAAGCGGCGCCGTGGGCAGCCTGGAGGCGACCACCGCGGCCCGGCCCGACGACTTCGAGGCCTCGCTTTCCATCGTCGGATCGCTGGGCCTGGCCCAGATCGGCGGCATCGGCGTCAACGAATTGCAGGTCTTTACCCCCGAGCCCGACGCCTGCGCCGACAACAGCGAGGACTTTTTGGGCATCAAGGGCCAGGGCGCCGTCTATGGCTACGGCCACCGCCAGATGTACGAAGACATTCTGGCTTTCGCCCGACAAGGCACTCCCTATCCCGTGAGCCGGGACGACTGCCTGAACACCCTCAAGCTGCTCCACGCCTTCTATCGCTCCGACGAGGACGGCGGCTGGGTGGATGTCGCCACCGGCGCCGCGTCGGCGCGTCTGGGCCGCCCCAACGAGGCGATCTCGGACCTCTACCGCACGCCTCCGCCCCAGGATGAGGCGTCGTGAGCGGCAAACTCAAAGTCGGCATCGCCGGTTACGGCGTCGTCGGCAAGCGCCGCCGCGCCGTCATCGACGCCCACCCGGCCTTCAAGACCGTGGCGGTAAGCGACATCCGCCTGGACGGCGACGGCCATTTCGAGGACGGGGTTCGATACGCCGATGACTATACAAAGCTACTCGACGACGACCTCGACGTGCTGTTCGTCTGCCTGCCCAACGAGGTGGCGCCGGCCGCCACCATCGGCGGCCTGGAGCGCGGCCTGCACGTCTTCTGCGAAAAGCCGCCGGGGCGCGACCTCGACGACATCGCGCGCGTTATTGCCACCGAAAAAAGGCATCCGGGACTGAAATTGAAGTACGGCTTCAACCACCGCTATCACGATTCGGTGCGCGATGCCCTGGCCCTGGTGCGCTCGGGCGAGCTGGGCCGGATCATCAACCTGCGCGGCGTCTACGGCAAATCGGCGATCATCAACTTCGAATCCGACTGGCGCACCAAACGGGCCCAGGCCGGCGGCGGCATCTTGCTCGACCAGGGCATCCACATGGTCGATCTGCTGCGCCTGTTTGCCGGCGAGTTCAGCGACATCCACGCCGTCGTCTCCAACGATTTCTGGCACCACGACGTGGAGGACAACGCCTATGCCCTGATGCGGACCGCCGACGGCATCGTCGCCATGCTTCATTCCTCGGCCACCCAGTGGCGCCACCGCTTCAATCTGGAGATCGCGCTGGAAAAGGGCACCATCATCCTGGCCGGGCTGTTGACCGGCTCCAAGAGCTACGGTGTCGAGACCCTGACCGTGGCCCGGGCAACCGAGCACGACGCCGGCGATCCCAAGGAGGAGACGACGCATTACGACCGCGATCCGTCGTGGGCCGACGAGATCGCCGAGTTCGCCGACGCCGTCACCGCCGACAAACCGATCGTCAACGGCTCGTCGGAAGAAGCGTTGAAGACCATGGAACTGGTCTACCGCATCTATTGCGCCGATCATGAGTGGAAGGCGCGGTGGAAGCTGAGCGACGAATTGCCGCCGGTCGGCGAATGAGCGCAAGGCTCGTGTCCACAAGAACGGAATTGGCCAAAAACCTCGCCCTGCTTGCGGCCGCCGTTGTGGTGGGCCTAATGCTGATCGAGGTGATAAGCCGCGCCCTCATGCCGCAATGGAGAGAGTTCTTCAGCGGACGCTTCATGACCTTGGAATCTGTACCACGCCACGGCCGCGTGACTGTGGGGCGCCCCGGGTTCGATGGATACTTTTCCCAAAACAACGGCGACTTTCGCGTTCGCATCACCCTCAACGACTTCGGCCTCCGCAACGCCGACCCCGTGACGGCGGCCAACGCACGCATTTGGGTAATCGGGGATTCGTTTACCTTCGGTTGGGGGGTAAGGAGCGACGAGATGATTTCCTCCGTCATCGCCCGACAGGCGGGATTGAAGAGCTACAACGTCGCCAGCCCGGGGACGGATGTTTGCGGTTACCAGGCTCTGGTTGCCCGCATGCCTTCCGGTCTTGGACCACGGGCGGTGATCGTGGGTCTGTCCTTGGAGAACGACGTCCAGGCCTATGATTGTCGCGCCCGGGACGCCGCGCTCCAGCGGAAATCGCCCTCCGATTCCAACCCGGCGGCGAACCTCTCCCTGACAGGGCTGAAAAGGTTCTTTGTCCACTACTCGGCGCTTTACAACTTCCTCGCGGTCACCGTGAAGAAGGTCGACATCGTCAACCAGGCCCTGATCGCCATTGGCATGGTCGCCAGGGAACATAGCTATAAGCGTCCGTTCGCCCGCGACCATATCGCGGCCGCGGCGCGACGCACGGCGCGGGAGTTGGCAAATCTCCGCGCCATGTTCGCCCAGGGAACGCCCTTCGCCGTCGTACTGATCGCGGCGCGTTTCGAGGTTCGCGATGGGGACCCCTTCTACCGCCAGCTTCGCGAGACCGTGACGCGAGAAATCGGGAACCAGGGAATTGCCGTCATCGACCCTGTTGAAGCATTCAAGGCGGCTGGTTTCCGGCCTACTCATTTTGCCCATGACGGCCATTGGTCACCGCTCGGCCACAAAATCGCCGGCGGTCTGGCGGCGCGCTGGGTCAAGGAAGCGGCGGGCGGCCAATAGACGAATGACCGAAGGCGATCACCGTTTCCCTTTCGACGTAGCGGGCATTACAACGTTGCCGGACACGGGCCGGTCGCCGAGATGACACCCAAGGCCCTGAACCTAAACGGGGAACCGCGATGACACCGGGAAGACAAACATGAGGCCATCGATGAAAGCGTGCGAAATACGCCCCCCGTGCCCCATCGCTGGCCGGCGAAACCGCTTGGTCCAAGAGCACGGGATTTCGTTTGCGCCGGCAATGCACCACTCCATGAAGATCAATTCCGTCATTTCAACCGCTTTGTTGGTGGTCGGCTCCCTCGCCGCTCCGTTGACAGCCACGGATCCAAGACACTAGGCCGCCCGGCTTGTCCAGACCGTCGAACCCCACTAGCCGCGGCCATACTTACGAGGTGCGCTAAACGTGCTTTTTCATTCGTTACAGTTTGCCGTCTTCTTTCCCATCGTCTACGGCCTCTACCTTGTCCTTCCCCACAAATTGCAGAACCGCATGCTGCTGGTCGCCAGCTACGTCTTTTACGGCGCCTGGGACTGGCGCTACCTGGGCCTGATCCTCGTCTCCACGGTGACCGACTATCTCTGCGGCCTGGGCATCGCCGCGAGCGAAGATAATCGAAAACGCAAGGCGCTGGTTACGGTCAGTCTGGTGGTCAACCTGTCCATGCTCGGCGTGTTCAAGTATTACGATTTCTTCGCCACCAGCTTCCAAGATTTCATGGGTGCGTTCGGCTTGGCCGTGCACCCCTATTTCCTCAACGTGGCGCTGCCCATCGGCATCTCGTTCTATACCTTCCAGACCCTGAGCTATACCATCGACACCTTTCGCGGAAAGGTGGTGGCGGAGAGAAACTTCTTCGATTTCGCCCTTTACGTTTCTTTCTTCCCCCAATTGATCGCCGGGCCCATCGAACGCGGCACCCGGCTTTTGCCCCAGATCCTCAAGCCCAGAACCCTGACCCCGGAAAAGGTGTACCGCGGCGCGTACCTGTTCTTCTGGGGCATGTTCCTCAAGGTCTTCATCGCCGACAACATGGCCAAGATCGTCGATCCGGTCTTCGCCGCCGCCGGTCCCTACGAAGGGGCCAGCGTGCTTCTCGCCGTCTATGCCTTCAGCATCCAGATTTACTGCGATTTCGCCGGCTATTCGTTCATGGCCATCGGGTTGGGCCTCGCCATGGGCATCGATCTGATGGAGAACTTCCGCCGCCCTTATTTCTCGAAAAGCATCGCCGATTTCTGGCGGCGCTGGCACATTTCGCTGTCAAGCTGGTTCCGCGATTACGTCTTCTCGCCCTATTACATCTACATGGAGCGCAGCCCGATGTTCAGCCGGCTGCCCATGAAGGTGCGCCATGGGGTGGCGTTCTTCGTCACCCTCGTGGTGGTCGAGTTTCTGCTCGGAATGTGGCACGGGGCGGCATGGAACTTCGGCTTTTTCGGCATCTATCACGCCCTCATGATTTGGGCCTATTACACCATCCGGAAACACTGGGACCGGATGCACGTATTCGTGCAGATGATCCTGACCTTTCATCTGGCCTGCGGGGGGTGGTTGATCTTCCGCGCCACGTCGATGGGACAGGCCGCCGAGATGTTCCAGAGCCTGGTGTTCAACTTCCGCGTCCTGCCAGAGCTCATGCTTTCGCAGACGGCTACCGAAATCGGGGTCTTCGTCGCCATCCTGTTCGTCGTCCAGGTCTTCCAGCACCGCCACGACGACACCTTGGTCGTGTTGCGGCTGCCGGCCTTTGCCCGTTACGCCTTTCTTGCCCTGTTGGGAACCCTGATGCTGGCGTTCGGGGATTTCCAGGAACGCCCGTTCATATACTTTCAGTTCTAATACCAAAGAGCCCGAAAAGTGATCATAAGAAAAACAGGTTCCGCCGACCTGACGGGCGACGACGTATCGCCGAGCTCCCCAAGTCATCGCAGCTCTTGATTTCTAAACGCCGTCACGCGGCTTCGGAATTCTGCCGTTTGCCTGTATGGTTTGATGGATGTCCGAGGCTCTTGTGATGGTAAGGCCGATGCCCCTGCTTGAACCAATGCCGCAACCATGAAAATTATCGGTGTCGTTCCCGCCCGCATGGGATCAAGCCGGTTCCCCGGCAAGCCCTTGCACCCCATCGCCGGACGGCCCATGGTCGAGCACTGCTTCCTGCGCGCCCGGGCCTATGGGCGCTGGGACGCGCTCTACCTTGCCACTTGCGACGAGGAGATCCGCACCTTCGGGGAATCCCGGGACTTCCCCGTCATCATGACGTCCGATCGCCATACCCGTGCCCTCGACCGGGTCGCCGAAGCGGTCGAGAAGTGCCCCCTGGACGTCGCCGACGATGACATCGTGGTCTGCGTGCAGGGCGACGAGCCGCTCCTGGGTCCCGACGTCCTGGAAGCGGTGGTCAAGCCCTTCGATGACGATGCGCAGGTCAAGGGCACCATGCTGGGCGTCCCCATCATCGACGAAGCGCTCTACCGCAACCCCGATATCGTAAAAATCATTCATGACCCGAAGGGCAAGGTTCTCTATACCTCGCGCAGCCCGGTGCCCTACTGCGAGACCTTCACGCCCGAGCTCGGCGCCATGCGCGTCGGCGGTATCTTCGGCTTTCGCTGGCACTTTCTGAAGGCCTTCACGGCCCTTGCCGAATCGCCCCTGGAGATCAAGGAATCGTGCGACAGCAACCGCTTCTTGGATTACGGCCACCACCAGCACATCGCGCCCGTCCCCTACCGCCCCTACTTCTCCGTCGACAGCCCCGAGGACGTGGCCCTGGTCGAGGCGGCCTTGGCCGATGACCCCCTGTGGGGAACCTATTAAGTGACGGCTGTCGACGCCATCGCCTTCGACCTGGACGGCACCTTGATCAACAGCGTGCCCGACGTGCGCGCCGCCATCAATCGCCTGTTGGTCAGCGAAGGGCGGGCCGAGATTACCCTCGACCAAACCCTGTCCCTGGTCGGCCAGGGCGCCCGGGTGATGATGGAACAGGCCATGTCCTTGGGCGGCGAGGCGCCGCCGGCCGATGCCCTCGACCGCATGGTCGAGACCTACATCGGGTTCTACCGCCGCCATCCCGCCGATCTCACCACCATCTATCCCGGCGTCGTCGAGGTGCTGGACTCGCTCGCGGCGCGGGGCGTGCGCATGGCGATTTGCTCCAACAAGCCCTACGTCATGACCAAGCTGGTCCTGGAAACCCTGGGTCTCGATCATTACTTCGACGCCGTCACCGGCGGCGACAACGTGCCGCACCGCAAGCCCGACGGCCGCCACGTCACTCATACCCTCGACTTGATGGGGGGACATCACGCCAACGCCGCGATGGTGGGCGACAGCGAGACCGACGTTGCCGCCGGCAAGGACGCCGGCCTGCCCGTCATCGCCGTGACATACGGCTACGCCCATGTTGCGGTGGCCGACCTTGGGGCCGACGTGCTGATCGACCGCTTCAGCGATCTGCCCGATGCCCTCGACGAGTTGGCCCGCGCGTGAGCCGCATCGCCGTCTGTTCGCGGTCCTTTTCGCGCCATCCGGTGCTGCGCGCCGAGCTTGAGGCGCGCCACGCCGAGGTCACCTTCAACGAGGCCGGCCTCTCCATGCGGGGCACCGAGCTTATTGATTTCCTCAAGGGCCACGAAAAGATCATCACCAGCCTGGAACGATTGGACGAGGCGCTTTTCGCCGCCCTGCCCGAACTCAAGGTGGTGTCGAAGTACGGCGTCGGCTTCGACATGGTGGACCTGAACGCCATGGCGCGGCGCGGCATCAAGCTGGGCTGGACGGGGGGCCTGAACAGGCGTTCGGTTGCCGAGTTGGTCATCGCCTTCGCCATCGCGGCCCTGCGCCACGTGGCGGTCTGCGACCGCGAGGTCCGGGCCGGTGAATGGCGCCGCCACGTCGGGCGCCAACTGAGCGGCAAGACCGTCGGCATCATCGGTTGCGGCCACATCGGCAAGGAGGTCACGGTCCTTCTCAAGGCCTTCGGTTGCAAGGTGCTGGCCAACGACATTCGGGATTACGCCGCGTTCTACCGAACCCACGACGTCGAACCGGTGGACCTGGAAACACTTCTGGCCACCGCCGATATCGTCACGCTCCACGTGCCCCTGGACGAAACGACGCGCAACATACTTTCCGCTGGGCGCCTGGGGCTGATGAAACCCGACGCCGTGCTGATCAATACGGCGCGCGGCGGTTTGGTCGACGAGGCGGCGCTCAAAGCCCTGCTGGCCGACGGGCGCATGGCCGGCGCCGCCTTCGACGTATTCGCCACCGAACCGCCCGACGATGGGGAGCTTCTGGCGCTCCCCAACTTCCTCGCCACCCCCCACATCGGAGGCAACGCCGAGGAAGCGGTCCTGGCCATGGGCCGCGCCGCCATCGAGGGCCTGGAAACCGCCCGCCTGCCCACCGCCGACTGGCCGGCCCCGGCGCCGCCTGCGCCGGTTTCCTAGTGTTGGGTCCGGTACCGCAAAACTGCCCCATCTGTTGTCACTGATCGCGTCATGCCGATGCTAGGGTCTTTGGTGCGCAAGGCCCGTCAGACGGCCACGGATCCTGTTTTGCGCCACTGGATCGTCCGCCGAGCCTTCGGCCGGACGCCGGGTGAGCCCCGGTTCACCGCCCATCGCCCCCCCTATCTGGAGGGGATGCTGCCGCTAACAGGGGAAACCCCGACCGCGGACTTGGCCGAGCTGTCGCCGGCATCACCCGAGTCGCCTATCGACTTGCCGTTGCCCGGCGTGACGGCGCGGGTCGAGCCGGGCGGCGCGGACGATCTCTATCGCCGCGCCTTCGCCGACGAAGAAACCGCCATCGCCGTCCACCGCTTCGCCTGGCTGCCGCTTGTCGCCGGCAGGATCGATCCGGCCTGTGTCGACGTTCTGTGGCGCGCCTGGTGCGAGGGCCATGGCACCCCCGACGACGGCCCGGCCTGGCACCCTTACACGGCTGCCGAGCGCGCCATCAACATCGTGCATTTCGCCCGCCGCCAGGGCCTGCCCGGCCCGCGCGCCGAGACCCTGGCGGTATTGGCCGAACACGCCCCGGCAATTGCGTCGGGCCTCGAATACTTCGGCGACCACCACACCTCGAACCACCTGGCCAATAACGGGCGCGGCTTGTTCGTCTTGGGCTTGGCGCTCGGCCTGGAGCGCGCGGCTGATATGGGCGGGCGTATCCTGATCGAGGAGGCGCGGCGCATCTTCTCCCCGTCCGGCATCCTGCGTGAGGGATCGAGCCACTACCACCTGCTTTTGACCCGCGTCTATGCCGAGGCCTGGCTGGCGGCGCGCCGTCACGGACGCCCGGAGGCCGAAGCCCTTGGCCAAATCACGGAAAAGACCCTGGCGGTCATTCCCCGCCTGATGCTGCCCGGCGGGATGCCCCTCGTCGGCGACGTATCGCCGGACTGCCCGCCCGAATTTCTAAACGGCCTGGCGGCCGGGGATGAAGGCTGGGTGGGCGGGCTGGACTCGGACGAGCGCACCGTATTCGCCGAACTGCGCGATGGCGTGACGCCCGCCGATGCCGACACCCTGGCCGCAGACGGATGGCGGCGCGCCGATTTCGGCGCCTGGTCGGGGCTGTGGCACGCGCCGCCGGCGGGCTGGTCGGCGATGCCGGGACACGGCCACCAAGATATCGGCGGTTTCGAGATTCATCACGGCGCCGATGTCGTCTTTCGCGATCTCGGACGGGGAGCTTACGGTGAGAGCGGCGATGCGGCGTTTTATCGCTCGGCCCTGGCCCACAACACCCTTGTCGTCGATGGCCGCGACCCCTATCCCCCCAACAAACCCTATTACGACGATGCGTTTCGAAGCCGTATCGGCGGCCCGCTACCCAAACTCCAGCGCTACCTCAACGCACTGACCCTTCACCACCACGGATATGCGCGGCTCGGCGGTGTCGGGGCGCTCAGCCGCCGGTGGTCCTTTTCGGCCTCGCAAATGCGGATCGACGATGGCGTCGACGGAAGCGGGCGCCACTGCGTGAGCAGGCGTCTGCACACCACCTTGGCCGTCGAACGGACGGCCGACGGCGCCCTTTTCACGGGTCGGGAGGCGCGCTTTCGAATCCGCGCCGACGGCCCCGTAACCATTGAGCCGGCCACGTTTTGGGGCGCCTATGGAAGGGGCGGGCCGGCCACCGCCATCGACGTGACGATTGCCGCCCGGCTGCCCTGGCAGGGCGTCCTCACCGTGGAGGTCGAATAAATGTGCGGCATCGGGGGCCTCTATCTGCCTGGGGCGGCGCCCCCGGCCGAGGCCGACCTCGACGCCATGGCAGCCGTTATGGACCACCGCGGCCCCGACGGCCGGGGACGCTTCGTCAGCCCGAACCGGCGCTATCAGGGCGTTTTCACCCGCCTTGCCATCATCGATCTCGACACCGGCGGCCAGCCCATCGAGGCGGCGGACGGCAACCGGGTCCTGATGGGCAACGGCGAGATTTATAACTACGTCGAACTGCGCCGCGAGGCCCGCGACTATCCCTTCAAGACCCAGGGCGACATGGAGGTGGTGCTGCCCTTGGCCGCCCGCCTGGGCGACGACTTCGTCCACCGTCTCAACGGCATGTATGCCCTGGCCCTTTACGACGCCGAGCACCACCGCCTGATGCTGGTCCGCGACCGGCTTGGGGTCAAGCCGCTCTACTGGGCCCGCCTGGCCGGCGGCGGCGTCCTCTTTGCCTCTGAAATCAAGGCGCTATTCGCGTCCGGGTTGATCTCGCCGGCGATCGACGAGGGGGCCGTCTCGTCCTATCTGGCGCATGGCTACGTGCCGGCCCCCGATACCTTGTTCCGGGGCGTCAACAAGCTGGCGCCGGGCTCCATGCTCAGGATCGACGACGGCGGCGCCATCGCCGTCGAGCGCTATTGGCGCGCCGCCATGGCCGACGACCTTCCGCAAGACCCCATTGAGATCGAAGACCACCTGCGCGATCTGCTGCGTGACAGCCTGCGTCTGCAACTGCGCTCCGACGTGCCCCTCGGCGCGTTGTTGTCGGGCGGCCTCGATTCGGGGCTCATGGTGGCCCTGGCGGCGCAACTGACCGACAAGCCCATCAACACCTACACCGTGCGTTTTGCCGGCGCCGCCGTCGATGAGGCACCGCTTGCCGGCGCCGTCGCCGAACGCTATGGCACCCGGCACACGGTCTTGGATGTGGAGGCGGACCGCATCGCCGAGCTGTTGCCCAAACTGGCCTGGTATTGCGAGGAGCCGCTCAACGACGCGGCGCTGCTGCCCAATTACCTTATCGAAGGCGAGCTTGGCGGTCACGTCAAGGTGGCGCTCAACGGCACCGGCGGCGACGAGCTGTTCGCCGGCTATGGACGCTATTTCCGCCTGCCCGTCGAGCGGCGCTACCTGCGAATACCGGGTTGGCTCAGGCGTGGCGCGGTCGAACCCGCCATGGACCTGGTCGCGCCGATGACGGCGTGGAAACTGCGCCGCGCCGCCAAGATGGACCGTGACGGGGGGGCCTATTTGCACGACCACTCAACCCACTTCCCGCCCCCCATGCGGCGCCTCGTTGGCAACCGAATGACGCCGCCCGAACCGGCGCAAGCCGAGCCCCATGATGCGTTCCGGGGGCCGGGCCGGACGGCTGCCCTCGCCACCGACTTGAACACCTATCTGCCCGACGACCTGTTGACGCTCCTTGACCGCACGTCGATGGCGGCGAGCGTCGAGGGCCGGGTTCCCTTCCTCGACCACCGCCTGGTCGAAGCGGCCCTGGCGGTGCCGCCCGAAATTCGCACGCCGGGGGGGCGGCAAAAGGGATTGCAGCGCGCCATCGCCCGCCCGCTGCTGCCCGCCGCCGTGCTGAAGGCGCCCAAGCAGGGCTTTGCATCGCCGGTCCCGGCCTGGCTGACCGCCGGGCTGGAACCCCTGGCGCGGCGCATCCTGACCCGGCGGGAAACTCTGGAGCGCGGCTGGTGGACGGCGGCGGGGATCGAGCGCCTGCTGGCCCGGCCCCAGGTGCACGGGTTTCGCGTCTATACGCTTTTGATGCTGGAGCTGGCGCTGCGCGTCCACGTCGAGGGTCCGGCCAGCGCGACGCCGCCGGACGACTCCCTGGAGGCCCTGGCCGATGCCGCCTGAGAACGACAGCCGCAGCGCCGACGTCAGCGTCATCATCCCCGCCTACCGGGCCGCCGCCACCATCCGCCGGGCATTGGAAAGCGTTGCCGCCCAGACCGTGAAACCGTCCGAAGTGATCGTCGTCGACGACGGCTCCGACGACGCCACCTCGGACGCAGCCAAGGCCTGTACCGATCTCATGGAGGGCATTGAACTCAAGGTCTTCAGCCAGCCCAACCGGGGTGCCGGGGCGGCCCGCAACCGGGCCTTGGCCGAGGCACGGGGGACCTACGTCGCCTTCCTCGACGCCGACGACGAATGGCTGGCGGCCAAGCTGGAACGCTCCATGGCGCACCTCCTCGGCACGGATAACGTCCTTGTCGCCCACGACGGCTGGATCGTCGGCGACGGCCAAGAAACCCTCAATGCCTGCGCCCGGCGCTTCCGCGAGGGCGCCGATCCGTTTGTCCAGCTTTACCGCAAGGGATACATCGACACCTGCAGCGTCGTCGCCCGGCGCGCCGCCATCGATGCCGCCGGTGGCTTCGACGAGGACCTGCCCAACGCGCAGGACTTCGATCTGTGGCTGAAGATGGTGCGCGAGCCGGGAACGCCGTTCGAAGTCTTCGATGAGCCCTTGGTGCGCTATCACGCCGGCGATGGCGGGATCATGGGCCACACCGAGCGCCGCCTGGCATGCTGCCTGATAATCGCCCGGCGCTATGCGCCCGATCTCTGCCGCCGCCCCGGCTCGGTCCTGGTCAGCCTCGCCTACCGGGTGCTGGCCCTGCACGCCGAGGCCATGGCGGCCTACAGGAAAAGAGGGCGGTTCGGGGCACTGGCGCGCACGGCTCTCGCCCTTCCCTTCACCCTGGTCCGCACCGGCGCATGGTGGAAGGGGGCGCGTTAGAGAGTCCCTTGACGGGCCAGGATCAGGTCCAGGTACTTGGCGGCCGAACCATCGAACGGCACGCGGCTTTCCAACCCGGCGATAACGTCTTCCATCGGCGATAGCACGAGCGGGTCGGTGACGACGTCGGGCATGACGGCGCCGAAGGGAAAGCGCCGCATGAAGGATAAGTATTCCTCGACCGGCGTTCCCATGCGCAAGAGCAGGTAGGGGCAGAACTCGGCGATCACCACGTCGGCGCGCTGGAAGACCTTTTCACCGCCGCGAAAGACGTTGACCTCGCTGCCCTGGGTGTCGATCTTGATGACGCATTTCCCGGCCAGTCCTTCGGCATCGATAACCTGATCGAGGGGCGCGCCCTCGACGGTGATGGTCCGACGCCCGCTTTCACCGAACTTTTCCTTCTCGATCAAGCTGTCGCCCCGCACCCGGTGATCGCCCCTGTTGTCCTCGTTGAGCTCAAACTCAAGGGGCGCCCTTTCGGTTGCCAGGGCGAGGTTGAAAAGCCTCACATCGGCATCCGGAACATTGGCCCGGATGTTGGCCTCGAGCAGGGCGAAATTCTCGAGTTCGGGCTCGAACCCATAGCACACGACACCGCCCAGCCGGGCGACGGGAACCAGGGTCAGGCCGATGTTGGCGCCGATGTCGAAATAGACCCCGGGGCCGTCCCCCAGGCCCCTTTCGATCAGGCGTTGCAGTTCGGGGTAGGTGTCCTTCTCACGCACGTAATACTGGAAAACGAGGTCGCCGGGATGGCCCTCGATGCGGCCCGCCTTACCGCTCGCCACGACGCTTGAAATACCAAGCCGGCGGCTCAGGTGGGCAAAGAGGTCGAGGGCGGCATCTTGGGAAAGACTATTTGCGATCCACCGGCTGATCGTCAGCCCCAGTTTTTTTGTATATTTGTTCGCCATGCCGTCGTCCGGGCCAAATCGGTTAATGGTTTAGGTCGGCTGGCATTTTGGCTTGACTGTGGATCGCGGTCAGGGAAGCGGCAAACCACAAGGACATCAGCCACCAGCTTTGCCAGGCGCCGAAACTGAAACTCGATATCACGAAACCGGCGGCGAACTGGCCGCAGGCCATGGCCGATAGATTGCGGTCGAGGTCGGGACGGGTCAAGCGCATGAGAAGCATCGCGACCAGCGTGCTCAGGAAAAGGGCGCCGGGAAGTCCCAGTTCGAGCCACATCTGAAGCGCCAGGTTGTGGGGGTGAAGCGGCATGACATGGCCCAGGTCGCGTTGGCGGGTTTTGTCGAACAGCAGGTCCTTGCCTCCCGGCAGAACCCGGGCCGCGTTCATGCCCCATCCCCTGAGCGGGTGTTGGGCGATGTTTTCGGCCGTAAACTCCCATATGTAGAGGCGATGCAACAAGGCGTGCGAGACAAAGCTTGTCTTCGGACTGAGGCGATCTGGCTGCAACACGGTGGCCGGCAGGAGCGGCGCGATCAGAATGCCGGCCGCGACGATGGTGGCGGCGGCAATGCCGGCCCGGCGCCGAAAGATGAGCACCAGACCGCCCAGCACCAGACCGCACAAGAGGCCGAATAAGGCGGTCTGGTTCCTCAACCCGTAGGCCACCGCGACGACCGTCAAGACGGCCAGAAGCGCCGCCAACCATCCCCTTTTCCTGCTCAGGGACAGGGCAACCGGCCACACGAAAATGGCGACCAGGCTGGTCGCGGGTTTGAGCCAGAAGATGCCGTAGTCGCTTAATTTTTCATAATAGAGCTTCTCGGGAGGCCCCAACCCGTACTCCCACAGTCTGGACAGCGGCGCATCGAACAGGGCTTCGATGGCGAGCACCGCCACGGTAAGCCAGAACCCGCCCGCCAGGGCGCGTTCGATCAAGGTGCGTTCGTCCGCCGCCAGCCTAAGCGCGATCGAGAAAAGACACCCCCCGACGACAATATTCCCGGCCAGCTTCAAGGCCCCCCTGACGGCGAAGTAGGTGTCCAGGGACCACAGCGCGGAGACCGCCACCCAGCCGACGAGAATCACGAGGAGGCTGGCAATGCCGGTGTCGAAAACCGTGATCCGGCGGCCGTGGCGCCAAAAGGCGGCGAGCGAGATGACCGCCGCCGCGATGATCAGGGCGGTCGGTGTGCGCGGGGCAACCAAAGCCAGCGGCAAAATCGCCACCGCGACGACGGCGAAGGCCCAGCCCGGCAATCGCAACGTTGGAATTAAGCTCATGGTCAAACCGATTGATGATCGTCGGCCGGGCGGCGGAATATTCCCAACTCGTGGCCGTACCACAAAACATCGATGCGGGCGTGCCGTTCGGTTGCCAGTCCCGCCGCCTCGGCCCAACGGACGATGCTGGCGAAGGGAACGATGTGGATCCATTGGCGCGCCATGACGAGGTCATGCAGCCGGCTTGCCCAGGCCCGCCACACGGGACCCACGGATACGTCTTTGTATAAGAGCATGCCGCCGGGCGCAACGTGACGGGCCGCCTTTAGAATCAGGCTTTCCTGTTGCGCCGGGGGCACGTGATGCATCAAATCGACGATGGAAACCACATCGAACATATCGTCCGGCCAAGGCTCGTCCACGCCGCGGTGTTCGAAGCGAAGTCCGTGCCCGTCGGGAAGGTTGGGGCCCAGGAGTCGGGCGACCTCGATGGCCGTCCCAGAGGCGTCGAAGCCGACGCCTTCGGAGATCCTTCCCGTGGCCGCCAGGAGGGCCAGGAACAGCCCACCGCCGCAGCCGACGTCGAGAACCCGTGCCTGGCCGGGAACGACCTTGATCAGTTCTTCGAAGGGACAGAGCAAGGGCCGATAACCCTGGATTAAGCGCAAGGCCCAATTGCCCTGGCGAAACAGGCTCCGCGCCAGTCGTGAAAGGTCCGCTCTTGAAAGCTCGGTCATTGCTTGCCCGTTGCCTTCGACGGCGGTTTGCGGCGGAGAACGGTATAACCACGGATTTCACCTTGAACCTCGAAAGGAAACTCTGGCCCGCTGAGACGCGTTGACTCGGGCGTCGGCACGACGATGGTATCGGGTACCGGGCGCAATTTCCCGACACCGGTCATGAAGGCGCCGACGTCTCCCCTCATCCACGCATCGGGAAGGGCGCGGATGATGTCCTTCTGGGCCAGGGCAAAATGAAAGTGTTCCAGGTTCAGGCCTTTCGAGAGCATCATCGGGAACGGCACCGCCCGCGCCGACCGGGACACCAGATTGCGCCGGAACAAGAGGCGATGGCCGTATTCCTCGCCGGGGCGAAGGTATCGTCCAAAGGCGTACTGGAGGGGCAGGATGACCGCTTCCGGCGGCGTATTGCGGCGAATGTATGTATCGACGCCGACCCAAACGGCCGACTCGGAAGCGCCGTGAACGCCGCTTTTCAGCAGATGGTGCCAGGCCGGCAGCTTTTGCCAGGACGCGGCCGCCATGGCGACCCCCATGGTAATCACGAACGTCAGTGCCACGACCGTCTTATAGGAATCCATCAAGACATCCGTCGCACCCCGCGTGCCGACCCACGAATTAGACGCTTTCCTGGCCGTGAGATACCAATGGATGGCAAGCGATGTCGCCAAGGCGAGCACGAAAAGGCCGGCCCAACGATCTAGATTGCCGGGCCCGCTGACGGCCAAGACAAACATGACGAGGAGCGCCGTCATCACCCGAACCGCGTCGGTCTTGGCATCGGTCCAGCGAAAGATAAACACCATCAAGGCGACATAGGCCAGAATCTGCGGGTATTGAAGCTGCCGCGTAACCGAGAACAGAAGGAGCTGAGGATACTGCAGCGCTGGCGGCGCGAATTGACCGTAGAGACCGAGAACCAGCCATGAAAGGAGTGCGACAGCGGCGACGGCACGGGTAGCGGTGATCGGAACGGCCGCCTTGTGGGGCCAAAGCAGGACGGCGCCGAACACCAAAACGAAGACAAGGTTGCCAAAGACGGTAAAGGGAAGCCCGTTGAACCGGGGATCGAACGGTACCACCATTCCCTCGTACCAATGATTGACGAACATATCCCAGATCGGGGCGCGATGGTCGTCGGGGACCTCGATGTGAAAAAACAGACCCCAGACGGCGGCCGCGACCCCGAGGGCGAAGAGAAGACCGATGATGCGGCGATCCCGGAGCGATCCAACCGTCCAAAACGCGATCAACGCCATACCGGCCGTGAAGGGAGCGACATGAATAGAGACCAGGGCGAGGAGCATGGTGAGGCCGAGGACGGCCCACAAGTTTTTTCCCTTGATACCAGCCAAAAGAAGAAAAAGGCCGATCGGCAGGGCCACGGCGGAGTGATGAAAATCCGCGTGATTGGCAAAATTGACATCGTTCTCAAGGATCTTGTGGTCCCTGAGGAAAAGAAGAAGGATGGCAATCCGCTCCCAAACCCCGCTTGCCCCAAGGGTGACGGCAATTCGGTCGGCGGCAAGAAATGCGGCCGCGACGGTCAGGATGTAAAGGACCGCGATCAAGCGGTCGTCGAGCCAGATTTCCCCCACCAGCTTGGGCAACAGGTAATAGAGCGTCAGTTTATAGGGCGAAGTGGTCGACGTAAGGTCGTTACCGACGATGGGGTCCGTCGTCAACAGTTCAGGATGGATCGCCTTCATGACGAACCCGGCGTAATAGAACGTGTTTTCGATGCCGGAGAAGTATTTGATGCTCAGAAAAACTGAACACAAAATGATGCACAGAAGGACAATGCGTCCCTCCTTGGTGCCGTAACCTAGCAACACCGAAATTACCCTGGCCCGCTCACGCACTTCGGCTGCGGGTCCTTCGGGCATAGATATCGTAAAGGCGCTGCTCGATGACGTTGGCGGGCTTGAATGTGGCGCTCATGATACTCTTGACGACGCGAAGGAGGCGCTTCGGATAGACGAGATAGGCGGTCGAGTAAAAGACCAGATAGACGACCAGACGATAGAACGCCAGGGATCGGCCGCTCACCCCTTCGCAATAGGACGCCGTTTTCGTCAGGTCGAAATACACCAGCAACGAAATGATGTAATCGTCGTCGGGCTCGGGAATCTTGCCTTCCCCTCGCAACCGCTCATAGAGTTCCGAACCGGGATAGGGCGAGAAGATCGAGATGTTGCAGTCATCGGCGCCATACAGCGCCAACTTGAAGCTGAGCCACAGCGTCTTGAGAATATCGCCATGGCGTTCATCGGGAAAGCCGATGACAAGATTGACCTTGGCCGTGTGACCGATCCGCTTGGCTGTCCGAATGCTATCGATGATGCGCTCCAGCTTGAGCATTTTCTTGATCGCCTTGAGGGTCCTTTCCGATCCGCTTTCGGGCGCATAGGTGATGAGCCGGCAGCCGGTCTCGTAGATGGCGGTCAGGGTCTCGAAATCCAGCGCCTCGGACCGCGTGCCCGACGGCAGTTGCCAGGTGACCGACACGTTGCGGCGTTTCAGCTCGGCGCAGAACGCCAGGGTCCATTCCTTTTTCACGATCGCCGTCAGGTCGAAAAAATCGATGCTGTCGACCTTGTATTGGCGGACCAGGTAGGCGATCTCGTCCACCACGTCCTTGGGGTCGCGCATCTTGTAGCGCGTCGTCCACATCAGCGGGTTGGAGCAAAACGTGCATTGGTAGGGACACCCGCGGGTCGCCAGGACCGGCATGTGGCGCCCCATGCCGATGCCCATGGCCCAGTTGGGCTGGAAATAGTTCTCGACCTCGCACAGGTCCCAGGCCGGCCGGGGCAGGTCGTCGATATGGGTGATGCGGTCGCTGAAGCCGTTACTGACCAGGGAACCCTTTTCATCGATACAGGCGACGCCCGGGGAATCCAACGTCTCCTTGGCGTGGAATATCCGATGGACGAGTTCAAGGAAAGTAATCTCGGCTTCCCCGGAAATGGCGTAGTCGATCTCGGGGCAATCGCGCAGCACGTATTCGGGAAAAGCCGTCGGATGCTCGCCGCCGACGACGATGACCATGTCCGGATAGCGCGCCCGGACCGCTTGAATGAAATCCCTTTGCGGCAACCATTCCTGGGAGAACATCAGCGAGACCCCGACGATCGTCGTCGCCGGGTCGATCTTCTCGACCAGTTCGTCGATGCCAAGTCCCTGAAGATAGTAGCGCCCGCAATCCGAATGGCGGATATTGAAGATGTCGGCGCCCTGGGCGTCGACGATGCCGACGTCGTAGCCCGCGCCGCGCAGAACGGAAGCCAGGTAAGCCAGTCCGAGGGGGGGAAGGATGGCGGCGCTGTAGGTCGATTTGGAGAGCACCGAAAAAGGCCGAACAAGCGTTACTTTTCCCGTCGCTCCCTCCGGAGCCGCAAACATCTCGTATATATCCGAGAGACGACGATCGTCCGTATCTCGAACCAAGCGCACTGACTTTTTCCGCGTCTGATCCGCCATCGGCGTTATGTGGTTCATGCCATCCCTTATTTCACGCTTTCATTGATCGCGGCCCGGCGTCGGGACCCGATCCGTGCCTCGTGGTCCCCGCCTAAGAGTGAGCAACACCACCTCACCGGTGCTGAAAAACCGATAGGGCAGCAGTGACGCGCCCGCGCCGACGTTGGTCAGCCCCACCATGTCGTCATGAAACCAAATTCCTTGGCCATATTCTACAAATCTTTTCAAGTCGATATATAGGGGCCGGCCACTGGGAAGACAAATTTGCCCGCCGTGGGTATGCCCCGCAAGGTAGAGCGAGAATCCGCTTTCGGCCGCGACGTCCGCCATGTCGGCCGAGTGGACAAGGGCGACCTTGAAACCGTCGGGCGCGGCGCGAAGCGCCGCCGGCGCGGCCTCGGTGAAGAAATACGAAGGATCGTCGGTTCCGGTGAAGACCAACGAGTCGGCGCCGCGCCGGATGACGAACGATTCATTGACCAAGACGGTCATGCCGAGGGATTGCAAGACCTCGGCGTGACCCCAACTGTCATGGTTGCCGAGGGTGGCGAAGACGCCGTCGGTCGGCCGAATCGAGGAGAGCACGCGGCTGAGGGGTTCGATCACGTCGCCGGGCGGGGCGCCGTGACGGTCGGCGAAATCTCCGGTCACCACGAAGGCGTCCGCGGGCGTGCCGGCCAGCCGTTCGGAAATCCGTTCCTCGATACCGGGTAGGGCGTCGAAGTGGGGATCGCTGAGGTGGATGATCCGATATCCGTCGAACGCCTTGGGAAGCCCGGGATCGAAGATCCGGTGGTGAACGAAATCGATCTCTTTGGCCCGCGCCGACCAGGCGTCGTGAAGCCGCTGCAAGCGGATCGGCGGGGAGCCCAGGTGGAACAGGCGAAAAAGGTGCCTTTTCAGAAAAATCGTCAATCTGGATCGCGGGCCGACGACCGATTGCAGGCGGCCGCTTTCCTCCATCTCCCAGCGCCGCCGCCGCCATGCATGGCGGCGCGAGCTCACAGCGCTATCAAGGCCGATCGCCTCAAGGGCGAGACGGGGCCGATAATCCATTAACCGCTCACGACCTGGGCCTGGCGACGACGAAGGTCTGCTTTCCCAAAAAGAACTGGGCCGGCGGCACGGCGAGGTAGAGGCGCACCATCCACGCCGCCTTGGGCAACCGCGATCGTGACGAATAGGGCAGAAAGCGCTTTTTCAAGAACTCTATTTCGTAGCCCGTGACCTCCAGGGCCTGAACCAGGGAATCGTCGGTGAGGATCGTCTTGTGGTCGATGACGTCGAAATACTTGGCCCCCAGGAGCGCGAAATTGGGCTGCAGGATCAGAACCCGGCCGTCCGGTTTCAGATGCGGCCTGAGATCGGCGAGGAATTTAAGGACGGCGTCGGGGTTTTCCAGATGCTCCAGAAAATTGCTGACAAACGCGATGTCGAAGGCTCCGCCCAGGTCGAGACCCTCGAGGCCCGAGGCCTGAACGAAGGTAACGTCGGCGGCGGCGTAGGTCGCGGCATCGGGATCGGCGTCCAGCGCCACCTTGCGCCGCGCCGTGACCCGATTGATGAAATTGCAGCGCCCCGCGCCGACATCGAGGACCGCGTCGTCCGGACCGATCCACTTGTGGAAGAAGGCATCCACAAGAACACGCCACACCGGGCCCATGGTTCGATCGGACTGGTCGCCGAGGGAATGGCGGTTGACGGCTGTCAGATGGTTTTCGATACCCAATCCAGTCGCTTCAAGTGGAATTCAACCTCAACGTTCGGCGGCCGCTTTCGGTTGCGCCGCCGCGACCCTGAACAGAAATCTCGGCCAATAGGCCAAGATAAGCCAGATCATGGCAATCCCCGTCTTCCACATTCCAAGCCAGGACCCGGTGATTTTCGATTCCCCCGTTCGGCCCTTGTAGGAAACCGGGACTTCGATGAAATCGACCCCGTTCATTTTGGCGGCAATGATCATGTTGGGCAGAAAATGGGACGCCCCGACAAACAAGTCGCCCTGCATGCGCCGGGCCGCGTCTTTGCGAACAAGACGGAAGGTGCAGCCGCAGTCCGATAGCGAGCGGGTCTTGTAAAGGATTTCAAGCCCCTTGGCGACGAAGTAGTTTCCCAGTCGCAAGAACCATTTCATGTTGGCCTCGTCCCAGATCATGCCGGGATTGGTCCGCGTGCCGCAGACCATCTCGAAATCCTCCGAATAGGCCAACAGCTTGACGATGTCCCTGGAAGCAAACGTTCCGTCCGGTTCGCACAACACGATGATGTCGGTATCGATCTCCGAGAGACCCCTCTGAAGGGCGTTTCCATACCCTTGCTTGGTTTCAACGACGACCTCGGCGCCGGCATCGCGCGCCAGATCGCCGGTGCCGTCGGTCGAATTGTTGTCGACCACGACCACGCCATCGACGAGGGGCAAGCCGTCGGCCCCGGCCAGGGCGCGAAACTCGGCGACGGCGCTGGCGATGTTCTGGGCCTCGTTATAGGCCGGGAAGACGACACCGACGCTTTGGCGGTTCCACATCTTCCTTCGTCTCCATGCGTCTCGTGCCTTGGCCGCGCCGCTCAGAGCAGCCGTTCGGACCAGGTCTTGGGAGTCTTGTCGTTAATGATCTCAAGGTCCAGATGATATTTGAACGGCGTCGGCCCGCGCTTTTTGATGTAATCGATCATCTGTTGCAGGCCATCGCGCAGGGGCACCGTCGTTTCATAGCCCAGAAGACGGCGCGCCTTGTCGGCCGAGCACGTCGCCATCTTCACCTCTTGCGGCCGGTCCGCCATGTGGATGGGGTTTAGATTGAAACCGACCAGATTGGCGATGATTTCGGACAATTCGATGATTTCGGTGAACTCTTCGTCGGGGCCGATGTTGATGACCTGGCCGACCACCGAGGGGCGGAAGGCCATCTCCTTGAGACAGTAAACGCAGTCGTCGATGAACGAAAAACAGCGTTTCTGGCGCCCGTCGCCGTAAATGATGGGCTGGCGGCCCTGGAGCATCAGGTTGATCATGATGGCGGCGACGTTGCGGTAGGGATCGTCGTATTTCTGTCGCGGCCCGATGATGTTGTGGGGCACCGCGATGACCCAATCGACGCCGTGCACCGAACACAGGTTCTTGAGGATGTCCTCTACCGCCACCTTGCCGATCCCATAGGGGTCCTCGGGCTTGGTGGCATAGGTCTCGAGGAACGGCACCTTGTTGTTTCCGTAGCGCGCCATCGAAGAGCAATAGACGATCCGCCCGACCCGGTTGTGGATGGCGGCCGTGACGACCGCGACCGAGGCATCGACGATGTTGCGCGTCACCAGGTGGGGCGAGAACATCGAAAGCCCCTCGTAGGCCGTGGCGGCGCAGTGATAGACCACGTCGCAGCCCTCGGTCAGACGCGACATGGTGTCGTACTGACAGCAATCGACCTGGTGAAAATCGACCTTGTCCGGGACATTGTCCAAATGTCCGCCGATCATGTTGTCGACGCCGACCACCTGATGGCCGTCGGCAAGAAACACGTCGGCCAAGTGGCTTCCCAGGAATCCGGCGACGCCGGTAACGAAAATCTTCACGCTCTCGATCCTCGATTCTCGTGGGGTCGCCGGGCGCCGGCCGAGAGGATGGCCGGGAAGAAGTCAGGACGCGCCGCCACAGGCTCGGCGTTGCTTTAACATTTTCGGTCCCGAAGTCCAATGCCCAAATGTCGGCGCCGGCGGCGTTCGGATCTGCCCGGACGGCGGACCCGACATTCTATGATCGTCTTGATGCGTATGTTACAACCGCTTCATTCCGAAAGGGGAATCGGCTTCGAGCCAGGCTGAGTTTTGGCTTCGTTCGGAGTACGCGCGTCAATCACAGTCTCGCCAATCAAGGGTCCGTTTCCATGCACACCAAGGGCCATGCCCGTTCCATTGTCGAGGTTTCCGTCCTCGGTTCTGTTTTCGTCTGCCTGGTTCTCCTGGCCCTCGCCCTGCGCGACACCGAAGTGGTGGAGTTGGTCAGCCAGGGAAAGACGGTGACGACGTCGCAGTACAGCCTACGGGCCGGGCTGTGCGGCCACTTGCCGATTTGCCTTAGGGTCGCCGACGCCTGGGTCGGCTTGGCCCTGGAACAGACCCTGGTCCAGGCGTCGCGGGTCCTCGACATGCTTCCCGACCGCCACCGGCCCGAAGCCCTGTCTATCCCGGTCAAGGAAAGCTATCTCGTCATCGTCAGCGTCGTCGTGACCCGGATGTTGGGATTCGTTCCCGTCCTGGTCGCGGCCTTCTTTGCCTACCGGGGCGCCATTCTTCGGCTTTTGCTGATGGTGGCGGTGTTCATGAGCATCTTTGGCTGGGCGCGCAGCGGTCCCCTGTTCGTCGAACAGGGCATGGGGGCGTCTGATTTTTCGACCATCGGGTTTCTGTTCGTGTTGTTCGTCCTCATCAGCGGCGGCTATATGCGCTCGTTTTTCGCCGCCGCGGCGGCGCTCGTCGCCGGCCAGCTCATATTCGAGAACCTGGGCATGGTGACCGGGGTGGCGGTCGTCGTTTACGGCTTCGCCATCAACCGCGAGGCGCCGCCCGGCCCCAGGGCCCGGGCGGCGGCAAAGCGCCTACTTGGCCTGGCCGGGGTTTCGCTCGTCACGCTCGGGATGCTCTATTTGGCGATAGCCTTGAACGCCGATGCAGCTCAGCAAGTCGGCGCCGGGGGCGGCGGCGGACTCGTGGGCTATTTCGGCCATGCCTTCGACACCTTCGGGCGCGTCAACATCCAGGAATTTCATGACATCCGCGAAAACTTCGTCGAAATCCTGGCCTATCCCTCGGCCACGGGAATTCTTCTCGGCCTGTTGGCGGCCTTCGCTTTCACCGACGAAAACCGCAACCGAGACGCTCTTCGCCGCCAGTTCTGGTCCGCCCTCGCCCTTTGGATCGGCTTCATGTGCACGGTGGTGATCGGTTTCTTCCTCAGCGGCCTTTATTACGAAATGGGTCGCCAATTGGTGCCGCTTTGCTGCCTCACGACCCTGGCCTGGGCGAAGGGGATAGAGTTGGCGGCCGCCAAGGCGCGGACGGGGGACTGAGCGATGGCCGGTAAATATCAAAGCATGGCGATGGCCATGATCGCGCTGGTCGGCGCCGCCCTTGGCGCCTGCGGCGAGACCGAGGCTGAACTGAGGGCGGCACGCCAACAGCGCTGCTCGGCCGAGGGCATTACCAACAAGGTCTTGTTCGACCGCTGCGTGTCATCGCAAAAAAAGCTGTGCCGGCAAGTCTATTGGCACCACCAGGCAAACTTCACCGCCGAGGACAAGCGCCGGCCCGTCGAAACCTATCAGCGCGTGATGGGCGACCTGGCGGACCGGTGCCGGAAATTCGTCAATGTGGACTGACGCCAGGATCGTCGCCTTGGTTCTGTGGCTTTGGGTCCTGACCGCCGGGGCGGCCTACCTCTACCAGTTTGTGGGACTGATCGGCCCCATCGCCCGTCTTCTGGGGGTGTCATGATCGCCGCCTTGGTCGTCGCGCTGGAAGGGGCCTGTTGTGTCGGCCTCGGGGCAGCCTTGCTCAGGGGCCTGGGCATTCTGGCCGATCTCAAGCCCGGCGAAAGGGCGTGTTGGTCCTTCGCCGTCGGGTTCGGCGTGCTGGGCTGGATCGTTTTCTTTATCGGCGCCCTGGGGCTCCTGAACCAACCGGTTCTGTTCACCGTTCTCGTGGCCGGCGCGCTCGGCGTGTTGCTTCTTGGCCGTCCCCTGGTGGCACCCCTCGAGGTCGGCCGCGACGCGGTGTTTTGGTCGCTGGCGGCCGTCCTGTGCGCGGTGGCGGCGTTCGACCTCATGGAAGGCCTGGCGCCTCCCGCCGACGCCGATTCCCTGGCCTATCATTTCGCCCTGCCCAAGCAATTCCTCGCCGCCGGGCGCCTGGAATTCATCCCCCGCGCCGTCGATGGCGCGGTGCCCTTGTTGGTCCAAATGACCTATATCCCGGCCCTCGGACTGGGGGGCGAGACCGCCTTGACCCTATGGACCATGGTCAGCGGATGGGCGGCTGGGGCCCTGTTTTACACCGTTTGCCGGCGCTATCTTGGTGTGACCTGGTCATTGGCCGCGACCCTCGTCCTCCTCACCACACCGACCGTTCTCTACGGCGCCGGCAACGGACAGGTCGAGACACGCATGGCCATGTTCGTGCTTGTCGCCGCCCTTGGGGTCGCCACGGCACTCAGGGGAGGACCTGTCCGATATGCCTTGCTGGCCGGCGTGATGGCCGGTTTCTACATGGGATCGAAATATCTAGGCGGCGTGTTCGTCGTCGCGGCCGGATTGACACTCCTCGCCGGCCGCGGCTGGCTGCGGCGTGGCGCGGTATTCTCCGCCGGCGCGGTGTTGGCGGGAAGCCAATGGTACGGCTGGAACTGGGTCCATTCCGGCGATCCCGTGTTTCCCCTGCTATTCGGGTGGATCGAATACACCGGCCCCGGATACTGGGATCAATCCCATGCCGATTTTCTGCAAGACGTCTTTTTTGGCCGGGAAACGGTGGTCTCGCGCAATCCGCTGTGGCTTCTGCTTTATCCCTTCCGGGCCACCTTGATGGGCGACGCGGTGATGGAATCGGGGCGCACCGGTTTGGGTCCGTTCGTCCTTCTGATGGTGCCGTTCGCCATGGCCGGTGTGTGGACCAGGCGGCATCGACTCGGATCAAGCGCCCTGGCCCCGATCGCCGTTCTCGTCGCCCTTCATTACGCTTTGTGGTTCTTCACCGGCTCTTCGCAACGGGTGCGCCACTTGCTGCCCCTTTATCCGTTGCTTTTGTTATGCGTCATGGCGGCGGCGGCGGCGATGCGTGACCGGAGCGCCTTTTGGCGGCCCATGATCGCCGTTTTCGCCTTCACCATCGCCCTGCAACTGGCGGGACAGGCGATATTCACCATGGCCTATGCGCGCCACTGGCTGGCCGGCGACAGCCGCGACGCGTTTTTCGAACAAAACGTCACCCGATACGGGCTGGCGAAGTGGCTCAACGCCAACCTCTCGGCCACCGACCGCGTGGCGCTTGGCGACCGGCAATTGCTCTATTTGCTCGACGTCCCGGCTTACTTTGCCCATCCCGTCAACCAGGCCTTGCTCGACCTGTCGCCGGCCACCGCCGCGCCGCAACGATTTTATGCTCAGGCCAGGCGCTTGGGCATTACCCATTTGGCCGTTCGCCGGTCCGGCAACGACGCCAAGGACCAACCGACGTTCGAGCGCTTGAGCGGGTCCCTTCGCCAGTCGGGATGCGCCGCGCCGGTGAAAATAGTGACGGCGCGCGCCTTCGCGTCGCGCACCTTGCCCGATCTGGCGGCCGGCGTGGCGACCTTCGATATCTTGACGGTGACGCCGCAAAGGTGTCCTTTTCGGTGATGGGGATCGCCTGAACGTGATAATCGGAGCGCCATGAAACTTTCCGTCGTCATCCCGTGCTACAACGAAGCGGCGACTCTGGAGACGGTCGTCGAGCGGGTGCTGGGCGCCGACACCTTGAGCTTGGCGTTGGAAGTCATCGTCGTCGACGACGCCTCGACGGACGGCTCGGCGGACATCGCCCGGGCCCAGGCGGCCAAGGACGATCGCGTCAGCGTCCTCTGCCACGAAGCAAACCGGGGCAAGGGGGCGGCCTTGCGCAGCGGCTTCGATGTCGCCGGCGGCGACATCGTCTTGATTCAGGACGCCGACCTGGAATACGACCCGGCGGAATACCCGAAGTTGCTGAGACCCATCGTCGACGGCGGCGCCGACGTGGTTTATGGGTCGCGCTTCAAGGGCGGCGAGAGCGCCCGTGTGCTCTATTTCTGGCACAGCCTGGGCAACAAATTCCTGACCTTGATGTCGAACATGTTCACCGATCTCAACCTGACCGACATGGAGACCTGCTACAAGGTTTTCCGCGGCCCCATTATCAAGGGCATCGTTATCAAGGAGGATCGATTTGGTTTCGAGCCCGAAATCACCGCCAAGATCAGCCACCTCAAACCGCGGCCCAGGATCTACGAGGTTGGCATCGGCTATGCCGGGCGGACCTACGAGGACGGCAAGAAAATCACCTGGAAGGACGGCTTCAGGGCGATCTGGTGTATCTTGCGTTACAACGTGGCTCGCTGAGGCCCCCATTATCGGCCAATCCAAACCATGTGCGGGATAGCCGGCAGCACCTTGGCATCGGCGGCCGTCTTGGCCCGCATGCGCGACCGCTTGCGCCATCGCGGTCCCGACGGCATGGGCCTGTGGCAAGAAGACGACGGCGGCCCCGGTTTGGCCCATACCCGCCTTGCCGTCATCGACCTTAGCCCGGCCGCCGCCCAGCCCATGACGTCGGATTGCGGGCGCTACGTCCTGTCGTTCAACGGCGAAATCTACAATTACCCGGATCTGCGTGCCCAATTGGAGGCCAAGGGCGAGCGCTTTCGTTCGGCCAGCGACACCGAAGTGCTCTTGATCTTGTTGCGTCGCGAGGGGACCCGGGCGCTCGACCGCCTGGTCGGCATGTTCGCCTTCGCGCTGTGGGACCGGGAGACGAGTGAACTTCTTTTGGTGCGCGACCGGCTTGGCATCAAGCCCTTGGTCTACGCGCCGCTGAACGGCGGAAACCTGGCCTTCGCATCGGAGATCGAAGCGCTCAAGGCGCACCCCGGCATCGACCTGGGCATCGACCGCCAGGCCTTGTCGGAATACCTTGCCTGCCTCTACGTTCCGGCCCCCAAGACCATCCACCGGGGCATCCGAAAGCTGGCGCCGGGACATATGTTGCGGTGGCGCAACGGTAGCTTCAAAATCGAGCCCTATTGGCGGCCCCGGTTTACCGGCGGGCGCGAAATCGGCGTCGCCGAGGCGACCGAGGAGCTTTTGCCGGCAATCCGCCTGGCCGTCGTCGACCGCATGGTGGCCGACGTTCCCATCGGCTGCTTCCTGTCGGGCGGCATCGACAGTTCGGTAATCGCCGCCCTGATGGCGGAGAACGCGCGCCGCCAGGGCGGCCGGCCCATCAACACCTTCACCATGACCTTCGCCGAAGCCGCCTATGACGAAAGCCGCTGGGCCCGGCGGGTCGCCGACGACCTGGGCACCAACCACACGGAATTGGCCGCCGGCAGCGGTTTGACGGACCTTCTCGACGACACCGTCGCCGCCTTCGGCGAGCCCTTCGGCAACCCGACGGCGCTGTTGATTCACGACCTGTCGCGCAAGACCCGCGAGCACGTCACCGTGGCCCTGGCCGGCGACGGCGGCGACGAGGTCTTCGCCGGCTATCCGCGCTATCGCGGCGGGCTTCTGGCCGAGCGCTACCGTCGCCTGCCGGGCTGGCTGCGGGGCCGCGTCGTGGCGCCCCTGTCGCGCTTCATCCCCGAAAGCAGCCGGGGCCGACATTCGCTGCGCCGGGCGCGGCAGTTCCTGGCCGGCGCCAATAATTGCAACAGCGAAATGTATGCCGCCTGGGTCGAATATTTCGATCCCGCCGAGCGCCACGCCCTGCTCGGCGGCGACGGCCGCGACGGCGGCGTGCCCGGGCGCCCGATCGCCGAATTGTACGAAACGGCGCCGTCCGACCGGCCGCTCGACGCCATGCAGCAGACCGATGTGCTGTCCTTCCTGCCCGGCAACCTGCTCGCCTACGGCGATGCCATGAGCATGCGCCACGGTCTTGAGTTGCGCCTGCCCCTCATCGACCACCGGGTCATCGAGGCGGTGCAACGGCTGTCCCCCGAACTTCGTTTCCACCGCGGAATGAAAACCCTGTTGAAGGCGGTGGCGCGGCGTCTTTTGCCGGACGCCGTGGTTAACCGGCCCAAGCAAGGGTTCAACCCGCCCATGGGGGTGTGGCTGAAAAGCGACCTGGCCGCTCTTGTCGCCCAACGCCTGACCCCGGACACCATGGCCGCCGCCGGCCTGGCCTGGGCGCCGGTGGCACGCCTCCTCGACGAGCAGCGCCGCGGCCGGCGCGATCATTCGCTCAAGATCTGGTCCTTGCTGGTTCTCGACGCCTGGCGCACCGCCCAATGACCCCGGTTCTGCGCACGCTCCGCTATCTGCGCCCGGTTCAGGTCGGGCGCCGCCTCGGCCGCCGCGCGCTGGCGCCCTGGTACGCCTCGTCCCTTTACGACCGCTGGTGTCTGGCACCCGACGGCGAGGCGGCGATCACGGCCGCTCCCCCCCGCCTGTGGCCGGGCCAGGCGGCCAACGGCGAGCGCATCCGCGACGGCCAAATCCGCCTCATCGGACGCGACCATCCCTTCGCCCGGCCGGTCGACTGGCAGGCCCGGGAGCAGTCGCTTCTGTGGCGCTTTACGCTGCATTACTTCGAATGGCTGGCCGACCTGCGGGAGGCGCAAGAGGGCGCCGTTTACGCCCGCGCCCTTATCGGCGAGTGGATGGACGCCCATCCGCGGCCCGGCGGCATTGCCTGGCACCCCTATCCGCTGTCGCTGCGCGTCTACGCCTGGCTGTGCCACGCGCCGTTCGTTCTTGAAGGCGCCGACGACGCCTGGCGGCACCGTTTCGTTCAATCCCTCGACCGTCAGGCGCGCCACCTTGGGCGCGTCGTCGAGCGCGACATCGGCGGCAACCACCTGATCAAGAATCTCAAGGCCCTGGCCGCCGCCGGCCGTTGCCTGGCCGGCCGGGCCGAACTGGGCGCCGCCGCCCTCAAGGCCCTGGCCGGAGCCGTGGCCGGCCAGGTTCCGGCCGACGGCTGCCACTATGAACGCTCGCCGGCTTACCACCTTCAGGTTCTAGGCGACCTGATCGATCTTCGCGCCCTGCTGACCGAGACCGACGGCACCCCCCCGTGGCTGGACGACGCCATCGGGCGCATGGCCCTGGCCCTTGCGTTTTTCCGTTTGGGCGATGGGGGGTTGGCCTTGTTCAACGACGGCGACATCGGCGATCCGGCTCGCCTGGCCAGCCTCGACAAGCTGGTGGGCGACCCGCCCAAGGCCCCCGAAAGCCTTGGCCAGGCCGGCTATCACCGGCTGGCCGCCGGCGATGCCGTGGCCGTGGTCGATACCGGGCGCTGTTGTCCCGACGCGCTTCCGGCCCATGCCCACGCCGATACCCTGGCCTTCGAGTTCTCGGTCGGCGTCCAGCGCCTGGTCGTCAACTGCGGCACCTATGCCTATCAGGACGCCGCCTGGCGCAACCGCCTGCGCGGCACCGCCGCCCACTCGACGGTCGACATCGACGGCCTCGACAGCGCCGAGGTTTACGGCGTCTTCCGGCTCGGCCGCCGGCCCCGCGACGTCGACGGCCGGCGCCGCGATGACGCGGACGAAATCTCCGTCGTCGGACGCCACGACGGATACCGGCGCCTGGGCCTGATCCATCACCGCCGCCTGTCGCTCACCCGCGACGGCGCACGGTTGAGCGGCGAGGATCGCGTGCAAAGGACCAAGGCCGGCGGCAACCAACGGCGCATGGCGGCGCGCTTTCACCTGCACCCCGATGTCCGGGTGGCGCTCGGCGCCGGCGGCGGCCTCAGCCTCGAGGCGCCGGGCATGGGGACGTGGCTGTTCGAGGCCCCGGGCGAAGCTCCGCGCCTCGACGACAGCGTCTATGCGCCCCACTTCGGCGAAATGCACCAGAGCCGCCAGATCGTCGTCGAAAAGCCCCTGGCGGCGGGCGACACCGTCCTCAAATGGCATTTCCGCCGCCAACCGAATTCTTGACAACGCGCGGCACCAGCCCAGGACAACCCCATAAAATTCGCCGTCATTCCGGGGCGCGCGACAGTGCGAACCCGGAATCCGGGAGCCGCGCGAGGGCCGAACGCTCTATTTTGACCACAGAGGCACAGAGGCACAGAGAATAAAAGGAGAAAGGATGGCGCTCCGCGCCGGATTCTAAAAAATGCCTGCTTTCGCTTTTGTGTCCTGTCTCCTCCGTGCCTCTGTGCCTCTGTGCCTCTGTGGTTCCACATTATTCCGGGGCGCGGTTTCCAAGGTGACGGAATGGGGGCGGCGCCTGAATGCGATTGCCTTACACCGCCTTTCGGGGCGGTTTTTTTGTTGCCGGGTTCGGGGTAGACTCTCGTCATGGGCTGGTTCGCCGCCGTTTTCTTCCTTGCCGTGCTCGCCGCCTCTGTCGTCGGCACGGGACTTGTCCTGTGGCTTCTGCGGCGCCGGGCGATCCTCGATCTGCCCAACGAACGCAGCAGCCACCGGGTGGCGACGCCGCGCGGCGGCGGCCTTGCCGTCGTCTCCGTCCTGATCCTTGCCTGGCTCGCCATCGGGTCCGCCGCCGGCGCCGATCAGGCGCGCGCCGGCTTCGTCCTGTGCGGCGCCGCGCTCGGACTTGGCGTCGTGTCGTGGATCGACGATCTCAAGGGTTTGCCGGTGGCGGGGCGGCTGGCATTTCAGGCCGCCGCGGTGGCCGCCGTTCTGTTGGCGTCGCCGGGCGGCGGAGCCTATTTTGGCGGCCTTCTGCCGGCCGGCATGGATGGAGCCGCCGCCGGCCTGTTGTGGCTCTGGTTCATCAATCTGTTCAATTTCATGGACGGCATCGACGGCCTGGCCGGGGCCGAGACCGCATCGCTCGGCGCCGGCGTCGCGGTGGTTGCCGTAATCGCCGGCATGGACGACGCCACGGCGCTGTATGGACTGGCCGCCATCGCCGCGGCGCTTGGTTTTTTGTGGTGGAACTGGCAGCCGGCGCGCATCTTCTTGGGCGACGTCGGCAGCGTTCCCCTGGGCTTTCTGCTGGGCTGGCTTCTGCTTGATCTCGCGGCCCAGGGATATTGGGCTCCGGCCCTGATTCTGCCCCTTTACTACCTGGCCGATGCGTCGATCACCCTGGTCAGACGGGGCCTGCGCGGCGCCGCCGTGTGGCGCGCCCATCGCGAGCATTTCTACCAGCGCGCCGTGCAACGGGGCCGGCGCCACGGTGCCGTCGTCGGCGCCGTCGTAATCGCCAACCTGGGCCTGATCGCCCTCGCCGTCGTGGCCGCCCTTGGCTGGCCCTGGCCCGCCCTTGGCGGCGCGGCGGCGGTGGTCTGGGCGTTGCTTTTCCACTTGGGGCCGGGCATGAAGGGGCCGGCGGCCCCGGATCCCGACCAACGGCGATAACCATGCACATCCTGTTCCTGACCGAGAATTTCCCGCCCGAAACCAACGCCGCCGCAACCCGCGTTTACGAGCGTGCCTGCTTTTGGGTCGATTGGGGTCACCGCGTCACCGTGGTGACCTGCGCCCCCAACTTTCCGCGCGGCAAGCTCTTCCCCGGATACGAAAACCTGTGGCGTCAGAGCGAGGAGATGTCGGGCATCCGCGTCGTGCGGGTCAAGACCTTCATCACCCGCAACGAAGGGGTGGTTCTCAGGACACTCGATTTCCTCAGCTTTATGGCGACCGGCTTCGCCGCCGGGCTACGCGAGTCCTGGCCCGACGTCATCGTCGCCACCTCGCCCCAGTTCTTCGCCGCCGTGGCGGGCTGGGGGCTTGGCGCGGCGCGCAATGTCCCCTTCGTTTTCGAACTCGGCGACCTGTGGCCGGCGTCGATCGTCGCCGTCGGCGCGCTGCACGAAGGGTTGTCGCTGAGGATGATGGAGAAGCTCGAGCTTTATCTTTACCGGCGTTCGGAATGCGTCGTCGCGCTGACCGGCGCCTTCAAGGAAAACCTGACGGCGCGCGGCACCTCGCCCGCCAAGATCGCCGTCGTCGTCAACGGTGTCGACCTGTCGCGTTATGGCCCGCGTCCGCGCGACAAGGGGCTGGCCGAAATGTGGGGCCTGGAGGGGTGTTTCGTGGTCGGCTACGTCGGCACCCACGGCATGGCCCATGCGCTGGGCAGCGTCCTTGACGCGGCGGACCGCATGCGCCACGTCGAGCGCCTGCGCTTCATACTTGTCGGATCGGGCGCCGAACGCACCAAGCTGATGACCGAGGCCCGGCAAAGAAGACTCGACAACGTGATCTTCATGCCGCCGCAGCCGAAGGACGATATCGCGGCGGTGTGGAGCCTGTGCGACGTGGCGCTGGTGCATTTAAGGAATTCACCCGTCTTCCGTGAGGTCATCCCGTCCAAGATGTTCGAGGCCATGGGCATGGGCCTGCCCCTGATGGTGGCCTCGCCCGACGGCGAGGCAAGCCGCATCCTGGCCACCGACCAGGCCGGCATCTGGGTTCCCGCCGAGGACCCGGACGCCCTGGCCCGGGCCACAATGAAACTGTTTGAAGACGACACCTTGCGCCGCGCTTATGGCGAGCGCAGCCTGGCCGCCGCGCCGCTGCACACCCGTGAACGCCAGGCCCGCCAGATGATCGGGGTCCTTGACCTGGCGGCCCAGGGGCGGGGCGGCGAAGTGGCGGCCCTTCAGCCGTCATGAAAAGCATCCTTGTCACCGGCGCTAGCGGATTTGTCGGCCGCGCCCTATGCCCGGTGTTGCGCGCCGCCGGATACCGGGTCGCTATCACGACGCGCGAGAAGGCGGCGGTGCAGGGCCTTGATGTCGATGACGTCCACGTCACCAGCCCCCTCGGCCCCCGGACCGACTGGCGTCCGGCCCTTGGCGGCGTCCAGGCGGTGGTCCACCTGGCGGCACGGGTCCATGTAATGGACGACACCGCCGACGCCGCCCAACGGCACCGCCAAGCCAATACCGAAGGCACGCTCCGCCTTGCCGAGGCGGCGGGGGCGGCCGGCGTCGGACGCTTTGTCTTTCTCAGCACCGTCAAGGTAAACGGCGAACGGACGGCGGCGGCGCCCTTTCGCGAGAGCGATACGCCGACCCCCGCCGACCCCTACGCGGTTTCCAAGTCGGAAGCGGAGACGGGCTTGGCCGCGATCGCCCGGCGCACCGGCCTGGAGGCCGTGATCTTGAGGCCGCCGTTGGTATACGGGCCCGGCGTCGGGGGCAATTTTCTGGCCTTGCTCAAGGTTTGCCAGGCCCGGACGCCCTTGCCCTTGGCGGGGGCGGCCAACCGGCGCAGCCTGATCTTTGTCGGCAACCTGGCCGATGCCATCGTGGGCTGCTTGGATCATCCGGCGGCCGTCGGCGAGACGTATTTGCTCAGCGACGGCGAGGATGTTTCCACGGCCGAGCTTGTGCGTCACACCGCCCAAGCCCTGGGCCGGCCGGCGCGGCTGTTTTCCATGCCGGGGGGTATCCTGAGGCTGGCCGGCAGTGCCGTCGGCAAATCGGCCACAGTCGCTCGTTTGCTTGACAGCCTGGTGGTCGATGACGGAAAAATCCGCCGCCAGCTCGGCTGGACGCCGCCGTTTACCCTGACCCAGGGCCTGAGCGAGACGGCGGCCTGGTTCCAGGCGCGAGGGGAAGGAGAAACGTCTCAATGATGCCGTCATGGCTGCCGCGTTTGAATCGCCCCTCGATGGCTTTCGTCCACGACATCGTGATGGCGGCGGGCTCGTTCGCGCTGTCGCTCTATCTTCGGCTTGGCGACGAACTTTACATCTACTCGCCGACGCTCCTGGTACAGGGAACCGTCCTGTTCACCGTGGTCGCGGCCGCGGTCTCTTGGTTCATGGGCCTTTACCGCGGCGTGTGGCGCTATGCGTCGCTCAACGACCTGGTGGCGATCGCCCGCTCGACGACGCTCGCCGTCCTCCTCTTCCTCCTTGTCATGTTCTTGTGGACGCGCCTCGAGGCGCTGCCCCGGTCGCTCTTGGTCATCAACTGGTTCGTTTTGATGGCGATGCTGGGCGGGCCACGCTTTCTCTATCGCTTGATCAAGGACCGCCGCTTCGAATGGCGTTTGGAGGAAGAAGGCCGGCGCCGCATCCCGGTCCTTCTGGTCGGCTCGGAAGACGGCGCCGAACTGTTCATCCGCGCCCTGGCGCGCCAGCACGGCGCCAACTACTCCATTGCCGGAATCGTTTCCGAGCGCCACAACCGGGTCGGCCAACGCATCCACGGCGTCGAGGTACTGGGGACCCTGGACGCCATCCCGGGCGTCGTCGCGTCGTTGAACGAACGGGGCGCCCGCCCGCAACGCCTGATCCTGACCAAGGATGACATCGAAGGGGCCAAGGTGGCGGCACTTTTGGACACCGCCGAGGTTCTGGGCATGACCCTGGCCCGGCTGCCGCGCCTGACCGACTTCAAGAGCGGCATCGCCGACGAACTGGAAGTCAAGCCGGTCGCCATCGAGGACCTGCTGGGCCGCCCGCAGACGCCTCTGGACCGGGACGCCATGGGGCGCCTGAT
The DNA here is from genome assembly GCA_030746775.1 of Rhodospirillales bacterium. Lineage (GTDB taxonomy): Bacteria > Pseudomonadota > Alphaproteobacteria > Rhodospirillales > JASLLZ01 > JASLLZ01. Next base: position 7,433 of record JASLLZ010000002.1, on the reverse strand, counting down.
CGAAGGCAGGCGCGTCCTGGTGACCGGCGCCGGGGGCAGCATCGGCGGCGAGCTGGTGCGCCAGGTGGCGGATTTCTCGCCGGCCCACCTGTCGCTCCTCGATAACTCGGAGTTCAACCTCTATGCCATCGATCTGGAGTTGGCCGGGCGCCGGCCCGGGATTTCACGCCATGCCCAACTGGGCGACGTCCGCGACCGCGACCGCCTTATTCGGCTCATCGGCGATGCGGCGCCGGACATCGTCTTCCACGCCGCGGCGCTGAAACACGTGCCCCTGGTCGAGACCAATGCCGCCGAAGGGGTCATGACCAACGTCGTCGGCACCGTCAACGTGGCCGACGCCTGCCGCCAGGCGGCAACGCCGCTGATGGTGATGGTGTCGACCGACAAGGCGGTCAATCCGACCAGCGTCATGGGCGCCACCAAGCGCATCGCCGAGTCCTACTGCCAGGCCTTGGATGTCGAACGGGGTAACGGCGACGGAACGCGCTTCGTCACCGTCCGCTTCGGCAATGTCCTGGGCTCCACCGGCTCGGTGGTGCCCTTGTTTCAAAAGCAGCTTGCCCAGGGCGGGCCCCTGACCGTCACCGATGCCGCCATGACGCGCTTTTTCATGACCGTCAGGGAGGCCGTGGAGCTGATCCTCCAGGCCTCGGCCCTGGGCGGCGAAGGGGCGCGCCACGAGGGCAAGATTTTCGTCCTCGACATGGGCGAGCCGGTGCGCATCCTGGACCTTGCCAAGCAGGTCATCCGCCTGGCCGGCCTGCGCCCCGGGATCGACATCAAGATCGACATCGTCGGCGCGCGCCCGGGCGAAAAACTGGCCGAGGAAACGTTCCACGGCGGCGAGCCCCTGGTGGCGACTCAATGCAAGGGCATCTTGTTGGCGTCGCCGCGCCTCGCCGACGGCGCCGAGCTGGCCCGCGCCATCGCCGACCTGGCCGATGCCGCGCGCCGGCCCGACCCCGACCGCGTCACGGCGATGATGCGCGCCCTGGTGCCGGAATACGATCCCTGGCGAGCCGATGCATCGGAGTGAAATGACGCTGGTCCGACGGGGGCCGGGTTTGCTATATCCCCTCTGTGCTCCCGCTTATGAAATCGAGGTCGCCCGCCCATGTCCCATAAGATCCGCCGTGCCCTGATCTCGGTGTCCGACAAGAGCGGCCTTGCCGAGTTCGGCCGCTTTTTGGCTCAGCATGCCGTTGAGATTCTGTCCACCGGAGGCTCGGCCAAGGCCCTGAGCGACGCCGGCGTCCCGGTGACCGAGGTCTCCGACCACACCGGTTTCCCCGAAATCATGGATGGCCGGGTCAAGACCCTGCACCCGGCGATCCACGGCGGCCTTCTCGGCATCGAGGACAACGCCGAGCACGCGGCGGCGATGAAAACCCACGCCATCGCGCCGATCGACCTGCTGGTGGTCAATCTTTATCCCTTCGAGGCGACGGTGGCGGGCGGCGCCGACTTCGCCACCGCGATCGAAAACATCGATATCGGCGGCCCGGCCCTGATCCGCGCCGCCGCCAAGAACCACGACCGGGTGACGGTGGTCGTCGACCCCGGCGACTACCAATCCGTGATCGACGAGATGACGGCGGGCGACGGCGCCACGAGCCTTGAGTTCCGCCGCCGCCTGGCCGCCGCCGCCTATGCCCGAACGGGGGCCTACGACGCCGCCATCGCGACCTGGTTCAACGGCGTCCTTGGCGAGCCTTTCCCCGGCCGCATGGCCTTCGCCGGCACCTTGAAACAGCGCCTGCGCTATGGCGAGAACCCGCACCAGGACGCGGCGCTCTACGTCGGCGGCGAGGCCCGGCCCGGGGTGGCGGCGGCCGAGCAGATCCAAGGCAAGGAACTGAGCTTCAACAACCTGGGCGACACCGACGCCGCCTTCGAACTGGTGGCCGAATTCGAGGCACCGGCCTGCGCCATCATCAAACACGCCAACCCCTGTGGGACGGCCATGGCCGACAGCCTGGGCCAGGCCTATGCCAAGGCCCTGGCATGCGATCCGGTGAGCGCGTTTGGCGGCATCATCGCCGTCAACCGCGCCCTCGACGGCGCCACGGCCGGCGAAATCGCCAAGCTGTTCGCCGAGGTCGTCATCGCGCCCGAGATCGACGCCGACGCCCGCGCCGTCCTGGCGGCCAAGAAAAACCTGCGCGTGCTGGTCACCGGCGCCATGCCCGATGCGGGCGGCGCCGGGATGGTGCTGCGCTCACTCGCCGGCGGCTACTTGCTTCAGGGACGCGACGCGGCGCTGACCGCGGAGGCCTTGAAGGTGGTCACCAAGCGCGCGCCAAACGACGCCGAGATGGCCGACTTGCGCTTCGCCTTCACGGTCGCCAAGCACGTCAAGTCGAACGCCATCGTCTACGCCAAGGACGGCGCCACGGTCGGCGTCGGGGCGGGCCAGATGAGCCGCGTCGATTCGGCGCGCATCGCGGCCTGGAAAGCAAGCGAGGCCGCCGAGACGGCGGGGCTGGCGGAAAGCCGGGCGGTCGGGTCGGTGGCCGCGTCGGACGCCTTCTTCCCCTTCGCCGACGGCCTGATGGCGGCCATCGAGGCCGGCGCCACGGCGGTCATTCAGCCCGGCGGCAGCATGCGCGACGACGAAGTCATCGCCGCCGCCGACGACGCCGGCATCGCCATGGTCCTAACCGGCATGCGCCATTTCCGGCACTGATTTTTGTATACGGCACCGGCCCGGTGCCGTACAAATAAACTACCCTAGAACTTGCGCTGGGCGATCCGGCCTTCGTTCATGCGCGCCTGGCGCAGGTATTGGGCCAGGACGTGCATCACGGACTGGTGGGCATCCTCGATGACGCCGTAGTTGTCGCCCGCGACGTGCAGATGGGCCGTTGCCAGGCCGGCGGTGCGGCCGCCGTCGAAGCCGGTGAAGGCGATCACTTTGAGCCCGTTGCCCTGCGCCCACGTCGCGGCCCGCACCACGTTTTCGGAATCGCCCGACGACGAGATTGTGATCAAAACATCGCCCGCCTTGGCCAGGGTGCGAAGCTGATAGACGAAGACATCATCGTAGCTGAGGTCGTTGGCAATGGCGGTCAAGAGTTCCATGTTGGTGGCGAGCGAATGGACGTGGGGCCTGACCTCGGTGTCGGTCTGAACGCCTTTCAGGTGGTCGCAGACCAGGTGGTTGGAGATCGACGCCGAGCCGCCGTTGCCGCAGGCGAAAACACCGGCATGGCGCGCGTAGGCGTCGTCCAGGATGGCCGCCGCCCGGGCCAGGGCGGAGCGGTCGACCGACGCGGCGGCGGCGGCCAGACGCTTGGCATAGGCATCGAAGTAGGCGGCGACGTCGGCGAACTTTTTGTCGGGAAAGGTCATCGGGCGTCGGTTCCTTGGCGGCCGGGATGGCGATTGTCGATCATCGGAGGCCAGGTTTCAACGTTTAGTGGAGCGCCGGCGCGCGTTCCTCCTTGACGAATAGAAGCAATCCGAGGCCGACGACGAGAAAGACAAGCACCACGGCAATGCCGGCGCGCTGGCTGTGAAAGACTTCGGTCAACAGGGCGACGGAAAGGGGCGCCATGAAGGCCGTCGCCTTGCCCGACAACGCATAGAGCCCGAAGAATTCGCCCATCATGGCGCTTGGCGCCAGTCGCGCCAGCAGGGTGCGGCTGGCGGCCTGGGCCGGGCCGCCCGAAACGGCGAGCACGACCGTGACGGCGAGGAAAATGCGCTCGGCCTCGGAGGCGAACAGCCCCGTCGCCGCCGTCGGCATGCCTACGGCCATGAAAAAGAACGCCCGGCCGTCGGCAATCGAAACCACGCCCAGCGTGCCGAGGATCAAGCCCAAGACGGCGAGCGTGATGAACCGCTTCGAGCCCAGCCGGTCGTCGAGCCAGCCGCCGACGAAGGCACCGACGGCGGCAAAGACGATCAAGATGATGCCGAACAGGCCAAGCTCGGTCGTCGTCCAGCCGAACAGGCCGGCGGCGTAGATGCCGCCGAAAGCGAAGATCGCCGACTGGCCGTCGTAATAGAACATGCGCGCCACGAGATAGAGGGCGATGTTGCGGTAGCGCCCGAGCGTGCGAAGCGTTTCCACGAGGGTGGCGACGCCCTGGCGCACCGCCGCCAGAGGCCGGAGCCCGCGGCTCTCGGCATCGGGGGTGAAGACGAACAGGGGCACGACGAACAGCGCCAACCACAGGCCCGACAACGGCCCGACCAGCCGGTCGTGTTCGTGCGCCGCCTTGTCGATGCCAAGGAGCGGCGCCTCGGGCAGGCTGAACCCCAACAGGACGACGATGAGGGCAAGGAGGCCGCCGACGTAGCCGAGGCCCCAGCCGAACCCCGACAGCAGGCCGATGTTCCGCTCGCCGGTCAGGCTGGGAAGCATGGCGTTGTTGAAAACGATGGCGAACTCGACGCCGATGGTGGCGACGACGATCATCGCCATGGTCAAGACCAGGCCGCCCGCGTCGGCGCCCGGGATGGCGAACCACAAGGCGCACGACGCGACGGCGCCAAGCCCCGTGAAAGCCCCGATCCATGGCTTGCGCCGGCCGCCGGCGTCGGCGATGGAGCCCAGAAACGGCGCCATAAGCGCGACGGCGACGCCGGCGATGCCTTGCGTATACCCCCACAGCGCCTGGCCGCGCACCGCGTCGCCGACCACGAACGAGACGAAATAGGGCGCGAAGATAAATGTGGTGATAAGGGTGAAGAAGGGCTGATTGGCCCAATCGAACATCGCCCAGCCGAACTTGCCCAGCTTTGAGGCCTCGCCCAAATCCGTCACCCGTTTCATCCCTCCGGGGGCACAAGGGTGTGTAGATATAAACCATGGGTCTGCTTACGGCCACAACGCCGACCCCTGAAAGGTGGCCGCCGTGTCGCATTGCGTATCGCCTTCGGGCCCGTTTCGCCGCGGTCGCCGATGCCGAGGCAACGTGATAAAATGGTTGTCTGGCTTGCAACCTTCGATACCGCAACTCGATCAGGAGGCAGTCATGAAGTATATCTTGGCGGGGAATCTGGGCCCGGACTGGATCGGGCGCCAGAAGGAAAGGATGAAATCGGTCCGCGCAAAGGCGGACGAACTGGGGATCACCATCGAGGACGTTTACTACACCCAAGGTGTCCACGATTTCATCGACGTCGTCGAGGTGTCGGACCCCTATGTCATGCTCGGTTTCAGCCTGTGGTACACGAAGCAGGGGTACGGAAAGATATCGTCCATGCCCGCGTTCGACGAAGCCACGATGGAAATGGCGGACGAAATAGTGTGACGGCCGACCGTCAGTCCCTTCGCTAGACCCGGGCCGCCTGTCTTGGCGGACCCCTTCGCGCGGCCTTTCCTCGAGGCGATGTGCCGGCCGTGCGCGAAGGCGGTATCCATGCCGGCGGCCGGCTGATCGGCGGCAGGTTGGAACCCTCTCGGGCTACATCTGTTTTTCGCGCGCCGACTGCCGCCACGGCGCAATCGAGCCCTGAATCGGGTTCAAATTGGAGATGTCGGAAAAGAGGAGACAGATCATGATCGCCTTAATTCTTTTCACCGGAAGCGGACCTCTCGTAATCCTCACCTCATACGACTCGGTAACGGCGCCGGCCCTGCTGGAGAAGCTCGCCGCGAAGGGAATCGACAAGTTCATCGCCTATGAAATTCCTTTGGAGGTCGCCAAAACCCGGTATGGGGGACACTTCAACGTCGTGGTTCGCGACCTGCATGAGAGCGACGACCTGCGCGTGCTCGACTACAACGGCGATCGAGCCTTTCGACTGTTCAGCTTTGACGAGTTCGGCGCTCCCACGATGTACGAAGCGCCGGAGGCCAGAGCCGCCTAGAGCCTCAATCAGTTCCGGCCTTTCTCAAAGCTTGGCAGTCCCTTCTTGATCGTCGACCAAGCAACGGAAGAACGGGTCCAAATTTGGCTCGTTGGTTTGACGCGCTCGGGGTCGTCCAAAGCCCCGGCCTTGGCAAAAATCCACTCGGGGCGGCTTGCCGACGTAATGTAGAGGGGCGAACCGCAGTCGGGGCAGAAGTATCGGGTGAGTTCGCGGCCCGAGTCCGCCCGCTTGGTGAAACCCTTCGGCGTGCCGGACACGATCTCGAAGGATTTGGCCGAAAACGGAACACCGACATGGAACGCGCTGCCCGAACCTTTGCGGCAGTCGGCGCAGTGGCAGTAGACTGCGGGCCCCGGTTTGCCCGAGCAGGCAAATCGAACCGCTCCGCACAGGCAGCCCCCGGTGATTGTTTCATTCATCATCATTCCCAACGATGGCGGGTGCAACGTGGCCGATCATAGCGGATGCGGAGGCGATTTGGCGCGAAGATGAAGACGGTGGCGAGGGTGAAGCAGGGCTGATTGGCCCCATCGAACATCGCCCGGCCCAACCTGCCCGCCTTCGAGGCCTCGCCCAAATCCGCCACCCGTTTCATCCCTCCGGGGGCACCCCGGTGTGAACTCTTAAGCCATAGGCCGGCTTACGGCCACGCCGCGAACCTTTGGAAAACCCACCGCGGAGCGCCACACATCACCGATGCTGTTTCAGGTCGCGACGACGTGCATGAGTAATACTGGGTTCCAGATCAAAATTCGCTGGTCGCAGCATCGGGACTCGTTTCTCGGCGATGTTGGGTCATCATTTCCTTTGTTGTCCCCAGTCGATTGGTTCTTTTCCAGTTTCTCTCTTCGTCGTTTTTCGCGTTGTCGTTGCCGTTCCTTGTCGTCTTCGATCTTAGGTGTTTTGACTTTGTCCCCGCCGTTCCTCTCGAAATGGAGTGGGGGATGGACGACCCCTTCGTGGCCGCGAGGCATTTCCATCGGTACAATCATGGTCGATCCTCCCTCATGGTTCACCGAGCATCTCAACGATCTGTGTTGTTTCCACCGCCGTGCCATTGGTTACGACTCGAAGCCACAGTTGAAGAGCTACAAATGGAATCTCCTCCAATTGTATAAGACGTTGCTCCTCGATCGTCTCCAGAGGCTCCACCCACTTGTGCGATTCCAAGATGTCCCATGTGGCAAGCTGACGAGCAGGAACGCTCTCCGCTTCTTCGACATCTTCCAACTTACTTAAGCCGCTCAACTCCAGTCCGCTTCCTTTCTGCGCCAAGTCAATGCGCGAAGTGCCGACATTTTGGACCTTTACGGTGATGACGAGAAACGTCGAGCCGGCTCTGGCAATTGTGGTTCCCGATACACCGATCGTGAGTCGTGGGGCGTACTTGCGGCCTTTGACAAAACGGTAATAGGCCCAGATTCCGGCCGCACCTATCCCGACGATTGCTACGATCTGCTGCGCAATTGTCGAAATCTCAGAAGCGGTTTCTAGATCCATTCGAGAAACGTCACTACGTTTCGGCGCGCCCTAGGCTGAATCGACATTCATCGCATCCATAGCATAACGCACGCGAGGAGGATGAAGGCTTTGAAGTGGACGGCAAG